>JANOQR010000023.1:0-8780 GCA_031414935.1 Luteolibacter sp.
TCTGGCCGAGCTGGGCGTGGATGGTGGCGCGGGCGTAGGGGATGGAGGCATCGGATGGCTCGGCGGCTTCGCCTTTGCGGAGGGCTTCGATGGCGCGTTGAGGTTGCTGGGTGCTGTGGTAGGCGAGGCCGAGGTTATACCAAGCACGGGCGTAGGTGGGATCGAGTTTGAGGGTTTTTTCGAGGGCGGAAATGGTGGCCGGGAGATCGCTGAGTTCGTTGTGACAGAGGGCGAGCTTGAAGTGGTACTCGGGGTTTTCGGGATCGAGGGCGATGGCTTTTTTCAGGGAATCGGCGGCAGCTTTGGAATCGCCGGTGGTGCTGAGGAGGATGGCGAGGTCGTGGTGAAAGGGTGGTGAGTTCGGATCCCACTGGATGGCTTTTTGCATTTGGCGGATGGCGGATGGGTTGTCGCCGCGCAGTGAGGCGAACTGGGCGAGCTGCATCCGGCCTGTGGGTTGGTCGGCGTTGTGATCGAGCATATGCACGAGTTCCTTGCCGGCGCGGGAGTTGAGATCGACGGTGGCGCAGAGTGCCCATGCGGCGGCGATGCGGACGGCGCGGATGGGATCGTCGAGTAAGGGTTTGAGTGCATCGCGGACGGTGGTGTTATTTTCTCGGACAGCGATGCCGAGGGCGCGGACGGCGGCTTCGCGGACGAGCGGGCTGGTGTCGGAAATTTTTCCTAACAAAGCAGCGGTGACGGGTTCTTGGAGTGTCCAGCGGGCGAGAAGGTGGCAGATGGTGGCGCGCCAAGCGGGGATGGTTTCGGTGGCGAGGAGTTGGACGAGGCCGTCGCGTGCGGCGGGATTTCCTTGGCGGGCTTGGGCGATGAGGAGGGCGCGGGTGCGAGTGGGGCGGTCGGGTTTTTCCCCGTAGAAGCCTTTCATAGCGGTGACGGCCCAGGCGGCGTCTTTGTCGGTGTGGCAGCGGTTGCAGGCGTTCGGGACGTTGTGTTCGAGGGTGAGTTTGGGATCGGGGATGGTGAAACCGTGGTCGTGGCGTGGGTCGCGCTGCATGTAGGTGGTGACGGGCATGTGGCAGGAGACGCATTGGTTTCCGGTGCTGTCCGCACCGTGGTGGCTGTGGGCGGTGGGATTGATGACGGGGGCGGTGGGGAAATCTGGGCGTCCGCCAGCGTGGCAGTTCATGCAGGCTTGGTTGCCGGGAGTGAGGAGTTTGTTCGAGTGCGGATCGTGGCAATCCGCACAGCGGACGCCGGCGTGGTGCATCTTGCTAGAGAGAAAGGCGGAGTATTCGTAGTTTTCGCCTTGGACTTGGCCGTCGGGGTAAAAGGTGTCGGTCTCGTCGGTGAGGGTGAGGCGGTGGTGGTCGAGAAATGGCTCGCCGGGGACGGGATCGCCCGTGAGTTCGCCGCGGCGGGAGTGGCAGGCGGCACAGGTCTCGGTTTGTTGGTCGCGGGTGAATTTTTTGATTGTCGGGTCTTTGTGCGGGCTGGTGGGCGGTTTTTTCTGCCAAGTGACGTGGTCTTTCATCGGGCCGTGGCAGGATTCGCAACCGACGGACATCTCGGCCATGGTGGTGTGGTAGCTGTTCGTGCGCGGCTCGTAGTTTTTCCTGACGCGGGTGTTGTGGCAAGTGGCGCACATGGCGTTCCAGTTCATGCCTTGGCCGGTCCAGTGGCCCCAATCGCCGGGAGCGCGTTCGTCGTCATTTCCATAAACGTCGAACCATTCGTTCTTCGCGGGGTCGAGGGTGACATCGCAGGTTTGGAGGCGTCCGCCGGGCGCGGGGATGAGGAATTGGCGAAGCGGATCGTTGCCAATGACGCGAGTGGGCTGGTAGGCGCGGTGTTGTTTGTCGAGGCCGAGGGTGAGGATTTTCGCGAGTCCATCGGCATCGACAAAGGCTTCGGAGGTTTCTTTGCCGTGAGTGAGGGTTTGTTTTGGCGAGAACGCGGCGTGGTCTTTTTCCGGGGAAATGAGGCGTTCGGCTTGGCCGTGATTGGATGGATGCCAGTCAGCGAAGGCGGCGGCGTGGCATTCTTTGCAAGTCTCGGAACCTGCATACTGGGCGTGGACCTCGTCTTCGGGCGGGATGACGGGGGCAGCCGGATCGGCTTTGGCGATGGCTGGCTTTATTTTCGAATCCGGTTGGAAAAAATGCCTCACACCGAAAAAGGTGATGATGAGTGCGAGAGCGACCGCCGCGAAGAGGATGATGGGCTTTTTGCTTTTTACCATGGTGCGCGGTTGCCCGCCAGTCATAGAGCGGGGAACGGCAAGGTCAAGCGGCGGCGGTCTTGGAATATCTTGGGTTGTCTCATACCCAGATCTCTAGTATTTAAATCCACATGATCGCACTCGCGGAAATCCAAGATCTTCCATTCCATGAAAAACTGCGAATGATGGAAGTCTTATGGGATGGTATCGCCCCGTTGGAAGCCGAACTGGAAGTCCCTCAATGGCACATGGATCTTCTCGACGAGCGCGAACAACTCATTCGGGACGGCAAAGCCAAATTCATCGACTGGGAAACCGCGAAACTCCAAATCAAGGAAGCCATCTCGTGAAACTCGAACTCCTCGATCTCGCCCAAGGCGACTTGATCGACGGTTACCACTTCTACGAATCGCAGGAAACTGGCCTCGGCAACTATTTCCTCGATACGCTTTACTCGGACATCGACTCCCTTCGATTCTTCGGGGGCATCCATCGCAAGGCTTACAAAAATCTCCATCGCGCCCTGTCCAAGCGCTTTCCATTTGCCATCTACTACACTCTGGAATCGGAAACTGTCCGTGTGCGATCCGTTGTGGATTGCCGGAGGAATCCCTCTTGGGTCCGACAACATCTCAGGAATGCCTGATGGCCATTGGCGGGGCGATTCGGAGTAGTCCAGATGTGTTCTCGGACTCAAACTCTCCGTTTCCCGCCATGAAAGCAGCCCCACTCCACCACAATCCCCATCCCGGCAAAACGCTCAAGGAAGCACTCGGCGACTTGGGTATCATCCAGTACCGGCTCGCACAGGACACTGGCCTGCCCCAAAGCCGGATTACTGCCATCATCAAGGGCCGTCAGGGCATCACCGCCGCTACCGCGCTGCGCCTCGGCAAATACTTCGGCACGCCTCCCGAATACTGGCTCAACCTCCAACACATGCACGACCTCGCCGCCGCCCGTTAGGAACAGGCCGATGTACTCGAACGCATTCGGTCTTTGGTGGCGTGATAGGTATGCCATAGGGTCGCGATCACTCCACCCGCCGCAGTCGGAAAAACTCCTTCTGCAATGAGCGCGGTCGCTCCAGCGTCACCACTCCCTCAACGGTCGTCACCGTTTCTGGCAACGTCACATCTTCCCAGTTTTCTGGCGAAAGGCCGGGATTGCGCTGGAGAACCCAGCCTGCCGCAGCAGCGGGCCAGTTCAGGCGGATCTGATCTCCCACCACCGTTGCGGCCAACTTAGGTGTCGGCACGGTCACGAACCTTATCCCGTCAATCGCTAGCGTGCTGTCGCTGGAACTACCACCGATCAGTCCGAAATAAATTTCCACCTCCTGCCCGGCGAAGGCGGACACATCCAGAAAATCCGTGCTCACCGGGCTGCCATCTGGAGCGAATCGGGCGGGAAGCGTCAGAAGATTCTGCTCATTGATCGCGCACACGATCTGATCTTCGCCGGGATCTCCCGTTACCGTGAAATCAAACACCAAGAAGGCAGCATCCGCTGGAATTTGTAGAGGAACCCAAGCCTGCGGCGGAGAGGCTGATGCTGACACTGAAGAAAACGATCCTCGCGCTGCCCTTGATGACACTCCCGGCATCGATGTGCTCAGTAGCAATCTCAGCGAGGGAACCACGATATTTCCGAGAAATCCAACATCAGGATTGATCGTGGAAACTACATCCAGCGCGGCATCCCATCCATTGCCGATCTTCTCTTTTACGGAAGCAGTCACCTGTCCCGTCTTTACGATCACGGTTCCTCCGAGATCGCCCACCCAGTTGATTCCAGCTTCGTAGCCTCTTAAAATGGGATCGCCAACCAACGCCCCAGTTTGTGCTCCGGCAGATACGGACAAGAAACTCAGCAGCTTCAGTTGTGCCTCGTGCGGCACTGGATTGGCGACGTATCGAAGATCCAGCGGCTCCGTGGTATCCAGATTTTCATACCACAGGCTGCCGGGTGTTTTCCCGGTGCCACTCGGTGGAAAAGTGAGACTGCTTTCATACGAACTTCGAAAGCCAATCTGCGGATACGTGCCACTCGCGCCGATGGAATTCAGATACCATTGGTGCGAGTAAGCGTGAGCGGATTCCAGCCCTGCTTTTGGATTGCGGATGTTGTAGCTGTAGGCGTCCGCTAGCAGACAGACATTCACCGCATCGTCTCGCTGCACGCCGACGAGTGAAATGTAGTTGTCCGTCCATGCCGCTGAGACCGGAACCGGGTTCTTCCAATCCCTTGCCGCCGCCACTCCACCAGCGAGCAAGGCTCCCTTTGCTTGGGCGATCTTCCAGCCTATCGTCGTAGAGGTAATCACGCTCTGGCCGAAAACTGAGGCGATTTCCGCTTCGTCCAGAATCGTCACATGAGGTTGGGTCAGATTCCGATTCCATGAAATCGCCGGATTGTTGCTGCTCCGGGGAAACGATCCATGCACGTAGTCGCACGCGTAGGCATTCACGATGGTTCCCAAGCTGTGACCGATGAAATGAAGACGCTGATTGTAGCCCGTTCCCAACACCGATTGGAGTGCCTTGCCGAGATATTCGCCCTGATAACACGCTTGATCGATGGGCGGCGCAGGCGTGTTTGCCAACTCGCTCCAGTCCCAAACAATGATATTCGGCGGACCCCCGCTCAACGCGTGTTGATTCGCGATCTGGTAAGCAAGCGTCGTCGGCCAGCCAGCGATTGCAGAGCCACCTCCTAAATTCCAGCCGTGACTGATGACGATACTCATCCGGTTCGAATTAATGACTCCATTTTGTGTAAATCCAGTGCCCGAGAAGACCTTGAAGGCGGCTGGTCTTGTGACTGCCGGGTCCGGCGGAGATAGCTGCCGGATCGCCGTTTCGGCAGGGCTGCGGTTCACCGTTGCCAGCGCGGGCAAGTCCATGGCTGGGTGCAGAGTGAGATTGAGGAAAAGCGGGCCTCCTGCATCTCCGGGAACGCTTTTTATCAACGTGGTGTATCCCGGTTTGCTCACCTTCACGTTGAAGTTCCCGGCGGGAAGCGTCGCGGCGGGTAAGCTGCCAGCGGCGTTGGTGACGCCTTCCCAGAAGATCGCGTTGTGGCGTTGCAGCATCACTACGGCTTCCGGAATCGGTATCCCGGAATTGTTCTTAACGACTCCGGTGAGAGCCAAACTGACCCCGCCGCCAAAGTAGTAGCTGACTTGGGGAGTGAATTGAAACGTCAGATTCTCGTCGCCCGGCCAGTCGAAATACTGATAGCTCACCACCGGACTCATGATCGGAGAAGTGGCGGGAGAATCGTCGAGGGAGTTGAGATATTGGAAACTGACGGGCTTGGAAAACGCATCGTCATCCACGCCGAGAGTCCGGGAAGCGAGAGTGAGGAATAGCACCGCGATAAGGAGTGACGACACTCCTGTCGTCAGCCATCCAGAGGGGACAAGAGTGTCCCCTCTCCTTAAATCCCGTGATTGGCGGATGCTCATGTGCGGCAAATCGTGGGGAGATGAACTATCGCGAACCGAGTTCGTAGCGTTTGCCCGTCTCGCTGATATACGCGATTTGCTGCTGGCCTCCGAGAGCGGCGGTGACTTCGACTTTCGCGAAGCGTTCACCATCCGCTGTCCAACCGGTCTCGGCGAGTGATTTGGTTCGCAGCTCCTTCGACGAGGTATCGGCACCCAGCCCGGCAAGGCCGCTCACGCACTTCGCGTAAATGATGCCGCCGCCGCGCGGCATGTTTAGGGAAACGGTTGCCGTGCTCGCGGCCAAGGTTCCGGCGTTGTTAGTGGCGACGGCCTGCACGTCCGGGCCATTGGCGGGATGGACAATCACGGAAATCTCCGAGTTCAGCGGGATGTTATTGCAGTTGACGACGATGGGAATCGGGTTGGCCTGCTGGGCGGGAATGATCACGTCGGGATTGACCAGAACGCCGGAGGGATTTGAGGAAACAGCGTTGCCTGCGATGCTTGCGATGGATAGCTGAACGCCTTGGCCTGCGGCTGGGAGGATGATGGGTTGGAAGCCATGGGTGAAATTCCCGAAAATCTGGCCGCTAAAATTATTCTGTAGTGTGTCGAATCTAATTCTGCCAGATCCACCTAAATTCGTGGTACTACTATTTTGATTGTCTCCCAAAGCTTTGATTAAGCCATTCCCTGAAATAGTGGACGCGACAAATCTGACAGCCCCACCGGAACCAGTCCCAGCATAATTGGGACCGCCTCCACCCCAGCCTCCCCATGCACCTATAATACCGTTAAAAGTAATGGTGCCGCTTGAAGCTACAAGAATTGCTCCCCCGCCTCCCCCACCAGCACCGTTTCCACCCTCACGACCTCCCCCGCCGGATCCTCCAATCAATGGTATCAAGTATGCATTTCCATAGATCGACCCAGGATTTGGTCCCGATCCAAGTGTTGCAAATGAAGCACATCCAAATGAGGGTCCGATGACAGGACCTCCACCCGGCCCGCCTCCAGGGGTAGGATTACTACCACCATTTCCGCCCAAATAACCTCCCGGTGCCCGGCGGGAAGGCTCCACGGGCGGCCATGCTCCGTAAATATAGATTTGACCACTAATCGTGCAATCGCCCTGCACTAGCCAAACCACCGGCTTGTTCCCCGCATTCGGGATAAAACTCACATCCACCCCGGCCGGAACATTTACCGACGTGTAGTGGTAAATCCCATCCGGGTGATCCGCCATGTCGATGACGAGGTTGGCGGTCGGGTTCAAGGCACCGTCACTGCCATTGCTGCCGCTGTTGACTTGGGCAGGGGAAGAAAGGGGCAGGAGGAAGAGAAGCGTGGCGCAGAAGCGGGATAGCGTTTTCATGGGGAGGAAAAGAGCGGCTGTTGAATTTCCCGATCTGATGGGAGATTGGAAAAGTAGTGGCTGAGGCACAAGCAGATATTCGAGGCCGATGAAGAGCGGTGGTGAAATTCTCTCGGACTGCGGTGACATGTCACCGCTTTTCACTGGCCGACATGTCGGCCAGTGAAAAGCTCCGACATGTCGGAGCAGTCCAGATTCGCGGCCTTTAGCATATCCTCTGAAAACTGGACTGTGTGCTGGCTGAGAGGTTCCCGGAAGATTTCAAAAGTTGATTCAGTCATCCGCCTGCATCCTTGCAATCTAGGTGGTTTTGGATCAGGTATTCAGTCATGACAGCTCAACAAGCCATCATCGCCGATTTGGAAGCACTGCCCGCAACGGCACTCCAAAAGGTGGCGGATTTCGTTCATCAGATGCGCGATACAGCGGCGGCTGATCGACAGGCAGCATTCGACGCTTCCTTTGGTTGCATGACTGCCGCGGAAGCGGATGCCTTCGAGCGCGTCATTGAGGAAGGCTGCGAGCGCATCGAGCCATGAACGGGTTCGCACTGGATACCAACATCGTCAGCAAGCCGCTGGCATCATACTTGCCGAGAATTTCATTCAGATCAGCCCGAACCCGCCGATGGAAATGAGATACGATGGTGGAGGTATGGAAGAGGGCGACAAGAGTATCGCCCCTCCCTATTTCCGCTGGAGGAAGAGGTCGATGCCGTCCACGAGGGCGAGCCAACTGGCTTCGATGATGTTGTCGGAAACCCCGACGGTGCCCCAGGTGGAGGTGCCGTCGGTGGAGACGATGAGGACGCGGGTTTTGGCGGCGGTGGCGTCGTGGCCGTCGAGGATGCGGACTTTGTAATCGACGAGTGAGACGTTAGAAATTTCTGGGTAGAAGGGACGCAGGGCTTTGCGGAGGGCGAGGTCGAGGGCGTTCACGACGCCTTGGCCTTCGGCGACGGTGAGTTCGGCGGTGCCATTGACAGCGAGCTTGACGGTGGCTTCGCAAACGGGCGGGTGGCCGTCGCGGTATTGGCGGAAGCTGGTGTGGTATTCGGTGAGGTCGAAGGGCTTGGCGTAGGTGCCGAGTTCGCGGCGGATGAGGAGTTCGAGTGATCCACCAGCGGCTTCGTAGGAGTAGCCTTCGTTTTCCAGCTCCTTCACGCGACGGAGGATGGCGCTAGCTTCGGGCGAACCTTTTTCGAGCGGGATACCGAGTTCGGCGGCTTTGACGAGGATGTTCGACTGGCCGCTGAGTTCGGAAACGAGGATGTTTTGGGAATTTCCGACGCTGCTGGGAACGATGTGTTCGTAGCTGCGAGCGAGCTTCTGCACGGCGTTGACGTGCATCCCGCCTTTGTGGGCGAAGGCGGTGCGACCGATGAAGGCGGCGCGGGCGAAGTGGGGATTGTTTGAAACGTCGTCCACGAAGTAGGAGAGATCGCGGAGTTGTTCGAGATGGGGGACGACTGGCATGTCCATCTTGAGTTGGAGGATGGGGATGACGGAGGTTAAATTACAATTTCCTGTGCGCTCGCCGTAGCCGTTGATGGTGCCTTGGACTTGGTTTGCGCCAGCGCGGACGGCGGCGATGGCGTTGGCGACGGCGAGTTCGCAATCGTTGTGAGTGTGGATGCCGACGGGGGTGTTAGGCAGGTGTTTCATCACCGCTTCGCAAATTTCCGTGATCTCGGATGGCAGGGTACCGCCGTTGGTGTCGCAGAGGACGAGAGACGATGCGCCGCCGTCGGCAGCGGCTTGGAGGGTGGCGAG
>JANOQR010000024.1:0-52597 GCA_031414935.1 Luteolibacter sp.
GAGGGTGACTTCGACACCATCGACGATCGCACCTGACGGGAGGTCGAGGACATCGGCGAGGTTGATGCCGGGCTTGAAGCTGATGTCGTGGATGACGCCAGTCGCAGAGTCATGGAAATGGCCATGCTCACTGAGATTCGAGCAGTAGCGTGAGGATTCGCGGTCGAAATTTACCTGCCGGATGATGCCGTGTTGGACGAGTGCTTCGAGGCAGTTGTAGACCGTCGCCAGCGAGATGTGCGGCAAGCGATCCTTCACGCGCATGAAGACATCGTTCGCCGTCGGGTGGTTCCGCTCGTGCATGAGAATGCGGTAAACTTCTTGGCGCTGCCGAGTCATCCGCAGGCCGGAAATCTCGTCTGGGATCTCAGTTTCAGCAGGAAATTCAGGATTTGGAGTGACCATCACGGCGGGAACTTAGGAGCGATGATACCAATATCAAGAATTATTCTAATTATTGTTTTGATTATTTGAAACACCCACCAAGGAAAAAATCATATCACTCCAGAGATGCCGAATGGCCCTCGGGGCAGGTAAATTCTCGGTCCACCGTCGCGAAGAAAGTGCTGAAATTCGGCGAGATTAGCGGTGTGAGTTCTTACCCCGGCAGCGGAGCCCCACTCTCTTATCTTTTCCAAAGATAAACCCAGCGCTCCGAGACAGCTTTGCCATTCTCGTCGAGCAGCTCGCAGGTCAT
This sequence comes from Luteolibacter sp., assembly GCA_031414935.1. Taxonomy (GTDB): domain Bacteria; phylum Verrucomicrobiota; class Verrucomicrobiia; order Verrucomicrobiales; family Akkermansiaceae; genus Luteolibacter. The sequence goes on from JANOQR010000024.1 coordinate 698, forward strand.
GTCCATATCTGCCAAATCCTTGGGTGGCTCGCAAACGAAGAAGGCTCGAAGGACTTGCGGCATGTGGAGCTTGTCACTGCGGCCAAGACCAGCAGGTAGGTCATCTACGTTAGGCATACTGACATCGGACAGGCCGACGTGGATGATTTTCACGGATTGCTGATTGATCGTGACGACAGGTTTCAGCTTGGAAATGTCATCCCATTTCGGGTCGCCGACTTTCGCCTGCGGAGTGAGTGGCTTCGCGAAGTCGATGGCCATCAGAACTTGATCCGGCTTCTGCACCGGCGTGCCTGCACGAGTGGCGCGGACGGTGAAAATCCCCGATGGCGCGGGATCACGCATCCAGCGCAGACGATAGTGAAAACGATAGGGTTTACCGACTTCGAGCGCAGGCGTCGGCTCCCAGAGTAAAATGACGTTGTCGTCCGTTTCATCCTTCGTAGGCATTTCGATGAGGTGAAGTTTCCCAAAGTCAAACCCCTCGACTGGCTCCACCTTCACGCTCGGGCGATTGTGATAGAGCGCTTCTGGATCTTGGTAAGATGAGAACGAGCGATCACGCTGTAGCAATGCCCAAGAACGCGGTTTTTCCATCGTGAAAACACAATGTCGGAACTCATCCTTGGTCGTTTCTAGCGGACGATAATGCAAATTTCCACTCCCCAGCTCCATCAACAGCCCATCGCTATCATGCACCTCCGGGCGGAAGTCATACGGCTTCGGATGCGTCCCTTCGCCGAACCAATACATCGAGGAAAACGGAGCCAGCCCGAGTTGCGTCACCGGTTTTCGCAACGTGATTTCCGCGTCGATATCCATCACCGTTTCCACTCCGGGAGTGATCGTAAACTGATAGGCACCCGCCACACTCTCGCCGTTGAGCAATGCCCAGGCTTTCAGCGTGTTCGATCCCTTCGCAGGTTTTTCCAGATAAAATTCCGAGAAATCAGGAAACTCTTCCGGCACACCGGGTAGGCCGCTATTGATCGAAAGTCCGCGAGCTGATAGGCCATAAGGCGCGTCCTTCGGGATCGCCCTGAAATAACTCGCACCCATGAACACCAGAAACTCATCCATGTAAGTCTGCGTGTTCAAATGCGTGCGCGCCCGCCAACCCGCGTAACCCGCAGGCGGCGGCGTCCCGGCGGGGACTTTCTGCTTCCCGTAGTCGAAAAGCGTTTGGTCAAATTTCATCAACTCCTCCTGCCCGCCGGAGACTTCATGGATCATCACCATCTTCTTCGCCGTCCAACCGGGATGGAAAAAATCGATAGAAAACTCCCCCTTCGTCTCCGCCCACAAGCCGGACTCCATTTTGAAACGAATGTCGCGATGGCCGTCGTAAGTTAGGTTTTTCCAATAATCCGCAAGCTCCAGCTTCGGCGCGGAATAAGGTGCAGCCGCCATTTTTCGAGCCTTCTCACGCAGTGTCTCGAACGAAAAATCCTCAGCCCCGGCGAACACGCTTGAGCCAACAACAAGAGCGCACCCGATGAGTGGAAGATGGCGATGGAAATGCATGGCGCAGCCTTGGCAGGCCGCCTCGTGATTGGCAATCCTGCGGAAAATCTAAATCACCACGGCAATGCCAATGGCGTAACATCGGGCGTTTTTGACCCCGCTGGCTCGGAAACCATCCGACTGGCAGCATCGAACTGAAAAGCCCCGCCGCTGACGGGATCGCGAGCAACCCGGGCGGCGTCATCGGCTACCAGTTTGGCTCCAGCCTTCTCCATGATGAGAAGATCCATTGCGGCCTGATATTGGGCACTCACCACTGTGACTCTGGTGTAACCCTTTAGCCAATGGCTAAATCCGAGAGTTAAAGTATCAAACATCTCACGACCCGCCTTGGACAACCCGCTCCCGTTTTGAGGACGCGGCAGCGATGATTCAATCTCTGAAAACGCGAGCGAAGGGAGTTTGGCCACGCAATCGCTCATCCAAGATGAGTAGAGCCGCAACACCATTTCTACATCCGGCAAATCGCCTTCCTGTCCACTCATTGCCAACATGGGAAACGCCCAATAATCAGCTCCAGTGTGCCACTCACCTCGAAGAGCGTCAGCCAGCTCAGGTATGGAATTCCTACGTCTATTCAACTGCTGTCTCCATATTTCTAGGTCTGCCGATTTTCCGAGAGCCGGAAGAAGTGTGGAAAAAATACTTCGCTCGATCTCAACATCCATAAGCAAAACGACGGTCGCAGTTAGCATCGTCGGAGTTTCCACTTTTCGTAAATGATCCACCAGATTTCCAGCCGATGAGACGTACCGATGAGCTTCGTTCTCATCACCGGACTCCGCCGCCAAGCGAGCCTTCAGCAACAAAATCTCGAAGCACTGCTTCGTGGTCTTTGCGTGACTAAATCCTTGGAAATCGCCTGGCATCCCGATGCTGGAACGCTTATTTAAAGCAGCGATGGTTTCAATCCGCTCGACCCATTCTTGATGCTCACTCAAGCATCGCCTCGCGACTGTTAAATCACAGGATGAGCCATCACTCAGAATCTTTGAAAACTCTTCACTGATCGGCAGCTCTCTCCCAAGTTGATACAGTGCCAAAAAGCCGTTTTCCGCTGCGGGAACTCGGTAATCCACCACCTGCAAAATCGGAAACTATGCCAGAAATTTTGCCTTCCACGCCGCCGCATTCAAACGAGCTGCCGCCCGCTCAGAATCCGTCAGCGGCGCAAGTGTGAGATGCAGCTTCTTAGCGACCCAACGGACCTGCGAATTCCTGATACCGATGCCACCCGATGCTTCGATCCAAAAATAGGCTCCCACCGCAACTGCGGTAGCCAGCGAGAGGCAAAGAACGATTCGGCTAGAGCGGCAAAATTTCATGTAAGTTGACTTTTAACAGAATCCGCAGTCGAGCCAAGCCTCAATCATCGGGTCTTGGAATCTTCTACTAGCAAGAGACCGGGCGAGATGGCTGTGACCGAAAGTGGCAGGCAGACTCCGTTTTCCACCATCACGGCTCACCACGCCAGAGTGTCACTTTCACTCCCTTGTGCGGTGGCTGCGAGTTGGGACTTGGATGTCAGCGAGGCGATGGTCATGGTCCCGCGCGCGGCGGCGTGAAGTCATGGATTTTAGACGATTCCATGACATTTCGACGCTGTGAGGACGTGGCGAAATGAAGCCATATTTCCCGAAGAACCAAGGATCACACAACATGACATTTGATACGGAAAATCGACCCCAAGCCGCGCAAAGCCAAGCTGACCTTGAGCGCGTGGTCCAAGAGTCCGCGCACTGGATTCATCCCTTGCGCGGAGAAATCGGGCGTTACCTCATTGGCCAAAGCGACCTCGTGGATCGCTTGCTAGTTTCCCTGCTCGTGAAAGGCCACATCCTGCTGGAAGGCGTGCCGGGACTCGCGAAAACGCTGGCCTTGAAAACGCTGGCCTCGCTGGTGAACGCAAAATTTAACCGCATCCAGTTCACGCCAGACATGCTGCCGGCGGACATCGTCGGGACAGAAATTTACGATCCACGCGAGGCTCGCTTCCGCGTGAAACACGGCCCGGTTTTCGCGAATTTCATCCTCGCAGACGAGATCAACCGCGCCCCTGCCAAGGTCCAAAGCGCACTGCTCGAAGCGATGCAGGAAAAGCAAGTGACCATCGGCGAACAAACCTTTCCCCTGCCCTCTCCGTTCTTCGTTCTCGCGACTCAAAACCCGCTAGAGCAGGAAGGAACCTATCCATTACCCGAAGCGCAGCTCGACCGCTTCATGATGAAAGTCGTCATGGACTACCCGACCGAGGATGAGGAAATGCGAGTACTCGATCTCGCAGGAACCACCGAGGAAATGCCAATTCCGCAGCCGATTGTGAGTTTGGAAGCCATCGAGAAAGCACGCAAAGTCGTGAACTCGCTCTATCTCGACGAGAAAGTGAAACGCTACATCGTCAAGCTCGTCCACACCACTCGTCGGCCGGATGAATACGGCGTCCATATCGCGCCGTTGATCCGTGTCGGGGCCTCACCGCGTGCCACCATCAATCTCGCCCTCGCAAGCCGTGCTCATGCGTTCCTGAATGGCCGCGCTTACGTCACACCGCACGATGTAAAAAGCGTCGCGATGGACGTGCTGCGCCACCGCGTGACCGTCACTTACGAGGCGGAAGCGGAAGGTCTCAACAGCGAGCAAATCATCACCCGCATTCTCGATGAACTGCCGGTACCTTGAGGAAGATGAAGAATTTGACTCGCAAAGCTAGCACGCCTGTTAGCCTAGAAGATGAAGCCCGCGCTGCGGAAATCCTCGGGCGCGTCCGGCGGATGGAAGTTCGCACGAACCGGCTTGTCGATGATTCTCTCGCAGGCCGCTACGCCAGCGTTTTTAAGGGCCGCGGCATGGACTTCGACCGCGTGCGAAACTACGTTCCAGGGGACGATGTGCGGACCATCGACTGGAACGTCACCGCCCGCACTGGTGAGGCGCATGTGAAACTTTTCACCGAAGAGCGCGAGCTGACGATCATGTTAGTCATCGATGTCAGCGCGTCATCGGACTTCGGATCGGTGGTGGATTCCAAGCGTGAACTCGCCGCCGAAGCTGCGGGAGTTCTGGCAGCCTCAGCGATTCGCAATCGTGACAAAGTCGGGCTCATCCTCTTCAGCGATGAAGTCGAACTCTACATTCCACCCGGAAAAGGCCGGATGCACATCATGCGGCTGATTCGTGAAACTCTGTATTTCCAACCGCATCGCAGCGGCACTGACATCGCCAAGGCTCTGGATTTCGCAAACCAAGTGATTCATCGGAAATCCGTCATCTTTCTCGTCTCCGATTTCTGTCTCGGTGCGCCATTGGAAGAGCGACTGAACTTACTGAGAAACAAACTTCAAGTGACTAACCGACGTCATGATGTCATCGCCGTTTCCGTGACCGATCCACGCGAGGAAACTTTGCCCGATGTGGGCCGGATCTGCATTGAGGATGCGGAAAATGGCCAAGTCGTCGAGATCGACACCGGCAACGCGAAGGTGCGCGCTGCGTTTGAAAAACAATCGCGCGAGCGTCGAGAAAAGACCGCCGCGCGCATCCGCTCACTTGGCGTGGACTTGCTAGAATTTACCAACGGAGAAAATTGGATGCCCGCGCTCATGGGATTTTTCCGCAGTCGTCGGCAGCGGACGGGTTGATGCACTTCACGAGAATGATCGCCTTTCCCACTATTTCTCGATGTTTCGCTGTGGTCGCGCTTGCGGTTACTGGAAATGTGATCGCCCAAGTTCCGCCAGAAGCGGCCGAGGACATCCGTGGGCCGAAGCCTCTGATTGAGATTCCTGTGCCACAGAAGCCACCTTATGAAATTTGGTTAGCCATCGGCGGCGGCTTGCTTTTACTGATCCTCGCTTGGTTTGTTTGGCGGCATTTTAAAGCAAAGCAGCGGGCGAAATCTCCGCGCGAGGTCGCGCTCTCATCTCTGGGTGAGCTAGAGAAAATCCGTGAGTCACTCGCCGCAGAAGCCTTTGCAAACCGCGCCGCGCAGACCGTCCGTCAATACATCGCAGAACGCTTCGGGATCGCAGCACCGCGCCGCACGACCGAAGAATTTCTCCGCGACCTCACTCGTGACAACAACTCGCCGCTGACCCACGAAGGCGATCATTTGAAAGCATTTCTAAAATCATGTGATCTCGCGAAATTCGCGGGTTCTAAACTGGATGACAGCCAACGCGGCGAGCTCGTCGAAGCTGCCCGAAATTTCATCCGCGCCACCTCTCACGCCGCCCCACAATGATCGAGAGTTTCGAGTTCATGCACCCGGAGTTTTTGCTCCTGCTATTACTTTTACCGCTGATGGCGGTTTGGAAAGGGCGTTGGGGAAATCCAGTCGCGGTCAAGATGCCGTCCACGGATGACGCACTCGGCGCGGGTGCGAAGCCGCGTTCGCGTTTCGGCGGCTTCATGGCTTTTCTAGGGCTGTTAGCACTCGCTTTTCTCATCGTTGCATTTGCGCGACCTCGCCACGGCAAGGGTTCCACAGACATCGAGTCCAGCGGTATCGACATGGTGCTCGTCATCGACGTTTCCGGCTCGATGGAAGCCATGGACTTTGAGTTGGAAGGCAAGCCGGTGAATCGCTTGGAGGTGGTGAAAAACGTCGTCGCTAAGTTCGTCACCCAGCGGCCAAACGACAAACTCGGCCTCGTCGCCTTCGCTGGGCGTCCTTACCTGGTCAGTCCTCTAACGATGGATCACGAATTTCTCGGAAAGCGCGTGGCGGGTTTAAAAATGGGCCAAGTCGAAGATGGCACGGCCATCGGTTCTGCCATCGCTTCTGGAGTCAGCCATCTTCGTCACTCGACCGCCAAGTCCCGCATCGTCATTCTCCTAACCGACGGCGTAAACAACGCTGGTTCTGTGAATCCACTCACCGCCGCCGAGGCCGCGAAAGCACTGGGAATCAAGGTTTACGCCATCGGTGCAGGCAGGCATGGGGAGGCTCCGGTGCCTGTGCAAGATGCTTTTGGCCGCGTCCACATGCAGAAGATGAAGGTGGAGATCGACGAGGAAATGCTGCAAAAAATCGCCGATGCGACGGGTGCCAAAAGTTTCCGCGCGACCGATACCGACTCGTTGGAAAAAATTTATGACTCCATCAACCAGCTTGAAAAAACGACGCGCAAGCTGAAGAAATATCTCCAGTACGAAGAGCTCTTCCTGTGGTTCCTCGTCCCCGGACTTTGCCTCTTACTGCTTGAGCTGATCCTTAGCCAAACGCGCTTCCGCAGACTTCCCTAACTGATTCATGAACGACAACTCACTGCATTTCGCACAGCCGCTCTGGATGATCGTTGGCCTCGTTGCCTGCGTGGGGATCATCGCACTTTACGTGAGGTTTGATCGCCGCCGCGATGCGGACCTCGCGAAGTTGATTCATCCGCGTTTCCGCCAGCGACTCACCGAGGGTTTTTCACCGCGACTCCGCAATCTGAAACGCGCACTTTTTCTGCTAGCCGTGTTTGCCGCATTCGTCGCCGTTTCCCGTCCTCAAAAAGGCTTTGAGTGGAATGAGGTAAAGCGCAAGGGCATCGACATCCTCTTCGCCGTGGACACCTCACGCAGTATGCTGGCCGAAGATCTAACGCCCAATCGCTTGGAGCGAGCGCGGCTGGGTATCATCGACTTCGTGGCGAAGTTAGAAGGCGACCGCGTCGGGCTGATTCCCTTCGCTGGCAGTGCTTTTGCGCTTTGTCCGCTGACGCTCGACTACGAGGCGTTTCGCGAATCCTTGGAAGCTCTCGACACCGATCTCATCCCACGCCAAGGCACCGATCTGGCCAGCGCGATTAAGGAGGCGGAGCGTTTGTTCGATGAGCAAGGCAACAATCACCGGGTGTTGGTTTTACTCACTGACGGCGAAGATCTTCAAGGCGACGTGATCGATGCAGCGAAGGCAGCAGCGAAAAAAGGCATGGCCATTTACACCGTCGGTGTGGGCAGTCCCGAGGGTGCGAACATTCCGCTACGGATGCCGAATGGTCGCATGGATTTCGTCCGCGATCCGAGTGGTCAAGTGGTGAAGACGACACTGGATGAAACGACGTTGAAAAAAATCGCAGAAGCCACTGGCGGACTCTATGTTCCACTTGGGCGCGGTGCAGAAGGACTGACGACCATTTACCAAGAGCGGCTCAGACTGGTGCCAAAAAGTGAAATGGATCAAAAGCTGGAGCGCACGCCACTGGAGAGATTCGAGTGGCCATTAGGGGCGGCCATCATCTTGTTGCTGGCAGAGTTTTTTATCAGTGATCGGCGTCGGCCAAAGAAGGCGAGACCGCTGCCATCTGTGGCGCGGATGACGCGAGTCGCGTCGGTGATTGCCATTTTAGGAATCGTGGCTTTCGGTCAGTTAGGAAGTAATGCCGCTGAAACGGCAAGCACGCAAGATCCGCGCCGGATTTACAATCAAGGGACTGAAGCCTATGACAAAGGCGACTACGCCAGAGCATCCGAATCGCTCCGTAGTTCATTGCGAACATCGGATTTGGCTCTCCAACAACGCTCTTACTACAACCTCGGAAACACGCTCTATCGCACCGGCCAAGGGACTTTGGAGAAAGATCCCGATGCCACGATCAAAACGTGGGAAGAGTCGATCAAAGCCTACCAAGACGCGCTCGCTCTAAATGCTGCGGACGAGGACGCGAGTTTCAACAAAGCACTCGTTGAAAAGAAACTCGAAGAACTGAAGAAGCAGCAGAACAAAGACGATAAGAAGGACGACAAAAAAGAGGACGAGAAAGACGAGGAGAAGAAGGAAGAGGAGAAGAAGGAAGAGGATAAAAAAGAAGAGCAGGACAAGAAAGAGGGCGACGAGTCCAAGCCCGATGAGAAGTCTGGCGACGAAAAAAAATCTGAGGACGGCAAGGAGTCTGAGAAGGAAGGGAAAGATTCTAAGGAGCAGAAGGAATCGAAGGAAGGCAAAGACGGTAAGAAGCAAGATAAGGAAGGCAAGGAATCCAAATCTGCCGAAGAGAGGAAGGACGGCAAAGAATCGAAGGATGGCGAAGAGAAGGCCGCAGAAGAGAAGAAAGACGGCGAAAAGCCTGATGAGGAAAAGCAGGAAACCACCGGCAGCGAGCGCGTGAAGAAGGTGGAAATGACGCCCGAGGAAGCAAAGCAGATGCTGGAATCTTTGCGCCATGACGAACGCATGGTGATCCCGATTCCTCAGCAGCCGCGTCAGCGTTTCACGACTCCGGATAACTCGACGAAAGGAAAGACATGGTGACAAAATTCCATCGTAAAAATTTCATTCTCCGCTGGGTTGTATTTTTCCTAACACTCTGCGGTTCGCTTGCTGTTGCAACGGAGGTCGAGGCAACACTGGATCGCGAGTCGGTGCCTGCTGGAGAAGGCGCATTGCTGAGTTTGAAAATTACGGGTGGGCGTGCCGCTCAACCTGTTATTCCTGAGTTGGCGAATTTCATTTTTCAACCCCGTGGTCAGAGTCAGAACATCCAGATGGTCAATGGCACGACGACTGTCTCGGTGAGTTACAACTACGCTGTCGGCTCGATGACGCCGGGGGATTACATCATTCCACCCATCGAAGTCACTGTCGGTGGAGAAAAGCTCACGACTCAGCCGCTCAAGCTCAAGGTGCTTGATTCCGGCGCGGCTCAACCGCCCGCAGGGATACCGCCCGGCTCTCCTAACGCGCAACCTGCTAACCCGCCACAAGAAGAACTCACTGCTGAGAGCTTCGGATTTCTAACTGTCGAGCTGGCCGCAAATGAACGAAAGCACGCCTACGTCGGCGAGATCGCGCCAGTCCGTATCCGTGCGTGGCTACCCGCGGATTCTCAAGCGAGTTTTCGCGGGGCGATTCAACCTGAAGGTAAAGCGTTCACGCTCCACAACGTAAGCGAGCAAGGGCAGCAGTCCCAAGAGATCAAAGACGGAAAACGCTACACCGTCGTCACATGGTTCGGCGGTATTTCTGCGACGAAATCCGGGGAGTACCCTGCGTCGCTGTCTCTAAACGCGACCGTGGCGGTGCGTGATCCGAATGCGAAACCACAGCCTCGTCGGCGAAACGGTGGACCTTTCGATGACCCGTTTTTTGACAACGTTTTCGACCGCATGAATGTCCCGATGATCCAGAAGGATGTGACGTTGAAGTCCGAAGATCAGAACATCGAAGTGCGTGCATTACCGACAGAAGGGCGGCCAGCGGAGTTCACGGGAGCCGTTGGAAAATTCAAGTTAGATAACTACCAAATCCCGAGTGATTGGAAAACGGGTGAACCTCAGGCGATCAATGCGACAGTGAGTGGCTCTGGAAATTTCACCCTTATGGATGCGCCAGCCCTCGCGCCGCAAGACGGTTGGAAAACGTATCGCGGCAAGGATGAGTTCCGCGCTGGCGATCAGGCGTCGTTTTCGGGAATGAAAAGTTTCCGGTTTAATGCCGTGCCACGAAAGAGCGGCGATCAGGAAGCGACGCTGTCTCTGAGCTATTTCGATCCTGAGGAAGCCGCTTACAAAACCCTAACTAGTCCGCCGCAGAAGATTCGTGTGACTGGCAAAGACATCGCGGAAGACAAGCCCGCGCCACATCCAGAACCGGTGAAGGAACTCGCGAAAAAGGAAAAGGGTCTGGCCGGGCAGAAGTTAAAACTCGTTCCCGCAGGCAGCTTGGTTCCGCTCGTGGCGACGCCGGGATTTAGCCAAATGTTAGGATTCTCGGCGGCGATGGTGATTCTCGGTGGTGCTGTGGCAGTTTTCCGTGGTCGCCGATCCGACCCACAACGGCTCGCCCGCGAGGCGGCGGAAAAGGCGATCCGTGAAGCACTCGCTACCGCCAAACAATGCGCGGGATCAGGCGACTTGCCTGGGTTTTTCTCGGCGGCTAGGCTGACTCTGCAACACCATCTCGGAGCGATGTGGAATCAGTCGCCGCAAGCGATCACGAGTGCTGATGTCGAGTCTCGCCTCGCAGCGGAATCACCTGTGCTGCGGTTTTTCAAAGAGGCTGATCGTCACGAATACAGCCGCCCGCAAGGAGCGGAGACTTTGCCGCAATGGCAAGCCTTGCTCGATGAAGCGATGACCTCGCTCAAACCGACTGCACGTTGAAATGATTGCGAAACTTAAACTCATCTGCTGTTTGCTGTTCGCTGGAATCGTGGCTGTCGGCGCGACTCCGCTACACGAAGCAAACAAAAAGTTTTCAGCAGGTGATTTTACTGCAGCGGTTGTGGCTTACGAAAAAATCATCGCCGACCACGGGCCGGATGCCGCTGTTTTTTATAACCTCGGCAACAGCTACCAGAGCCTCAAACAATACGGTCCGGCCATCCTCGCTTACGAGCGTGCTCGCGTGATCTCGCCGCGTGATCCCGATCTCTTGGCGAACCTCGCACTCGCAAGAAAGGCGGCGAACGTGTTCGAGGAAACTCGTGCGTTTCCGTGGTTAGAGCCTGTTTTGCAGTTTTTCAGCAGAGACGATTGGTCATGGATCATCGTCGGGGCGGCGTTTGTTTTTGGGTGCTGTGGATTGATTTTTGCGTTTTTGAAAAACAAGAGTTTTGTCGGTATCGTCGCGGGATGCGCGGTTCTCGTGATCGTTGTTGGCTCGGTTGCGCTGTATCTGCGCCGTGGGGAAACTGGATGTGGGATTGTGCTGACCGAGCAAGCGGTGGTGCGGCTCTCACCGTTTTCCACTGCGGAATCACTGGGTAACGTCGGCGCGGGCAAGGTGGCGCTGCTAGGTGAAGAAAAGGCTGGATTTCACTATGTGGAAATCGAGGGAACGAGCCTCCGAGGATGGCTCGCGGCTGCGGATGTGAGCGCGATCATTCCGAAGATGAATCCGTAACTCGAACAGACGCAACTTGATGCTTGGAAGGCAAGACGGGGTTGCCCAAGTTTTCAGCCATGCGCACGAAGGCGATTTCACTTTTACAGGAGCTCACAGAAGCTCATTCGGTATCGGGACATGAAGACGAAGTGAGGGCAATTTTCGTCGATGAGTTAGAGAGCTGCGGTGAGCTTTCTACGGATCGAAATGGCTCGGTATTTTGTGAAACGGGAAATGCCGGCCCGCGCGTGATGGTGACAGGTCACATGGATGAAGTCGGCTTCATGGTGCAAAACATTACGCCAGACGGATTCATCCAGTTTCTCGCAATCGGCGGCTGGTGGGAGCACGTTTTGCTTTCTCAACGAGTGGAAATTTTGACCCGCGCGGGAGACAAAGTTCTGGGCGTGATCACCTCGCGGCCACCGCATTTTCTACCAAGCGAACAACGTCGGCAGGTGATGGGAATTGAGCAAATGTTCATTGATGTGGGAGCTGATTCACGGCGAGATGTGATGGAAGGCTATGGGATTTCACTGGGCGATCCGATCGCGCCGGTGTCGAAATTTACCGCGCTCGGTCGTGAAGATTACTACATGGCGAAGGCGTTCGACAATCGCGTCGGCATGGCAGGCACGATTCAAGCAGGGCAGATTTTATCACAATCATCCCATCCGAATCGGTTGATTCTCTGTGGCACGGTGCAAGAGGAAGTCGGATTGCGTGGGGCTAAGACAGCGGCACATTTCGCGAAGCCAGATGTGGCGATCATCCTCGAAGGTCCACCCGCCGATGACACGCCGGGATTTTCTCACGCGGAAAGCCAAGGCAAGCTCGGCGGCGGGGTGCAGATTCGGATGTATGATCCTTCGGCAATCACGCATCCTCGGCTAGCGCGCTTGGCCATCGAGACGGCGACTGCGGAGGGAATTTCCCATCAAGTGACTGTGCGCCGGAGTGGCGGGACGGACGCGGGTTCTTTCCACGTCGCGAATGACGGCGTGCCGAGCATCGTACTGGGCGTGCCTGCTCGCTACATTCACTCGCACAACGCGATCATCGACTTGAACGACTATCTACAAATGCTCGCGCTTACCATCGCGCTTGTTAGGCGGCTGGATGAAGAGACGGTAGATAGCTTGGTGAGTTATCTTTGAGTGGGCAGATGGCGTCAAGGATGCCTCGGCGGCGGCGAGGTTGGTGGCGCGGGATTCGCGTGGAATGCGGTATCACGACTCGCTTGCGGTGATTTCCTTAACCTTTGCCTTAAACCATGGGGCGCGAGCTAAAGTATCCTTAGTGAGCTTAAACTGGCCCAGATAATCAGGTGTCATTCTTTTTTGCGGAAAGACTGGATAGAAAACTTTGAAGTCGGCGGAGGCGAACGCGTCGTAGATTTCGGTGGCGTCCGCATCGTGCGCCTTGGCTTTCTGAAGAGCTTGCACCGTTCGTAGTTCCTGAATTTTGCCGCGCTCAAATTTGATTTCGCGGAGCGGGTTGGCGTTTTTCCATTTCCTGATCTCTGACATCCACTCTTCGGGGTCAAAGCCGGGAATCTCAAGCGAAGCGATATTCTCCGGGTGATAGAGCATGTTTTCAATCGAGTAGTAGGGCAGCACACGATAGTTCGGCAATTCCACGCGAATGGCCGCGATTTCATTCTCCATCAGGAAATCCCTGTCACGCAGTGCGAGGTATCCTGGATTCGCACGCGCCATGGCTAATACGCTTTGAGCGTTGTCCGATCCGCCAGGAGGGATGAACAGGCGCGAGGCGTCGTCGCAAGCCGCGTTGTAAAAGGCATGATCTTTTCCCTCGCACACGATGATCGTGCGGTTAGCAAATAGCCGGGTGAGAGATTCACGCGGCACAGCGATTTCGACAAGATCAAGGCGGCTCTTTTGCGCGGGTGTGATCACTTGCGGCAGATCAAAATCGAGCGCGTCGAGATCGATCAAAGCGGCGAAGTCGCTTTCCTGAGCGTATTCGATGAAGCCGAGCGCGTGACTGGCGGTCCAGAGTTGGGACGAATCTGGAATCCAGTGTTCGACGATTTCCTGAAGCACCGTCTTTTGTAGCGCCGTGTTAAGATGAAGGTCCATTTCGTCGATGAAGACGATGGCGTTTTCCATCTGCTCGCGGCGCACGGCGAAGCCCATGAGGAGGATGACGATTTGTTTCTCTCCGTGGCTGAGGAGGTCGAAGGGAATCATGGATTGTCCCTTGGAGAAATATAACTGGATCGGCTTGTCTGAATCCGCGTTGTCGTAGTTTTGGATTTGGATTGTTGTGCTTCTAGAGTCTCCAAAAACCCGAATCAATGAGCTGTTAAATGGATCAATGAAGCTCCTAAATATCTCAAGTGTGTCCGCAGCTTTTCCCTGAAACGTCGGCTCACGCAGCGCACGATCTATCCGCGAAGTAAACAGCGTCAGATCTGTATTGAATCTACGGTCTTCATGAGTGAACCGCATCGGACGGTCTGTATCGTTCACGAGCAATTTTTCTGCATCTCGGGTTCGAGTGACAGCAGGGATGACCCTTAAACTGGACCGTCCAAACAGGCGTCCATCCACGCATTTCGACTGTCTCTCCATCCTAGTTCCGGCGAAAGCCTCGCCTCCATCCCACGTTTTGAGAAAAATGTTAAATGGTTCCGTGTATAACTTTTGGTAGTAGGGATCCTCTGCATTCCATGGCTCTTGTAAAACATTCAACGCATCAAACACCGAACTCTTCCCCGAGCCGTTTGCGCCGATCAACAGGACGAGTTTGGCAGACTCCGGCACTCCTTCGATTTTGAGATCAGTGAAGCGTTTGAAGTTCTGTAGGTGGATCGACTGGATTCGCATGGCTCGTAAGTTGGGCGTTGGTTAGCAGATCCACTTTTCCAAAGCGAGGGCATTCACCCTGCCTTCACGCATGATACTCCTGAATACTCTTCACCGTAAAATCACGCGTCTTCAGTGAGCGCATCGCTTTCACGGATGCCTCGGCGGCGGCGAGGTTGGTGGCGTGGGAGATTTTTTGGGCGATGGCGGTGGAGCGGATCAGGATCTCGTCAGCGCGGGATTCGTGGGTCGATGGGGTGTTGATGGTGAAATGGATTTCGCCGTTTTTCATCATGTCGATCACGTTGGGGCGGGCTTGTTCGAGGACTTTATAGACGCGGGTGCTTGGGATACCTTCTTCAGTGAGGCGTGCGTGGGTGCCGCCGGTGGAGTAGATTTTGAATCCAAGTTCTGCGAGATCACGACCAACTTGCACGGCTCGGTCTTTGTCGAGATCAGCGACGGAGAGGAAGACGTTGCCTTCGGTGGGCAGCGGATTGAAGGCGCTGATTTGGGATTTTGCGTAGGCCATGCCCCAGTCGGCGTCGATGCCCATGACTTCGCCCGTGGACTTCATTTCTGGGCCTAAAACGATGTCGATGCCGGGGAAGCGGTTCCATGGAAAGACGGCTTCTTTGACCGAGAAATGCGGCGGGACGATGGTTTCGGTGTAGCCCATGTCTTTGAGTTTTTCGCCGACCATGACTTTAGCTGCAAGCTTGGCGAGAGAAACGCCGGTGGCTTTGCTTACGAATGGCACGGTACGGGAGGCACGTGGATTTACCTCGATGACGTAGAGCTGCTCGTCCTTCACGGCGAACTGGATGTTCATCAGGCCACGAACGTTCAGCTCGCGTGCGAGATCGACGGCGGCGCGGGTGATTTCTGCTTTAATTGAGTCTGATAGAGAAAAGGACGGGATGACGCAGGCGGAGTCGCCGGAGTGGATGCCAGCCTGCTCGATGTGTTCCATGATCGCGCCGACGACGGAGGTTTCTCCATCAGAAATGCAATCGACATCGACTTCGGTAGCGTTGTTGAGGAAGCGGTCAACGAGCACCGGGCGTTCGGGCGAAGCGATGACGGCTTCGCGCATGTAGCGGGTGAGTTCTTCGTCGCAATAGACGATCATCATGCCGCGACCGCCGAGGACGAAGGACGGCCTGACAAGCACAGGGTAGCCGATGCGGTTTGCGATGACGAGTGCTTCTGCCTCGTTCGTCGCGGTCCCGGCTTCGGCTTGCTTCAGGTTGAGCTTGTCGAGCAGAGCAGAGAAAAATTTCCGGTCTTCGGCTTGCTCGATGGATTTCGGCGAGGTGCCGATGATGGGAACTCCGTGGCGTTCGAGATCGGCCGCGAGGTTGAGCGGGGTTTGGCCGCCGAACTGGACGATGACGCCGTGAGGTTTTTCCTGATCGCAGATGTTGAGCACGTCTTCTAACGTGAGCGGCTCGAAGAAGAGTTTGTCGGACGTGTCGTAGTCGGTGGAGACGGTCTCGGGGTTCGAGTTGACCATGATGGTCTCGTAGCCGAGTTCCTTGAGCGCGAAGGCGGCGTGGACGCAGCAGTAGTCGAACTCGATGCCTTGGCCGATGCGGTTAGGCCCGCCGCCGAGGATGATGATTTTCTTTTTGTCTGACTGACGGGCTTCGTTTTCGTCGCCGTAAGTGGAATAGAAATACGGCGTGTAGGCCTCGAACTCGGCGGCGCAGGTATCGACTAAGCGGTAAGTCGGAATGATGCCGTGGGCTTTGCGCGTTGCGCGGATTTCGTCCTCGGTGGTGTTTTGTGATTTCGCGATTTGGCGGTCGGAGAAACCGAGTTTTTTCAGGCGGCGGAGTTCGGCTGGTGAAGAAACAGGCGAGCCGCCTGTGCCCCCTTTTGTCATCTGTACACCTTCATCTGCGATCTGTTTGAGATGACCGAGGAACCAGGGATCGATGGCGGTGGCGTCGAATATTTCCTCAATCGTCCAGCCATTGATGAAGGCGGTTTGGAGCCAGAAAATGCGTTCTGCATTGGGAATCTGGAGCTTGCGGGCGATTTCCTCGCGTGTGGGTGCTTGCGGCTCTTTGCTATCGAAGCCGAAGCCCCAGCGCCCGGTTTCTAACGAGCGCAGGCATTTCTGCATGGACTCCTTGAACGTGCGCCCGATTGCCATCGCCTCGCCGACGGATTTCATCGAGGTAGTCAGAACTGGATTCGCTGTTGGAAATTTCTCGAAGGTGAAACGCGGGATTTTCGTCACCACGTAGTCGATGGTCGGCTCGAAGGACGCAGGCGTCTCGCGGGTAATGTCGTTAGGAAGCTCATCGAGCGTGTAGCCGACGGCGAGTTTTGCGGCGATCTTGGCGATGGGAAATCCGGTGGCTTTCGAGGCGAGCGCGGAGCTGCGGGAAACGCGCGGGTTCATCTCGATGACGATCATCCGGCCTGTTTCTGGGTGAGTGGCGAACTGGATGTTCGAGCCGCCGGTTTCCACGCCGATCTCGCGGATGACGGCGAATGACGCATCGCGCATGATCTGGTATTCGCGATCCGTGAGCGTCTGGATCGGCGCGACGGTGATGGAGTCGCCTGTATGGACGCCGCAGGGATCGAGGTTTTCGATCGAGCAAATGACCACGCAGTTGTCGGCGCAGTCACGCATGACTTCCATTTCGAACTCTTTCCAACCAAGCAGTGATTCGTCGATGAGGACTTCCGAGACAGGTGAGAGATCGAGGCCGCGGGTGATGATTTCCTCGAACTCTTCGCGGTTGTAAGCGATGCCGCCGCCTTGGCCGCCGAGCGTGAAAGCGGGCCGAATGATGAGTGGCAGCGTGCCGATTTCCTCGGCTACTTTCCTCGCTTCTTCCATCGTGTGGGCGATGCCGGAGCGCGGCATGTCGAGGCCGATCTTGGTCATCGCTTCTTTGAAAAGCTGTCGATCTTCGCCTTTGTCGATGGCCTCGGCGTTGGCTCCGATCATTTTGACACCGTATTTTTCAAGCGTGCCGGATTTAAAAAGCGACATTGAGGTATTGAGCGCGGTTTGCCCGCCGAGGGTCGGGAGCAGCGCGTCTGGCTTCTCGCGGATAATGATTTTTTCCACCACCTCAGGCGTGATCGGCTCGATGTAAGTGCGGTGGGCGAACTCGGGATCGGTCATGATCGTGGCCGGATTCGAGTTCACGAGGATGACTTCATAGCCTTCTTCTTTGAGCGCTTTGCAGGCTTGGACGCCGGAGTAATCGAACTCGCAGCCTTGGCCGATGACGATGGGGCCGGAGCCGATGACGAGGATTTTCCGAATGGAGGTGTTCTTGGGCATGGTCTGGGAAGGTTCGGGAAATAGCCGTCCGCGCGGCTAAATTTCGAGGTGTGTGGCAGGGTTCCCGAACCTTGTAAAGGCCGGGATTCGGGGAAATTTCGCCACATCCATGACATGTTAGATTGTTCACGAAAATAATCCCCGAAACTCTCTCAAAAGACTGCTACGACCTTTTTAAAGCAGTCAAAGTTTCCACATCTGCCCTTTCCGCCAGCTTCCCGATGAGGATATCTACCCGCCCACCAAGCTGTAACTGGTCATGGGATGTTGCATAAACGGTAAATTTTAGGGAATTATATACTTGACGCATAAAGGCTGATCCGGCAACCTTCGTGCATGTCCGACCAGCCATTCGTTGTAGTGAACCAGCCAAGCACCTTTGAGTTCTTCGCCAAGTTCCCGGATGAGGATACCGCCAGAGCTTATTTCATCGAAACCCGCTGGCCTTGTGGAAAGCCAATCTGCCCGCATTGCTCGCATGGCGACTGCTACACGATCAAAGGCGGGAAGCTCTTTTCCTGCAAGGAATGTAAAAAGCAGTTCACCGTCCGCGTCGGAACCGTCATGGAAGACTCCAAAATCTCTCTACAAAAGTGGCTCTATGCCATGTATATCGTCAACGTTGCTCGCAAGGGGATTTCCTCGATCCAGCTCGCCAAGGAAATCGGAGTGACTCAAAAATCCGCTTGGTTCATGGCGCATCGCCTGCGGAAAGGCTGTGAGAACGAAACTCGGATTGAGGGAGAGGTTCAAGCTGATGAGGTTTATATCGGCGGCAAGGAAAAGAACAAGCACGCTTCCAAGAAGCTTAATCAGGGCCGTGGCACCGTTGGGAAAACGCCCGTGGTGGGCGTTCGCAATGAGAAGGGTGAAACCCGCGCCAAGGTCATCGCTTCCACGAGCGCGAAGTGCATCGGCAAGGCCATTCGCGCCACCGTATCAGCGGGCGCAAAGCTTCATACAGACGAGCATTCCGCCTACCCAGCTTTGACGGAATATCGCCACGCTGCCGTTTGCCACTCCAAGGGAGAATACGTAAGGGGCGGAGTGACAACGAATTCCGTTGAAAGCTTCTGGGCTATCGTAAAACGCGCCCACACCGGAATTTTTCACAAGTGGTCAAATAAACACTTGCAACGTTACATGGATGAATTTTCCTTTCGTTTGAACACCCGTGGTTTGGTAGCCTTCGACACCCCACGGAAGCCAGCGGGCAATCTCACCGCCTTTGAGATCATGGTTGCTGGCATGGAAGGCAAGAGGCTCACTTACAAAACCCTTATCGCATGATCGACCAATCCTTTGCCAATATCGTTCGCGGCTCTCTTCAAACCAAGAAGAAGGGCAAGTTCATTGACCTGTTTTGTGGGATTGGAGGTTTCCACACTGCCGCCGTTTCTTTCGACATGGAGGGTGTTTTTGCCTCCGACATCGACGTTGAATGCCGTGCGGCCTACGCTCACAACTACGGCCTTGTTCCAAAGGGAGACATCACGGCAGTGAATGAAGAAGACATCCCAGACCATGACCTGCTTTGTGCCGGGTTCCCGTGCCAGCCGTTTTCGATCATCGGTCACGGTAAGGGATTCAATGACATCCGTGGCACGCTCTTTTTCGATATTGCCCGGATTCTCAAAGCGAAACAGCCCCCCATGTTCATGCTGGAAAACGTCAAGCAGTTGGCCGGGCACGATGGCGGCAAGACGCTGAAAAGGATTCTGGAAGTCCTTCGATCCGAGCTGAATTACTTCGTGGATCACAAGGTTCTCAACGCGCTGAACTACGGCGTGCCCCAAAAGCGGGAACGAGTAATCATTGTCGGATTCAAGGACGAAGCGGCATTGAATCTGTTCAAATGGCCCGCTGGCGGCGTGCCCATGAAACCCTTGTCTGAGATCCTTGAAAAAAACCCGGACAAAAAGCATTTCACCAGTGAGCCAATCCGCAAAAGCCGCGCGAAGAAGCACGAAAGCGAGCACGAAATCGGCATCTGGCATGAGAACAAGAGCGGGAACGTTTCGAGCTATCCCTATTCATGCGCTCTGCGTGCAGGGGCGTCCTACAACTATCTTTTGGTCAATGGCGAAAGGCGCCTAACTCCCCGCGAAATGTTGCGCTTGCAGGGATTCCCTGAATCCTTTGAGATTGTCTGCTCAGATTCCCAAACCCGGAAACAGGCGGGCAACGCGATCCCCGTTCCAATGATCGCGGCAGTAATGGAACAAGTATTATATGCCGGACGAAACGCCAAAGACCAGACTAAGAGGAAACAGACCCACGAGAAGCGCGCCGTATAACCTCGGAGACTTCCCACTAGATACTATCGAGGCAATCGCCAAGCGTATCGTTCACCGTCTCGCCGTGGGGCACGCTGACATCACTGGTGATGATTGGGGCACCATCTTTGCGAAGTCAATTAGCGGCGAGCATCGCGGCAGTCCCTTGGGCTTGGCAGACGTTACATGGGAAAACTGCGGCTGGACGGTAAAAACCGTGTCACACCCAAAGCCTTATACCGCAACCAATTTACGCCTTATTTCTGGTCGGAATTCTGTTGGTTTTTCATCTGGCATAGAAAACCCACGGGAAGATGTTGCCGCCACGGGGGCCGCTGTTCTTAGGATCTGGAATGCGCGGATTGACGAAAGCTTGGCTGAACACTCGGAACTGAGAACGGTGGTTTTGGTTCGGAACATGAGCACTCTGAAATTTGTAATTTTCGAGGATGATATTGTGAGATTTCAACCCACTGATTACCGATGGGAGTTGAACAAAAATAAAAACTTAGTCGGAACCCATATTGCGACAGGCAACCGAGCATTCACTTGGCAACCGCACGGATCACATTTCACGATTCACAAAGCGGTGCCGACATGCGCGACGAAGTTTCAGCTACTCAAGCGTCCGCTGATGATCGAAGAGCAACACATTATCAACCTCACGAGGTTTGACGGAACTTGGGTAAAGGTTGAACCAAGGCTTTAGTTGTCACGTATATAATTCCCAAATTTTACTACCGCATCCATGGCATCCATCTGCGAATCATCGGCTTCTACTGAGATCTGGTTTTGCGCACCTCTCGGACCGTCTTTATACCGAGCGGCTACTAAAAAAGGGAAACCCCTCCGATTTTTTCAACATCCAATGGTCCGACATTTGCCCAGACTATTCTATGCTGACCGCATTTCCCGGCAGACTCTCCAGCCCCACCAGAGCGCAAAAATTCCCGCGCTCCACGTCACGATCGCCATGCCCCACCAGATGCCGGATAATCCCCAGCCGAGGGTGAAGGCCAGGGTCTGATAGATCAGAATTGGCCCCACGATCTGGCGGTAAATTCCGATCCACAGTCCATAGCCGGGACGTTTCAAACCCTGCATCATGAAAACCGTGACGAATAGAATCGGATAGGCCGCAAGGGTGACCGCCGCCGCCCCGAGGTATCGAGTGCCGTCGAGGATGACTGCCGGATCATGGGTGAAAATCCGCATGATGGACGCGCCAAAAACCCACACCAGCACACCTCCGACGATCATCATGCCTGCTCCGTAACGGATGTTCGTAAGCCACGCCTCGCGTACTCGGTGTGGCAATCCAGCTCCATGGTTTTGGCCGACGATGCTCAACATTGCCGTCCCTAAGCCGATGGCAGGCATCAGCACGATCTGCTCGATCCGCGTCGCAATGCCGACAGCCGCGACCGCCGCTTGCCCGAAGTGTTTCACATACCAGATCATCACGAGGATGCCGCACGCGATGGTCATCATGTTGAGTGCCGCCGGGACGGACTGGGCCGCGATTTCCCGCAGTGATGACGCGTCCGGGCGGAAATCGGAAGCGATGAACCGCCGCGCAAGCTCGGTTTTTCTCACGCTCGACCACAACAAGACGCATCCTCCGGCCTGAATGATGACGGTGGAAAGCGCGAGTCCGGCGACACCCATGGCCGGGATGAAAGCGAATCCCCACATCAGCAGTGGGTTGAGCACACAGTTCGCGAGGAAGCCAGCGATCAGGAAATTTCGATAGACCCGAGTTTCACCCTGTGCGGACAAGCCAGCGTTGATTGCCATGCTGAGGACGAAAAATACCGCGCCGGAAAAAATGACGTTCACGTAAGCCAGCGTCTTGGCAAGCCAGCTCCCATCAGCACCTAACAAACGAAAAAGACTCGGCGCGGCTAGCAAGCCCAGAACCGTCAGCATGACACCCGCAGCCACAGCGAATACCAACGATTGGGCAAATAAGCGCCTCGCAGAGGGTGCATCGCCAGCACCCAGCGCATTGGAAATCATCGCCGTGGCTCCCTGACTCAAGCCGCTACCGACGGCGATCATCAGGAAAAATAACGGGAACGATACCGACAACGCTGCCAGCTCATCGGTTCCGAGAAGCCCCGCGCAGTAAGTGTCCACGAAGTTAAAGAGCGTATTGAAAAACATCCCGACACTCGCTGGCAGAGCGATCCGCCACGTCAGTTGCGGGATGGGGTCGGTGGTGATGGAGAGTGGGCGATCCATTAGTTAGAGTCCGAGAATGATCCGCTCGATTTGCACGCGGTGGATGCTCATGTGCTGGCCTGCGAGGGCGTGCCAGCCGTTGGCATCCATCGGGCCGAACCAAGGATGGGCATAGCGTGCGCGCGTTTTGAAATTTCGCACGGTGGAAATGGTGGCGAGCAGGGCATCGCATGACGCCTTATATTCAGTGATGACGCTCGGGGATACCGCAGGGTCAGGTTTCACCGCCGCAGTGCTGACCTCGCCTTCGGGAATCTGCTCCTTGGCCAGTGTTCCGATCACACCGACGAACGCATGATGAACGATGCGAAGGTGATCGAGGGTCATCAGCACGGACCAGTATCGACTGCTGTCTTCCAAGCCCCGAGGTCGTGAAATCAGCACTCGGCGGGAGAGGGTCGCTTCATCGAGGCTGTCGATCAAACGGCGGATCGACTTGCGTTCGCGGATGAAATGAGCGGTGAAAGCCGCGCTATTTCCAGTGAGCAGTCTAATCCCTAACACGCATGGGGCGATGAGGTTCTCGGGAAAAGGGAGTCCAGCTCCGGGAGGGGCGAGTTGCGGTTCAGTCACGATGGATTCAAGTTCTCTAAACACTTGTGAAACGCAAGTAAAAAGACTTGTGGATTGCAAGTGAGTTTCCAGTTACTTTTTTCTCCGTGCCTAAGAACCAACCCGGAAAACTAAAAAACAAAGCGGGCGATCCCCTGCGTTCACTGTGCCCGGTAGCCTGCGCGCTGGACATCTGCGGCGACCGTTGGACTCTGCTAGTGATTCGCGATTTGATGTTTGGCCGATCGCGTTTCAAGGACTTCAGCGCATCCCCCGAGGGCATCCCGACGAACATTCTCAGCGAGCGTCTGAACCGCCTGCTGCGCCATGGTCTAGCCGAGCAAGTCCCGGCGGCGGATGGCTCGATGCGTTATGGCTACCAACTCACAGAAAAGGGTCGCTCTCTGGGTCCAGTGCTGGAGGCGATGCGGGATTGGGGGCTAAAATGGGAACCCACTACCAAGGCGATGATACAGTAAAAGAAGCCGCATTTTACCCGATCCTCGCTACCCTGGAAACTCAGCCCTGCATCAACTTCAGTCCCCACCAGACCAATGCCGCAGTCGCAGCCATCAACATGAAGACGAGCAATAGACTGCGGTTTTGGTCGCGCAGAATGTTCTTCGCTTCGCCCCGTGAGACGGTGTTTTCGTGTTCGCGTCTGCGGCGGCGTTCTTCGATTTCTTCGAGCGGCGGCATGGTGCTCTCACGCTCTCTCATTTCGAGTTCCAGACGTTTAGGAATCGCCGCAAATTCTTTTTCCCGTAGTAGGAGTTGCTGCTGAGTCTCACGGATCTCGCTGAGTTCGTGGTCTTCTTTGAGTAGGGTGGCGCGGCTCATCGTCGGGAGGTTTATTTGAGCAGATAGATCACTAGGGCCAGCCCGCCCAAGGTCACGATAGGGAGATTAAATGCGAAACCATTGCTGAGGTTCGTCATGAACTCGGAGTTGTTCGCAGTGCGCTCACCCCGGCGGTTGCGTTTGGTCGGGCGACCAAAAATCGCACCACTGCGGCTCTTCTGAAAATGAGCGGCTGCCTGATCGTACTCGTCCGCAGCAATGTCCACCACCATGGACGCTTTCTCCAGTTTCTCCGGTAAAGTTTCGCGGGACCAGCTCTCAGGATTGATTTTCTGAATCTTGTCGAGATGCGTGGCAAAGCAGGTCCGGCATTGTTCGAGATCCTCGGCCTCTTGGCGGATTTCGTAAATTTGTCGGTCGATGAGTGTCAGCGAAGACGTGAGTTTTTCCGAAAGCTCGACTTGTTGGTCGATGAATCCGCGCTTGCGGGTTGTCAGCTCTTCGAGTTCCGCTTTCTTGCGTTCTAAGTCTTCCTGTTGAGCCTGAATGCGGTTGAGTTCCTCTTGGGCGTCCTTGAGCTTGCGGTCATAGTCATCATCTCTAACGCCACGGCCAGCGGATGGTATTTCCAGTTGGGTCGAGCGAATTTTGATGTGATGGGTGTGATCGGTAGGGGTAGCCATTTGAAAAGGGTGAATGAAACGATGCCCAGTCATTACCGGAAAGGAACACAGCCTTCCAGAGAAATAATTTAGGTTTCCTGACTATTTTTACCGAAGATTTCCGCACATCTCGCTCAGATGTAAAACATCGGATCGCCCTGATTGCTGGCGAGACTCTCCAGCGTGATGCCGTCCAGCGCGTGCTGCAAACCGCTAGAAATTCCATCCCACGCACGCCTAACGGCCTGGCCAGAATCGCCCTCGCGGGTGACGGAGCATTGCAAAAGCGACGGGTCCACCGCCTCGACGATTTGGCGCAGCGTGATGAGATTCGAGCTGCGTCCCAGCAGGTAGCCGCCCGCTTTGCCACGGCGGCTTTCGATGAGGCCCGCACGGCGTAAGTCGTTGAGGATTTGTACAAGAAAATTTCCCGACACGGCTTCGCGTTGCGCTAAGTCCTCAAGCCGTGTAAGAGTTCGCCCGTCATGGTATTTCGCCAGTTGGGCCATCGCCCGGCAGGCGTATTCCAACTTTTGTGAAATCTTCATGAGCGAATCTCAACAGGCCGCCACACTCACGGCGAGCAAGAATACCGCCAAGCTCTGCGCCGGAAAAGTCGCAGACATCGCTAACGTCTGGGAAACGCTTCGCAGCGAGGCCCATCGAGTGACTGTGGAAGAGCCGACTCTCCGCCACCTCGTCCATGACGTGATCCTCTCACGCGACACACTCGCCTCCGCGCTCGGTGCTCGTCTCGCCCGCCGCCTCGCGCGCGAAGACATGCCGCGGACGGCCATGGAGCCGTTGCTGACCCGAGTTTTCACGGATCATCCCCACGTCGTCCACGCTGCGTCGCGGGATTTGTTAGCGATGTTTGAGCGCGATCCCGCCTGCTTCTCGCAGCTAGAGCCGCTGCTATTTTTCAAAGGTTTCCTCGCTCTAACGACGTATCGCGTTTCCCACCAACTCTGGCGTGACGACAGGCGTTGGCTCGCACTTTACCTCCAAAGCCTCGCCAGCGAGGCCTTCGCCGTGGACATCCATCCAGCGGCGCGGATCGGCTGTGGCATTCTGCTAGATCACGCGACTTCCTTCGTCGTCGGCGAGACGGCCATCATCGAGGACGACGTTTCCATCCTCCATGAAGTCACCCTCGGCGGCACGGGCAAGGAAGTCGGTGATCGTCACCCGATCATTCGCTCGGGTGTCCTCATCGGGGCGGGGGCGAAAATTCTTGGCCGTGTCGAGATCGGTACCGGAGCTAAAATCGGAGCCGGTAGTGTGGTTCTGAACGATGTTGCGCCACACAACACCGTCGCTGGCGTGCCGGCTGTCGTTGTCGGAGTTTCTCGTGAGGAAAATCCTGCCATCGCCATGAATCAACACCTCGACTGTTACGGAGACATCTAACGCTATGAAACTACGCTACATTTTCACCACGCTGTTAGCCTTCAGCAGCTTGTCCTGTGACAAGGCGAAGAACATGATCGGCAAGGCGCGTTCTGCTGTTGCGTCGGAAATTTCGAAAAAATCCGATGGCTCCGGCTCCACCACGCCCGATCCCGAACTACAGAAACTCGTCGATCAAACCGAGGAAGGAGTCCTATTTCGCAAGGATTTGCCATTCCCGTCTCAGCTTGAGGTCAAGATCACGCGCATCGACGAGGTATCCCTCCGCAGCTCAGAGGCTTCGGAGATCGAGAAGACCTCGCGCCAAGTCAAAGGCTCCCAGATCAACGTTGAGAAAATCGAACGCGCTGGCGGACAAATTCGTTACACCAATCTGGAGAGTAACTTCATCGAGTTCGGCGTGGATGAAGAAAAAAAGGCCGAAATCCGCAAGACCGCCAAAGCATCCAAACCGCTCGTTTTCATCAAGTCCGGCGACCAGTGGAAATCTAATGGCGCCGACTTCCTCTCTGCCGCGCTGTCCAAAACACTGTCGCCCGTGTTTGACGAACTACTGATAGAAAACGCGTTGGCTCCTCGTGCGCTCTGGTTTGGCAAAAAACGCTTCAAGATCGGAGACCAAGTGAAAATCTCCGGCATCACCCTGCCCATGATTCTCGCGGGCAAGGCTACCGGAGAAATGAATCTCACTTTGGAATCCTTCGAGGCTGTCAGTGGACACCCATGCGGAGTTTTTAAAATCAGCGGAGACTACAGCCGCAAAAAATTTCCCGCCTTCGATGGCGAATTAAGCGATCAAGATGTCACCATCCAGTCAGGCAAGCTCTGGCTCTCTCTCATTCACCCGGTCATCCTGCGTGAGGAAATGGACACGATTCAAACGGTTCGCTCGGGTGGACGTGGTAATTTTTCCACCAACGGACGTGGCACTGTGAAAAGCTCCGTAGTCCGTCAGTGGAAGGTCACTGGAAAATAGGGCTTACGCTTTGGCGAAGCGCATCGCCATCATTTGTGGAGCAGGTTTATCCTTCCGCATGAGTGCCTTACGCATTTTCGCGAGTGCCGAGTTTTGAATCTGCCTGATCCGCTCACGGGATACCCCGAACTCACGGCCCACATCTTCTAGCAACATCGGCTTCAGTCCGTTGAGGCCGAAGCGTTCGTCGATGATCCGCCGTTCGCGCTCGTTGAGCGTGGCCAGCAATTCGTCGATCTGTCCGTGCATGTCTTTATCGCTGAGGAAATCGAGGGGATTCGTGGCAGCTTCATCCGCGATGATTTCACTGTGCTCGGTCGCCTCGCCAGCATTCACGGGTGCGTCTAACGATGTCGCACGCTGGGCGGCTTGTTTCAGCATCGCTACTTTCTGGCGTGGCACACCGGTTTCCTCCGCAAGCTCTTCGTCCGTTGGCTCACGTCCCAATGTCTCAGTTAGCATGGCTGCGATGCGCCGGATGCGCGCAATTTTATCCACCATGTGAATCGGCAGCCGGACCGTCTTCGACTGATTTGCCAGCGCGTGCTTGATCGCTTGCTTGATCCACCACGCTCCGTAAGTGGAGAGCTTGCCGCCTTTTTCTGGATCAAAACGATCCACTGCTTTCATCAAGCCGATGTTCCCCTCGGAGACGAGATCGCTCATGGATACCCCGTAACCGGAGTAGTCTCCCGCGATTTTCACCACGAGCCTAAGGTTCGCCCGGATCATCAAATCGCGGGCTGCCTGGTCACCCATTTTGATCCGTTCCGCGAGTGCCGTCTCCTCCTCAATGCTGAGTAGCGGAGTGAGCGAAATTTCCTTGAGATAAATCTTCATGCCGTGGTCTGAGTCGTATGCCATAAGTGAATTGGTTAGTTCCATTTATGGAGTTCGCTGGAGCGCAGATTTTGGATTCAAAAAATGATCCGCCGCCCGAAAAAAATTTCCCAAACGATTTTTGAATCCAATTTCAACCCTGCGGCGAACCCCACATGCAACTGGCGATCACGTAAGTCGTCAGTCACCAAAATAACAATACAACCAAACTAATTGAAACTATGAAATCATTGCTTAAATCCGTAGCCTGCATGTTGAGCCTCGCCGCACTTTCCGTCGGATCGCTCTCAGCGGCTGAAAAGAAAGACATCGTCGATACCGCAGTCGCGGCAGGATCGTTCAAGACTCTGGCAGCCGCGCTCGGTGCCGCTGGACTGGTGGAAACGCTGAAGGGTGATGGCCCATTCACCGTATTTGCCCCCACGGACGAAGCCTTCGCCAAGCTACCCAAAGGAACAGTGGAAGAACTGCTCAAGCCGGAAAACAAAGCCAAACTCACTGAAATCCTCACCTATCACGTCGTCGCTGGAAACGTGGAGGCCGAAGCCGCGATGAAGCTCACCACCGCCACCGCCCTCAACAAGCAAGCCATCAAGCTGGAAGTGAAAGACAAAGCACTCTATCTGAATGCCTCCAAAGTCACCACCGCAGACGTGAAATGCTCGAATGGCGTCATCCACATCATCGACGCAGTCCTGCTTCCGCCAGCCGACAAAAAGTAATCCCCGACAATTCTAACATTCCCCGTGAGGAGTGATTTTATATTTCCCCGTTTCCACGCCACACCAGCGCGGGAGCGGGGAATCGCGTGCGGCCCGGATGCTATCCGGCCCGCATGGATCTTGCGCAGTGGCATCCGCGCAATGACTCGGCAAACTCAACCAAAAAATATGTCGCTAGGAAACCTTGGACAGCGTGCCAGTTCTGAATACTCTCCTGCCCGACTCGAAAAAATGCAGGATTCCACCCAACAGGAACCCATCCTTCCGCGCCTCGCCGCTGGAGAACCCAGAGCCATGAATGATTGCATCGCACGGCATGGTGGTCTCGTCTGGGGAGTCGTCCGTCGCTCGGTGAAAGACACCACCGCCGCCGAAGATTTGGTGCAGGAAATTTTTACCGAGATCTGGAAAAAGGCGGCTTTCTTCGATCCCGCAGTCGCTTCCGAGGCCACATTCATCGCACTCGTCGCCCGTCGCCGAGCGATTGATTTCCTCCGCCGCCTGGGACGCCAACCGGATTTCGAGCCGCTAGAAGCCGCTGAATCCATCCCGGCATCCTCGGCTGCCACTCCCTCCTTGAATTGCGATCCAGAAGCGGTGAAATCTTCCGTCGCCAGTCTCCCGGATGACACCCGACAACTGTTCCGCCTATTTTTCGAGGATGGATACACCCATCCCGAAATCGCCGAAAAAACCGGAATCCCCATCGGGACTATCAAAACTCGCCTGCGTCGCGGGCTCATCACCCTGCGCGAGCAACTCCGCCGCTCCACAACCTCTAACCCTCAATCGGCATCATGATTCCATCCGATCTCAAGATCCGTTTTGATGAACTCTGTGCCGGTCGTGCATTGGGCGATCTGAGCATGGAAGAGGAGCGCGAACTCACCCATCTTTGCGATCAGTTCGGACTCACTCACGATGCCGCACTGGATCTGCTAGCCGCCGTCATCGAAGCCGAGGCGGTGCAAAATACGGCAACGATCATACCAGCTCATCTCGCCCAGCGCCTGCACGCGTGGGCTGACCAAACCGCTGGTGAAACTGCCACGAACGTCATCCGCCCGAAGGTAGCTGCGTGGCAAAGCGTCGCCCTTCATCCCCTCACTGGTTGGATGGCCGCCGCTGCGATGCTGGTATTCTCACTGTGGCTGACTCGTGAAAAACCAACAATTTCTCCAACCCTAGCAGAGAGCCGTCTGCGTTCTGATGCCGCCGATCTCATTGAGCGGAAATTTCATGGACTCGGAGATTTCAAGCAGGCCGCCGGCAGCGTGATCTGGAGCGATGAGTTGCAACAAGGCTACATGACCCTCACGGGAGTTCCGGTGAACGATCCGAAGCAAGCTCAGTATCAACTTTGGATCGTCGATCCCGCCCGCGATGCGGATTCACCCGTGGATGGCGGCGTCTTCGACATCCCCACCGACGGCTCCCCTGTCGTGATCCCCATCGCCGCGAAACTCGCGCTCAACAAACCGCAGGCATTCGTCATCACCCTCGAACAACCCGGTGGTGTCGTGAAATCCAAGCAGGAAAAAGTCGTCGCCCTTGCTAAAGGTTAGAGCTGTTTACTGCGATCCGACACCATGCGATCACGGGGAAATCAAATCCCTGCTGGAAAAATCACTCTGATTCTCCACTTGCCGGGCACCGCTCAGTATCACCACCATCCCGACAATGAACGAAGAAACTATTTTCTGGAAAGGCAGCTCGTCGCAATGGCTCAACCTCGGCCCCATCGCCGGATCAATCGGCCTCGCGGCGGGAATCCTGATCGGCGGCGTGTTTTTTCCACCTGCCTTGATCGCTCTGATTTTACCCATCGGCTTTCTGGCATGGAAATACCTCGTCGTCCGCACCCGGGTCTATGAACTCACCAGTCAGCGCGTCCGTGTAACCTCCGGCGTCATCAATCAAACCATTGACGAGATCGAACTCTATCGCGTCAAAGACACTCAGATGTTCCGCCCGTGGTGGATGCGCATTACGGGGCTTGCATCCATTCAGTTAGAAACTTCTGACCGCTCGATTCCCAACCTCCTCATCCCGGCTATCAGTAATGGAGTCGAGCTGCGCGAAATCCTCCGTGAACAAGTCGAACTCGCCCGCGATCGCAAGCGCGTGCGTGAGATGGACTTCGAGGATGGCGGAAGTCCCATGGAGGAAGTTTGAGCACATCTCAATCACACCGGACCCGCCGCCGGTAAATGCGGCGGACGTTTCCACTGCATCAAGATGTTTGCCGCGAGAATCAACACACCACCTGTTAGCAGCGAGGTCGTCAATGACTCATTGGGATAGCTTTGGTTGACCAACTTCCCGAGTAACGCTGGCAGAAAAAGCACGAAGATCGCCGTGAAAACTGGCTCCATGGTGTAAATCAATCCCGCTTCCGTCGCCGATACTAGCGGCTGCCAATGAATCATCAACTGGTAGCCTCCTACCGAGCAGACGAGTGCCAAACAAGCGACCAGAGCAACTGCCGGGATCGACGCTCCGGCTTCCCAACATGCTGCTAGATTCGGTGCGGAAACCACCGCCACGGGTATAAAAAGTAAGCCGATCCCCGCGAACATGATGAAGGTGACCATCGAGCCTCGGTTGCCCTGAAACCTCGGATTTTCCAGCGCGAGAATTTGAAAAGTAAAGAAGACCGCCGCAACCAGAGTCTCCATTTCACCGCGGCCCAGACGTAGATGATCGGGCCGCAGACCTGCGAGAATCGCTCCACCCACTAATACTAACAACGTCGCGACGACGACTCTCACTTCCGGGGCTTTGCGGATTTTCAAGCAGGCGATCAAAGGCAGGAAAATGCAGTAAGCCTGCGTGAGAAATGCAGATGTCGAAGCCTCAGTGTGTGCCAGAGCATCCGCCTGAAGCCAAATCCCGATCCCGCCCCAGAACGCGAGCATGAGTCCCTGCTCGATTTCATTTCGACTCGGACGCTGACGAAAATTCAAGAACGGCAGCATCATCGCGGCTCCCAGTCCGAAGCGCGCGAGTTGCTGCCATGCGGCTAGAAATAACGTCGATGCATCGGGCAACCTCGCGCTCTGCTCCAGATGCAGTGCTTTCACCATCGGGAAACTAATCGCCCACAGCGCACAGGTGAGAATGAGGAAAAAGACTGGCATGTTACGGCGGCGAGATTGGTGCGTGTTTGAAAAACGGCAAGCCACGATCCGACACCGCAAGATTTCACGCTTTCTTCATTGGCATTTCACAAGCAGGAGATGAAATCAAGAAATGCCCCGCGTCCTGTTGGTAGAAGATGAACCGGCGATAGCCGATACACTCGTTTATGCGCTTGAAACCGAGTGTTTCGAGGTCACTCACGCGCTTACCGGGGCTGATGCACTTGCGGCTGCCGCGCGGGAAAAATTTGATTTCGCCATTCTCGACATCGGCCTGCCAGACATCACCGGACTCGATGTTTGCCAACGCCTGCGTGCGACTTCAGCGATCCCGGTGCTCTTCCTAACGGCTCGTGACGCCGAAGTGGATCGCATCCTCGGCCTCGAACTCGGTGGCGATGACTACGTGACTAAGCCGTTTTCGCCGCGAGAAATCGTCGCCCGCGTCCGAGCCATTTTGCGCCGCGCGCAGCCGTCTTCTTCGCAATTAGAGCCTGCACCCGTCAGCGGGAAGATTCTTCATCACGACGCCTCCGCGATGCGCATCCACTACCACGATGAGCCGCTGGACCTGACCGCCCATGAATACAAACTGCTGCTGGTCCTATTAGAAAAACCGGGCCGCGTTTTCACTCGCGATCAACTGCTGGATCACGCGTGGCAAGATCCCGGTGCCGTCACAGACCGCACCATCGACGCCCACATCAAGTCCATTCGCGCCAAGTTACGACTCGTCCGTGCGGGAGCTGAGGACATGATTCAGACGCGGCGCGGTCTGGGCTACTTACTTTCCATTTGATCGGATGCGCTTCACACGAGTCACACTCTTCTTCATCGCGTTCATCATCACGCTCGGATTCTACCAGCTTGCACGCCATTTCCTCGCCGAGGTAGAGCCGCAGACATTCCAAGCCACCGAAGAAGTAATGGTGGACGTGGCGAACTTACTGGCTGAGCTAGTCACCGACGATGTCCGGGAAAATCAATTCAACGCCGCAAGTCTCCGCGAGGCGTTCGAGGGTGCCCATCGAAGGGAAATGCGGGCCAAAATTTTCGAGCACATGAAGCTCAAAGTCGGCATCCACGCTTATCTGACAGACTCGAAAGGCTACGTCATTTTCGACTCCGATGCCGGACGCCGAGAGGGCAAAGATTTCTCCGACATGCGGGATGTTTCATTCACTCTGTCCGGCAGTTACGGAGCACGCAGTAGCAGAGACAATGAAAACGACTCCACCACCTCCGTCCTCTACGTCGCCGCTCCCGTGGGCGATCCCGCCAAGCCCGATGGCGTCCTCACCGTTTTCAAACCTCAAGCCGATGTCCTGCCGCTCGTGCGTGAGCGCAGACGCATCATCTACATGGCCTGTGGGCTGATCGGTGGCGGCATTATCTTCCTCATCGGCGCAGTGTTCTTGTGGCTGTTTCATCCCATCGGGAAAATCACGGAATACGCCCGCGCCATCGAGCGGGGCGAACGCCCTTCTAAGCCGAAGATCGGCATCGGACGCGAGGTGAACACGCTCGCCCACGCGCTGGACTCGATGCGCGATGTGCTCGAAGGTCGCCGCTACGCCGAGCGTTACATCCAAACGCTAACGCATGAGATGAAAAGCCCGCTCGCCGCCATCCGTGGAGCCGCTGAACTCCTCGACGAGGAGATGCCCATCTCGGATCGAAAGCGTTTCCTCGAAAACATCCGCGCAGAAACTGCCCGCAGCGAGCGACTCATCAATCGCTTGCTAGAACTCTCTGCCATCGAAGGTCGTGCGAGTTTAGAAGAAGCTGAAGAAATCGACTTCCTCGCCATCGTCGCCCGAGCCATCGATCAAGCTCGTCCGCTTGCAGAAATCGCGGGCGTGAGCATCCAGGAAAAAACGGTTAATGAGCCTGTTTTACTCAAAGGAGACGCCTTCATCCTGCGAGCGGCGGTGACGAATCTATTAGAAAACGCCATCGACTTCTCACCGCGAGATCGCGCAGTGGAAATCAACGTCGAGCGTGCGAACGACTGGGTCGTCCTCACCATCCGCGATCACGGCCCCGGCGTGCCCGACTACGCCCAAGGAAAGATTTTCGAGCGCTTCTACTCACTCCGCCACCACGCCTCGAAGCGTAAAGGCACCGGCCTTGGCCTCACACTCGTCAAAGAAACCGCCGATCTCCACGGCGGCACCATCACCCTCCATCCCGCCGACGGCGGTGGCACGGTAGCGAGGTTTGGGTTACCCCTCGCGTGAGCGGAGGCAGCGTTTTTTGGTGCCGCCCTTTTGCAAAATCAGCTTCCGCAAATCTTGGGGCGCGACAGCGTATTTCCGGTTGCGCCACCTCGTTTATCGAGCGTATCAGCCGCTTTCACGCGCCTATAAAACGCTTGCTCAGGCACGCCAGTCTTTTCCACGAGCTTGTCAGATGCTTCCTCGGGCGTGTCCG
Source organism: Luteolibacter sp. (assembly GCA_031414935.1). GTDB lineage: Bacteria > Verrucomicrobiota > Verrucomicrobiia > Verrucomicrobiales > Akkermansiaceae > Luteolibacter. Next base: position 34,233 of record JANOQR010000024.1, read on the forward strand.
GTCTTTACTCGGGCTTGTCAGACGCCTTCTCGGGCGCGTCCGGTCCGTCCTCGGGCGTGTCAAATGCCCTCACGGGCGTGTCCGCCGCTTCCCCGGACATGCCAGGCCTTTGCTCGAACCTGTCAGTTGCATTCCCGGTCTTGTCTGCCCCCTTCCCGCCGCTGTCCGACGTCACAAAACATAGTATAAAGTATCTAATTTTCAGTAAGTTATGAAAAAATAGAGCCGATTTCAACTTGCTGCTAGACAACCTATCCGCTAGGTCATAGAAGCCATATTGACTATTCCAAAACACCATTATCCCATGAAAAAACGTCAAAAACTCGAAGCCCAATCCCTCGTCCGTGCCACCGACTACGCCGCCACTCGCTTGGCGGATTTTACCCACCAGCCAGCCACTAAGGTGGACCTCAAATTCACCTCCGCTCAAGCGAGGCTCGCCGCCGCCATCACTGATCTGGGTGGCAAGCAGGCGATCCAAGCCGGTGGAAATTACGGCGAGGAAACGGATCGTCAGGGTGTTCTCCGCGACGAGTTAGAGGAAGAGTTGCGTGACATCAATCTCACCGCCGCCGCTATCGCTGAAGAAACGCAAGATCCCGCGCTGATGGCCCGCTTTCGGATGCCCCATGGCCAGAGCGATGTGGACCTCGCCGCCAGTACCCGCGCCATCGCCGCCGCCATCCGCGAGCTGGCACTCAATGACGAATTTGAAGCCCACGGCCACCCCGCAGACACCGCCACCGAGTTAGAAAGCATGGCGGATGATTTCGCTAACAGCGAGGGCAGCCAAGGCACAGCCCTCGGCGAGCGGGCTGGAGCCACCGCCGCCATTCCCGGTGCCCTCCGTTCCGGCAAGGCCGCAGTGAAAACCCTCAACGCCATCTTCCGCCGTGTCTATAAGGGCAACGTGGAAATTCTCACTGCATGGCGCACCGCCTGCCACGTCCAACGTGCAGATCGCCCAGCCACGCCCCCGCCTACGCCCGCGCCGGGGCCTGTCTGATCCACCGGAGGGCGATCCGAACCTCGTGCACGGCGCACCATCCTTCGGACTGCGTGGGACATGTCCCCGCTTTTCCACTGGCCGACATGTCGGCCAGTGGAAAGTTCCGACACGTCGGAGTAGTCCATAACTAACAGTCACCCTTCGCTCTAAGTGCCTCTTCGATTGGAGCGCGGAATTGATTCCGCCCAAAATCTCCATAGCGACTAGGCGGAATCAATTCTGCGCTCCACCTCCCGTGAAACGATCATCACCATCTCGCGAATCACTGCGAAAGCCCCAACGCATCCTGTTCTCGAACGGAGCGTGGTGGTTAGTCGATCCCGAACACGAACGCAGTCTCCGCTTGGACGCGAAGTTCTATCAGTGCGGCTGGAAGGTTGGCTGTCTTTGCCGCGACCTCGGCATCGGTAAGCGCAGCTTTTCCCGGCTGGTAGAAGACAGCTTGGGCATCACTAGCAAACGATGGCTGCGGGAAATTAGAATTGTCGCCGCAGGCCACCTGCTGCGGGAGGGAACCAAGATTGGAGCCGTGTCTCTTGCCCTGAGCTTCAAGCACGTCCCCGACTTCACCTGCGAATTCAAAAAAACTCTACGGCGTTTCGCCATCATCTTACATCAAAGCGGAGCATTCTCGCTCCACAGGTTACTCATTAGCCAGTTAGATTCGAAAAAAGACCGCTCACATTGAGCGACTTACGAAGGCGATTTCACTTTGTCACTTTTTCCTAAGTCATTTTTCTATCGCTCCGAAAAACTTCTGGTAGCTCTCGCTCAATCGCTTTTGAAACTCTCTATTTTCTGCCAATTTTTCCTGCTAGATTTGTTACTTCCTCCTTAAATCATTTTTCTAACAACTCCAACCCATGTCAAAAAATCAACATCCTCCGCAAGCACCTGCCGCGAAACGCCCCGCTAACGGCAATCGTTGTTTTTACGCAACTTTCAGCATTTGAAAAATCCCAACTAACAGCCCCTATGAAAACGCCATCCTCCTCGCGCCGCACGTCGCTCATCGTTGCTCTCGTTGCGATTCTTTCGATCACGCTCGTCTTTGTGTTCCGGCGTGGAAATCGAGATGTCACTTCTCCTGCCACTACGCCTTCGAAGAATTCCACCGCTACTCGCACGCCGCAGGCTCCTACATCCAGTGACGAGTCACCTCGAAAATCAAATCGCGTGGCGGACCGTCTGCTGGCCGCCGAAGGAGCGAAGACCGACGTCGCTCTCTCCAGTTTTCCCAGTAAGGAATACCAGCACCTGCCTTCGCCTAACGGCAAGGCTCAAGGTGCTCCCGTGGGCGAGGCTTACATCCACGTTCCCTCCGCCGGGCGCCGCATCGCCATGGATGCCAATCAAATCGGTGAATTCCCCACCATCGAGACCAAACTCAACGACATCGTCGGCGTCCGCCTTTCCTTGGATGCCGTGAAATCCGACACCCCTATCCGTGTCGTCATCATGGATGGCGGCAGTTTTCCGGCTGCCCAAGGAGCTACACAAGTCCTCAAAGCCACCAAGTGGGGTGGCGTCGCCTTCGAATTCGCCACCTCCGGCAACATCGGCTTCCACCGAGTCCTTGTCCAAGCCCAGGGCCACCCCTCGCGCATCTTGAACTTCAGTGCTCACGATGGCGACACCTGGCCTGCACCTTCCACCGTTTCGACGAACTGAACATTTTCCCAACCACTCCCTCATCCACCATCCAAACCGAGCACAAGTCATGAAATACAAGCTCCTCGCACTCGTCTCCAGCCTCTCGTTCGCAGCGTTGTCCTCGCAGACATTCGCACAAAATCTGGGACCCATTCCCACCCCCAGTTCCCCGCCCAATTCCCAAGGCCCTTGCGGCAACCCGACACAAACCGACCCGCCCGTGTGCCCGCCGATTGAGGACAACTGCAATAACCCACAAGGCTCCAATCAACCGAACTCATCCGCAGGTTCGAGCTGCGAAACCAATTCGATCAGCTCCTACAATGGCAACGCTCACCGGGAAATCACCGATCTGAAAATCGCAGGCTCCGTCGGCAAGTTCCCACTTGAGTTCACCCGCTTCTCTAACACCCGCCTGTCCACCCGCAACCTCGCCAACGGTGCCTTCGGCGTCGAAAGCCCGTGGTCGCACAACTTCGAGTGGCTCATGCGCGACAACGGCGGGACTCTCGCCCAGCCCATCATCAGCATCACCTATCCCAACGGTAAGGAACGAAGTTTCGTCAAGAGCACCACCACCAACACATGGTCGCCTACGATCCCCTACAAAAACCTAGACCGCATCATTTCTTCCGGCGACGACTTCATCCTCCACGCCGAGGAACTCGAGCAATACCACTTCAAGCGTCGTCTTCACTCCGTCACTGGCGGCGTCTTTTACCGCATCGAAGCCATCAAGGATTCGGAATCTAATACTTACGCAGTTTCTTATGCCGACAATGACGACAAATCCATCCGCCAAGTCACCGACCCCGCTGGCCACTGGATCAAGCTGAATTACCGCGACGAGTCCATCCTCGCCTCCGATCCCACCAGGCTCAACACCGCAGCCATCCCCTTCGATAACAACAGCTCACCCCCATGGCGTGAAATCGCCGTCACTCCCGGCGAATCCTTCCGCATCCTCGCCTTCTACCAAGGAAACGACATGAGCTGGACCACGGCCCCACGCCTGCGGGAAATCGAGTTTTATGATGAAAACAACGTGAAGATCACGGGCGGCACTCCCATCGGCTCCGCCCCATGGCTCGGAAGCAATGACCCTTCGCGTGCCTTCGATGGAAACGTCACCACCTTTTACCAATACTCTTACCGTATGGCGGGCTATTGCGGCATCGACCTCGGTGCCGGAAACGCCAAAAAAGTTTCCCGCATCCGCTACCAGTTCACGGGCTCGTCCAATGCCCTCATGAGTTTCGTCGGTATCAAAAACGATCTCGTCCCCACCCAAGTTCTCTCCCACATCGAAGGCAGCGATGAGCGTCAAATCGCTTACGACTACACGGTTTACTCGGATCCCAGCGGCCTCTTCCAATGGGTGCAGCTCGCCGGTGCCACCTATCCTGACACCACCGCCGCCGCCTACACCTACAAGCGCCTGCACGACTACGCCATGCCAGTCATCGATACCACCAACGACCCCCGCTACTCCGGCGTCGTCAAGCAGGCCCGCTACGACTACGATCCGAACGCTGTTATCGGATTCGTTACCAATGAGTACGACAACGCCACTGGTCAGCTCATCGTCAGCGTCCGCTGGGACGGCACGCATACGCCCAAACTTGTCTATCCTAATGGCAAGGCCAATCGCTTCGAATACACGGGCGGCAACCTCAGACGTGCCGTGGATTCCTTCGGCGGTGCCACGGATTATACCTACATCGATGGCTTCGCGACTTCCGCGAAAGATCCCCTCAACCGTACCACTACCTACGGCCGCCGTGCTGACCGCCGCCTCACCTCCATCACCACTCCCGGAGGATTGGTCACCACTTATACCCGTGACGCTCCCGGCCACATCACCGCCGTCACCGAGAACGGGAAAATCACTTCCTACGTCCTCGACCCCACCACCAAACGCCGCAACCGCACCAACTACCCGGACGGGTCTTATGAAACATGGACCTACAATTCCTTTGGCCAAAAACTCACTCACCGCCTCCGCAACGCCACCACCGAGAGCTGGATCTACAACGCCGCCGGACTCCTCACCCAGCACACCGATCCCGTCGGTACCGTCACGGATTACACCTATGGCCCCCTGAACCGCCTTGCCTCAGAAACCCGCCATCTCGATTCCTCCACCGCCTACACCACACTCTACGAATACGACGACCGCGGCTCGCTTACCAAGATGACCCACCCGGACGGCACCTTCGCCGAGCACGTCTATGACCTCTACGGCAACCGCATTATGTCTCTCGATGAGCGCGGCCAGCCTACCCAGCGGACGTATGATTCCCTCAGTCGGAAGCTAACCGAGATCGATCCTAATGGCCATACCACCACCTACAATTACATCAGTTCCCTCGGCGGTGGCTGCGGCTGCAACACGGGCGGACACCCCGTCACCATCACTTACCCGGACGGGACCATCACGCTGAACACCTACGATCAGGAATGGCGTCTCACTTCCACCACCATGGCTCTTGGCACCCCGCAGGCCGCCACGGTTTCCTACACTTATGACTACGCTGGCCAGCGCGCTACCATGACCGATCCCCTCGGTCGCGTCACCACCTACGCCTACGATACCGACGGACGCCTCGTCTCGGAAACTCAAGCGTCCGGTACCGCCGTCGCTCTCACCACCACTCGCACCTACAGCGTAGAAGGAAATCTCACCGCCACCACCCAAGGCGCAGGCAGCCCCGCCGCCACCACGACCACCATGACCTACGATGTGATGGACCGCATCATCAGTGCCACTGCCGCCGCCGGTACCCCAGACGCTTCGACCACTTCCCGCGCCTACAACGCCCTCGGCCAAATGGTTTCCACCACCGACCCACTTAACCGGGCCACCACCTATGTTTACGATGCCACTGGCCGACAAACCGACACGGTCCTCCCCGACGGTACCGTCCATCGCAGCATCTATGACGCTTTCAGCCGCGCCGTCCAATCCATCGCTGCCTTCGGCCACCCAGAGCAAGCCGTCACCGCCATGACCTACGACAGCCGCGACCGCGCCGTCACTCAGACCGACCCCACTGGCGTCACTACCACCACCACCACCACCTACGACGGCGACGGACTTCCGCTCTCCGTCACCCTCACCTCCGGCAAATCCGTCGCCTTCACCTACGATCCCGACGGCCTCCGCCTCCAGACCATCACCGCTCCTGGCACGCCCGAGCAAACCATCAGCTCCATCAGCTACGACAGTCGCCACCGCCCCGTCACCCAGACCGATGGCGAAGGCTCTGTCACCACCATGACTTACGATCCTCTCGGGCGAACCCTCACGATCAAAGACGCCCTCAATCACACCACCACCTACACCTACGACCTCGTCGGCAACCAGCTCACCACCAAAGCCGCCGACAACGTGGTGACTTCCACCCGCACCTACGACGCCCGCAACCGCCTGATTTCCGACAGGGACGGGAAAAACCAAACGATCACCTGCCAATACGACGCCCTCGGACGGAAAACCGCCTACACCGACGCGAAAGGTGCCACCTTCAGCTTCCAGTTCGATACTCTAGGTCGCCTCACTCGTCGCACCGAGCCAGACGCCACTTTCCAAACTTACACCCACGACGCCGCCAGTCGCCTCATCGTCCACACCAAGGCTGATGGCCAAACCAAAACCCACGCCTACGGCAACGCCAACCGCGACGAGATCACCCAGATCACCTACAGCAACAGCGAAGCCCCGCGCCAGATGAGCTACGACCGCCTCGGCCGCCTGCTCACCGCCGCCAACGCCCACTCCACCATCACTCGCGCCTACGATTCCGCCAGTCGCCAACTCAGCGAAACCCAAGCCATCACCGGCGGCCCCACCGGCAGCTTCAGCTACACCTACGACACCGACGGAAACCTAAGCCGCCACACCCGCCCGGACGGAAGCTTTATTGACTACGCTTGGAATGCCCGTAATCTGCTCGCCAGTGTCACCTCAGACGCTCCACCTCCATTGGCCACTTACACCTACAACGGCAGAAACCAGATCGCCGCCACCGTCGTGGAGAACGGCCTCTTCACCGCCACCCGCAGCTACGACGGCGCAGGTCGTTTAACAGGCGTCACCAATGGCACTCTCGACACCACTGCCTATACCCTTAGCCCCGACGGACGCCGCACCGGCATCACCCGCAACAACACCGCCGAGACCTACGGCTACGACAACGCCCGCCAAGTCACCAGTGCCGCCTACCCCGACCTCGCCACCACCCAAAGCTGGAACTACGACAACGCCGGAAACCGCAGCTCTGCCACCACCAACGGCGCGACCACCACTTACACCGCCAACAGCGTCAACGAATACACCAGCATCAGTGGCGGCGGTTTCCAACCGCCAAGCCCCAGCTACGACCCCAACGGTAATCTCATTGCAGGCAGCGTCCGTCCTCTTGGCTCTTCAAGTCTTGCGTCTTGTGTCTTCACTTGGAACATCAACAACGAGCTCACCTCCGCTACGGCAGGGACCGACACCGCCATCTACCAATACGACGCCCTCGGTCGCCGGACCAAGCGCATCGAAACCATCGCCGGAACCACCACCCACACCTGCTTCTTTACTAATGGCTGGAACGTCGAACTCGAACACGATGGAAGTGACTACACCACCCGCATGACATGGGGGCTTGATCTCTCCGAAATGCTCCAAGATGCAGGCGGAGTCGGTGGCCTCGTCATGGTGGAAACTCTGCCCAGCGTCGGCGGTTCCCCCGTCCCTCACTTCCCCACCTACGACGGCAACGGTAATATCACCGCATGGGTAAATGATATTGGCACCGTCATTGCCCGCCAACGCTACGATGCCTTTGGAAACATCGTCGAACAAATCGGCACTGCGCCGATCAATTACGGCTTCAGCACCAAACCGATGGAGAAAGTGACAGGATTCCACTACTATGGATATCGTTATTACGATGCTGTTACTGGCAGATGGCCATCTAGGGATCCGATCGAAGAAGAGGGTGGGGTGCATTTGTATAGCTTCGTTTTCAATTCAGCACTTGATTTCTTTGATGACCTTGGAGAAATTCCTAAATCACACAAAAACGATAAAAGAAAAAATAGAGACCAAGAAAATAGAGGAAATCGAATAGATAATAAGAATAAGCGCGGACATAAAGAAACTGAAGATAAGGCGAAGCAGGGTGAAAAGAAAATTGAAGATGATCCTTTGGGTGATGTCAGTGACGCGTTAAGTTATAATGGACGTGGCATCATGTATGTTACTGTGAAAAAAAAGGCCGAAAGTCAATGTCACGAAAAGTTCGCCAGTGGAGGATTTATTTCAGGCTGTGCTTGTTGTGACGTTAAGCTTGTTGGAGCGAGACGCGCTCACGGAGGAGCGAAAGCTATGATGACATGGTATATTAATTATGCTAATGTGGTAGGCAAAAAATGCTCAGATATCAAAGATGGTCCTTCAGTATCTAGCAATCATTTTCCCGGAAATGGTTGGACTGATCATGATAGTGATAGCTATAAAATAAGTTTATAATATGAAAATTTTGATATTCTTGATTTATATTTTTGGGCTAAATACAATGATAGCTCAGGAATTTAGTATTAAATTGCTTGATGAAGCATTTAAGGGATTTGAGCGAAGAGTAGGTAGTGGGGTTGATTTTAGTTTATCCTTCTCCACGCCTCCGGGTTCTATTTACGAGAGCGGTATAACGAATTTTTTGGGCATTTCTTTTACCTACAATAATGAAAAGTTGGTCGGTGTAGCTCCTATAAAAAGAAAAGTTGTATCTCCTTCTTTGAAGGAATTGTACAAATTTGTGGAAAATGGAATGTCTTTGGGGGATTTAATGAATACTACAAATTTTAAAGAACTGGATTCAGCTCAAAGATATGCGATTTTAATCGGGTGGTCTCAGGCAGTAATTGTGCTTGATGTGAAAAATATCAAAATCGAACTATCGAGACAGCAGATTGAAATACTGGTGAGCGATATTGGAGTTCCTGAAGTGTTAAGTTTCCTAGATTTGTATGAGAAGATAGTATCTCGAGAAGTTTCAAATCCAAGAACTCAGATCATCGACGCGTTGAGGAACATCTTAAAAAACCAGCTTTAAATGGACATGAACAGGGTCAGTAGTATCAGATCGAAACAAGGTGTTTTTTGATTTTTTCTGAAGGCTGGATTTGGGCGTGAAGATGCTTGCCTGCGACGGGGTCTGCGACGGGGTCAGTCCCAAATAACAGACATTGACGATAATTTTCGGGTTAATTGATGGGTCAGATTACTCGGATTAACATTTCAGACACCCTCGACGCCCAGCGGCGAGACTCACGAGTCAAAGAAGAATAAAGAGGCGACTTCACGGAGAATGAGCGAGGGGAAAAGTGTTGAATGCTTCCGCCATGTCGGAGCTTTTTACGGGCCGACATGGCGGCTCGTGGGAAAGCGGCGACATGTCGCACGCAGTCCGAAGGGTGCTTCACCGTTTCTGACGGGCTTCGGCGGCTTGTTTTTCAAATGCTTCGTCGAGTTCTTTGCGGAGGCGGCGTTCCTCGATGAGGCTGTGTTTCCACCACCAGTAGAGCGCGGGATCCGCTTCAGCGGAGTTGAGGTCTGCTAGGGTGATCTTCTTCAGGTCGGTGAAAGTTTTTGAGACATCGCCGTAGAATTCTTGTTGGGATCTGGCGGAGTCAGTATTTTTCCCGAAGCTGCCCATGATTTTTCCGATCTGTTCGTTGCCGTTCCACCTCTTGAAGCGACTGTTGACGAGCTGCATGAGATCCTTGCTGGTGGATTCTACCCGACTGACCCGTTCGCCCTGTGTTACAAAGCGTTTCCAATCCGGCGTCTCCCATGATTTCACGTTGTCCACCCGGTAGCCGAAACGACGCACGACTTTTTCCTTATCGGCATCAGACACGCGGGCGTCATCGCGAGTTTCCTCGCGGAAAAACGAGACGATGCCGATCACCCGACCGTTGTTCAGGAGGATGGGGCCGCCTGAGTTTCCGCCTTTGATCGTCGCGTCGATCTCGACGAGCTCGGGACCGATGGCGACCACTTTCCCGAACTTGAAAGTGATGGCAGATGCACCGCCTGCGTTTCCTGGAGTCGCGATCGGCTCGCCTACCGAAATTTTCTGATCAACTTCGGGTTGGATCTCCAAGAAATTTGCTTCCGCTGCCTCCAACGTGAAGATGGCGAGGTCGTAGTTCACCGCAGTGATTAGCTTGCCGAGAGGGGCCGCAGAACCATCCGCGCGAAAGGCTTTGGGGATGGTCTTACATCCGGCGATGACGTGCTGGTTGGTATAAACAAAGAACCGCTCCTTGCCCGCGATCTCCCGTTTTACGATGAAACCCGTGCCTTGCCCGCCGTCGTCACGCTTGAACACCAAGATCGAATTCACCGTCTGTTTAGGCAGCTCGAAGGTCTTTGCCTCCGCTTGCTCCTCACCCAAGACCTGACTTGCTAGCAACCCGAATACAGGCAAGCAGAGCAGGATGAATCGGCGCGTTCCTTTTTTCATTTCCTCCATCGTCAACGGCTAGAACTTCATGTCAAGTTAGCGAAGTGCGCGAATCTAGGCCGACGAATCAAAAATGATCGAAGATTTTTAGCCGCAAAAAGGACAAAAAATACTCAAAAAAGATGAGCATAGGGATATTGCAGACAAGCAGCAAACTGCCGCCCAAGAGACTCTGCGGACATTGAATCAATCAGCTCAGATTTTTGCGCCAGTTTTTTGCATTTTTGCGGCTAAGGAAATTTAGATGCCTCGGGCCTGAATACGCGATCACATCATCACTGAGTTTCTTCGCAGAAAATTCACACAAGCCGCATCGGCGATTCATGGAAGAAGGCTGTGCTGGCGGGGTCAACTCCACGCCACATTATGAAATCACTCATCCGTCTTGTTTACTTCGCAGTCATTTACGGACTGCTTCTAACCATTGTCCACGCCGATGAAACAGCGGCACCGTATTTCCAAATCATCGGGAATCGCGATGAAGCGACTCACGAATCGCTGCCGTTGAAATCCTCTGCTGCGAAGGTGGTCATCGATGGAACGATTGCTCGCGTTAAGCTCACTCAGCGTTATGCGAACTCTGGCAGTACGCCCATCGAAGCGATCTATGTTTTTCCTGCATCCACGCGTGCGGCGGTGCATGGGATGACGATCACGACGGGTGGTCGGGTGACGGTTGCGCGGATCAAGGAATCCGTGAAGGCAAAGGCAGAGTATGCGACTGCCAAGGCGGAGAAAAAGACGGCCGCTTTGCTGGAGGAGCATCGGTCGAACGTGTTTCAAATGTCTGTAGCGAACTTGCTTCCCGGTGACGACATCGATGTGGAGATCGAGTGGACGGAAACGATTCCTGCCGTGGATTCCACTTACGAATATGTGTTCCCGACAGTGGTGGGTCCGCGCTACACGGGCGGCTCTGCGAAGCAAAAGGGCGAGACGTGGACGACGAATCCGCATTTGAATTCGGGTGCGAAAAACCCAGTGACTTTTACGCTGGAGGCTTCCCTAACGACCACGCTGGCTTTGGCTGAAGTGACTTGCCCGAGCCATCCGGTGGCGGTGGATTTTCAGGCGAAAGATCGCGCGGCGGTGAGGATCGACACGCGTTCAGGTGAGGAATTGGCAAACCGAGATTTTATCCTCCGCTGGAAACTGGGTAACAACCAAGTGGATGCCGGGCTGCTGCTTCATCGTGGCGATACGACGAATCATTTCCTGCTCCAAGTCGCGCCGCCGCCGAGGGTGAGTCTCGATCAAATCCCGCCGCGTGACTACGTGATGGTCATCGACGTTTCCGGATCGATGGCTGGATTTCCGCTAGAAACGGCGAAGGAGTTATTGAAAAATCTCGTTCAAGGCTTGAGATCTGAGGACACCTTCAATGTTGTCCGTTTCGCTTCAGATAGTGGCGTGCTAGCGGGTCAACCACTGGCGGCGACTCCAGAGAATGTAGCCTTGGCGCACACGTTCATCGACAGCCAAACTTCGCGGGGTGGCACCGAGTTAGAAGCCGCACTCAAGCGGTCGCTGGCTTTGCCGGGCGGGGAAAATCGTTCGCGTTCCATTCTGCTCATCACGGATGGCTTCATCACTGCGGATGCTGAAACGGCTGCGTTAGTTCGGGAGAATATCGGTGAGGCGAACTTGTTCACTTTCGGCATCGGTTCGTCGGTGAATCGCGAGTTGCTAGAGAGCGTGGCTCGTGCGGGAGGCGGAGAACCCGTCATCGTGACCACGAGCAGCGAGGCGGGTCCGGCGGCGGAGAAATTTCGTGAAATGGTCTCGAATCCGGTGTTGGCGAAAGTCAGCGTAATTGCGGATGACGTAAATTTATCCAACGTCGAGCCAGCTATTCATGCCGATGTTTTTGCCGCACGTCCGTTGCTCATCACTGGAACTTGGCACGGTGAGCCTCGGGGAAAAATCGTGGTTCGCGGCATCGGGGGAAATGGGGCGGCGTTTGAGAAATCCATCGACCTAGCAGATGCCGCCGCTGCCACGGGTCTCGACCATCCTGCTTTGCCCGTGCTGTGGGCGCGCGAACGTGTCCGGCACCTCAACGATGCTCCGAAAAATGCGGAGAACATTCGCGAGATCACCTCGCTGGGACTCACTTATGCGCTTCTTACTCCTTACACTTCATTTCTCGCGGTGGATGAAACGCCGAGGGTGATGGAGGGCGTCGCTCAAGCGGTGAAACAACCTGTGCCGCTGCCTCAAGGTGTGAGTCCTGCGGCGATTTCTGGTGTTCCGGCAATGGTGAAAAACGGCTCAGTGCCAGAGCCGGGCGGGATCGGACTGATCGCATTTCTGGTCGTTTTGTTAGCTCTCCAACGTCAGCGCGATCTTGAGGACTAGGGAAATGGAATGACGGTTTTCTATTTCAAAATCTACGCTCATGACCGCTCTCACACTCCACAGGACGCTTATTCGCTGGCCGGATCTAACTTGGCCTCGGATTTTCGGTCATCCAGCGTTCCTTCAGTTGATCGCGCTGGTTCCGGTTCTTTGGTGGTTTGTAAAACGCCTGGATGACGGCAGTGATGAGCCACTTGGGTTGCTGAGTTTATTACTCGCCATCGGACTCACGTGGCGAGATCGCCGTTCGCTGGTTAGTAGCAATCTTGCTCGCGTCATGGGAGCGACGCTTGTGTTGCTGTCGGTGATCGGTGTGCATGGTGTGCCGCCATTGGTGAGAGCGGTTTTGGCCATCGCAGGGATTGCGACGTGGTATGGGCTTCATCGACGCGGCGGGCTGATCGGGCTGTTGTTGTTATCGCTGCCGGTGGTGGCGTCGATGCAGTTTTATCTCGGCTACCCGCTGCGTGTGGCGGCGGCGGAAGGTGCAGTGAGATTGCTGGAGCTGGGCAGCATCGTGGTGACGCGGAGTGGCACGCAAATTGAGTTAGGCGGGCAGATCATCGGCGTGGACCCGGCTTGTGGCGGAGTGAGGATGCTGTGGCACGCGCTGGTCGCGGCGATGGGGCTAGCGGCGTTTCATCGGGTGACTTGGCGAGTGACGATCCTTGGTGGATTGCTCGCGATTGGCTTGGTGATTCCGGCGAACATCTTGCGTGCCACGCTGCTGGTGGTGCAGGAAAGCGGTCATTTTCCGAGACTGAGCTTAGGCCATGGCGAAGTCGGGCTGGTTTGTTTTGCGTTGGTCTTGGTGCCGCTGTGGTTGGCGATCTCTAGCAGAGCGCGTCCGGCGTTGCCAGCGATCCCAGCGGTGGTTTCAGGTTCGGCAGGGAGAAATTTGTTAATCGTAGCGGCGGTGTTGGCTCCACTGTTGATGTTGGCCTCGCCGCGTCATCCCGGGCCGCCTGAGATGGGAGTGGGACCAGAAGTTTTCACCTTTGACGGGCTTACTTTGCCACTGGTTCCGCTGCCGCAATCACAGGCTGAAATGGTATTCGCCGAGAGTTTTCCGGGGACGCTTGCGAGTTACCGCTGGGGCGAGAGTCAGGTCATCTTACGGCGGGTAAATACTGCGACGCGGCGATTGCATCCATCGCGTGATTGCCTGCGTGCGGCGGGATTTGAAACGACTGAGTCTGTCACGATCCGCCTCGGTGATGGCAGTGATTGGGCGAGATTCCATGCGAGCCGAGATGGAGTTCGATGGACGGTTTCTGAGCGAATCGTGAGTGAGCTGAATCAACGTTCTTGGACCGATGTTTCCGCATGGTATTGGACCGCGCTGCGCCGTCCGCTCAACGGCCCGTGGCAGGCGGAAACGGTGATTTCGGAAAAATGAGACTATTTTTGAAGGTTTCGCCGAGTCGCGCGTCATTTCTCCGTCCCGAGTCATGTCGGGCGTGGGTTGCATGATTCCCAAGCTCAGGAAAGTCGGTTCGCCCCACAGCGGACCGTCCCGACTGGGCTTGGGAATCTATCTTGATCGGTGGCACCGTCGGGTGCTTAAATCCCTGCCCATGGACTTGCCTGACGTGATCGCACATTTTCTTTCGAAGCCCGGTGCCGAGGAAACGACGCCGTTTGGCCCGGATGTGTTAGTTTATAAAGTCGGCGGAAAGATGTTCGGACTCGCTGTGCCTGAAGAGTTTCCAGCTCGTATCAATCTCAAGTGCGATCCCGAGCGTTCGGTCATCCTTCGCGATGAACATGATTCAATTTTACCCGGATATCACATGAACAAGCGCCACTGGAATACGCTCGTGCTCGATGGTTCGCTGGCGTCCAAGTTGGTGAGTGAATTGATCGATCATTCTTACGCTCTGGTGCTTACATCCTTGCCGAAGTCGAAACGGAAAACGGAGTCACCTTGAGAGTGAACTCGGGCTGGGTTTCAGGATTTTTTGATATCAAATCTGAGCTTAGTTTAATTTCTAGCAATCGGCGGCTTTCGGCTTGTCACCAAGCAGCATCTGACAAACCTTTTCGCACTTTGGAAGTGCCCCAAATTGCCCCTCTCCGCCCTTGAAATTGCTAACTCGGTGGCAGGATTGTTGCTTTCAAAGTGTTTCATCACCTACCCCACCACCTACCATTTCCAAGATGTAGTTCCGCGTGCACTCCGCGCAACTTGGACATCACGATCATGCCTCTCCTATCAGAATCCCCCGACCTACGGGTGATCTTCGCCATCATTGGCTTAGGTCTCGCCTGGGTATCGTCGGGAGATCGGGCAATCGCGGCTGCACCGACGGCGATGGCGATTTCTCCGAACTCGATCGCGGAGAATGCGGCGATTGATTCTCTGGTGGGAAACTTAACTGCCGCAGACACAGATGCGGGCGACACTCACACTTTTGCCCTCGTCGCCGGAACCGGGGACTTCCACAACGGCAGCTTCTATCTGGAGGGAAACCAACTCCGCAACCGATACGGCACGGTGGATGAAAACGGCAAGTTCATCGACTTCGAGGCGGGACCATTTACTTTTTTGATCCGCCTCAAAGTCACGGACTCTGGGGGCAATAGTCTGGAGCAAGCTCTCACACTCGCGCTGACCGATGATCGGGCTGAGGACAAGGATGGCGATGGCCTAACTGAACTTCCCGAGGAAACCCTCCATGCCACCAGTGACGTGAACATCGACAGCGACGGTGACGGCTTTAACGACTGGATCGAGGTGCAAAACACCTCTGACCCGGCTGATGTGAACGATTGGCCAGACTACCCGCTCGTTGGTTGGGGAAGTAACCAGGTCGGAGAGCTTCTGGCTCCTGATGATGCAGGGTTTTCAATGATTTCGACAGGGCAAAGTCATAGTTTGGGCGTGAGACCAGACGGCACCGTCACTGCTTGGGCCGGTTCGAATACCTACGGGCAAATCACGGTGCCGCCCGGATTGAATGATGTGGTGAGCGTAGCGGCAGGCGGCGACTATTGGTGGGAAGACTCGGGACATAGTCTGGCACTGAAAAGAGATGGAAACGTCGTCGCATGGGGCTGCAACGAACAAGGGCAAACGCAGATCCCCTCAAACCTATCGGATGTGGTCAAGCTAGCCGCAGGCCGTATCCACAGCCTCGCCCTGAAGTCCAACGGCACGGTAGTCGCGTGGGGTTCAAATTTTCATGGTCAATCTGCGGTCCCGGAAAATCTGACTGGAGTTGTGGACATCGCGGCAGGTGGGTTTTTCTCAGTCGCGCTGAAAAACGATGGCTCGGTGAGTGTCTGGGGTGAATATTTCGATGGCGAATATTGGCAGATCGCAGTTTCCCCGGTGGGCCTAACCGACGTGGTTGGGATTTCCGCAGGAACTCATCACGCATTGGCGGTGCGGAGCGATGGCAGCGTCGTTTGCTGGGGCTACAACGGCGACGGGCAATGTTCCGTGCCGCCCGGCTTGGGGAATGCAGTCGCGGTGATCGGTGGTGGATTTCACAGTCTTGCGTTGAAAGGCAACGGCTCAGTCGTCGCTTGGGGGTCTAATCGGAACGAGCAAATTAACGTCCCGGTTTCAGCACTCGGTCAGGTGAAACTGATTTCGGCAGGGCTTCAGCACAGCCTCGCCTTGCGTGGGGTATCGGGTGAGCCAGCCATCACCAGCAGTGCAATAATTGTCGGAACACCGGGCAATCCGGTTTCTCATCAGATCGCAGTTTCCCCGCCGCCATCGGTTACAACCACGTATCGCGCCGTCGGCTTGCCATCGGGGCTGCAAATTGATTTACAGTCTGGACTCATCGTCGGCACGGTCACGGCGGGTCCGGTGAGGCATACTTTTCAAGTCATCGTTGATACTGAGCAAGGGCAGCTCAGGCAAAACCTGTGGCTAAACCTGACTACAGGTGCGCCTCCGTCCGCAGTTCATCTGACGCCCGCTATGGTGAGCGAAAATGCTGCGGCGGACAGTGTGGTCGGCATCCTAACGGCTGATGATCCAGACGCTGGCGACAGTCACTCGTTCGAGCTGATCGCGGGTCAGGGCGCGGACGACAATCACTTTTTCCGAGTCGCTGGAAATCAACTCGTCGTCAACGAAACCATTTCCCGAGACTTCGAGCTGACTCAGCAAGCGTTTTCTATCCGCCTTCGGACGAGGGATGCTGCGCTGAATCCGTTTGAAGAAATCATCGTGATCCAACTGGCTGACGACCTCAGCGAAGATGCGGATGGCGACGGGCTAACGGAAGCCGAGGAAGCGACTGCCGGGACCAGCGACACTACGGTGGATACGGATGGCGACGGCTTCGGGGATGGCTTCGAAGTGGAGAGAGAAACTTCGCCGCTGGATAATGCGGTGTTTCCTACGGATACGATTCTGGTCGCGTGGGGAAGTAATTCCCACGGCCAGACGGATGTGCCAATGGGCCTGGGTGAGGTGGTGAGTGTCGCGTCTGGCTGGCGGCATAATCTGGCATTGCGAAGCGACGGCACGGTGGCGGGCTGGGGTTGGAACGATGACGGGCAGACTACGATTCCGACTGCGTTGACCGATCCATTACAAACGAACGTGACCGCCGTGAGCGCGGGTGACTACCACAGCATGGCTTTGTTAGAAGACGGCTCATTGGCTGCATGGGGCGGAGATGCGGATGGTCAGCGGACCGTGCCGCTGGCTCTCACTTTACCCACTGCGGATGTCGTCGCTATTTCAGCGGGAAGCTACCACAGCGTGGCTCTGAATCGTGATGGCACGGTGGAGGCGTGGGGCGACGACGAGTTCACGCAGGTCGCGATTCCTCCGGGACTGGAAAATGTGGTGGCCATTTCCGCAGGCGGCTATCACACGCTCGCACTGCGTAGCGATGGCACGGTGGTCGCGTGGGGCAGTAATTTGCACGGTGCCACCAGCGTGCCAGCGGGTCTTTCTAACGTGGTGAACATCGCAGCCGGCGGACGCCACAGCGTCGCGCTGCTCAGTGATGGCAGCGTCGTGGCGTGGGGGGCAAACCACGATGGTCAAGCGACGATTCCGCCGGGACTTTCTGGGGTGACTGACATCCGGGCAGGTTGGAAACACAGCTTGGCCGTTAAGGCTGACGGGACGGTGGTTTCATGGGGCTTAAATCTCGATGGGCAAGTGACGTTACCGATAGAGGCAGTGCAAATCAGAGACATCGCAGCAGGTGGATTTCACAATCTAGTGATACGCCGAGCCTCGGGCTTCCCGGCGATCCCACCGATGGGTGAAATCGTGGGCTGGCCCGGGCAAGCGATGAATTTCCCCGTCGTGCTGCAAGGGGCGATTGCTAGCGGATTTTCAGCCATGAGTTTACCGGGTGGCATCACGATGGATTCGCAGAGTGGAGTCGTCGGCGGGACCGTGGGCGCAGCGGAAACGCGAACTGCGAGAATCATGGCCAGCACCGATAAAGGAGTCCTGACCCGCATGACGTGGTTCCACACCGGTCGCGGCTCACCGCCAACCGGCATCACTTTCACCCCCACATCTGGAATGGGATCGCTGATGGAAAACAGCCCGATTGATACGCTGATCGGTAGCTTGCTGGCGACGGACATCGACGTGGGAGACACCCACCAATTCCACGTGAGAGCACTCAGCGGCTCGCCTGATGTCTATTGTTTGAAAACTGAGGGCAATCAGTTGTTAGTCCAATCCAGTGCGGGAATCGACTACGAAGCTGGAGGAAACCTAACCATCCTCATCCGTGCGACTGATCTCGGTGGAAATTTCCACGAGCAATCTTTCCTGATTGAACTTCTGGATGACAGGACGGAGGACGCCGATGGCGACGGAGCTACCG
>JANOQR010000025.1:0-5601 GCA_031414935.1 Luteolibacter sp.
CAGACCGGCGCTCGCGCCAAAGTCGTGATCGTCGGCGACAGCATTTCCAACAGCGGAGAAATCAGCGAGGCGATCAAACTCCGAGTCGGCTTGGTGGGCGGCGGCGGCACTTTCGGCGGAGATTTCCACCTCCAAGAGCAAACTTACGCGGGAGGCGCGGCATCCGTTTCCAACAGCAGCACCCTCAGCTACACTGGCACCCACGCCACGCTTCCCCCCGGCAGTTCGATCACTTTCGGAAATCTCAGACCGCTGCATAAAATCTGGCTGGCCTACGTGAAAGAACCCAGTGCTGGCAGCTTCGCCATCGAGTGGCAGTCCGACACCGCAGGCGCATGGACTCGTCTCGGCACGATCAATGCCGCGAACGCCCAACTGGACTGCGGATGGATCACTTACGACGAAAACAACGCCCCTGACCTGCAAGACGGCGTCACCGCTAGCAGGAAACGCTGGCGGGTCGTCCATGCCGCAGGTGGGACCGTCCGACTCCTCACTTCTGCCGACTCGACATGGCAGGACGACGCGACAGCCCAACGATCCGGTGCCATGCTCATCGGCATCGACAAATCCGGCAGGCCCGAAGGTCAGTGGAAACTGGTGGATTCCACGCTGGCGAGAAATTTCTGGCAAGGACTCGCACCCGACATCGTGATGATCCTGACCCGCCCAGACGGCTCACCCGACGCGGCGGACGGCGTCAAAGACCTGCTTTCCAATCTCAAACAGTGGGTTCCGCAATGCGATGTCATTTACGTCAGTGCCCCGCCCTACATGGACGGGCTGGTGAATCCCGAGACCGGCGTGAATTACCAAATCAATCCGGGAACCGAAGCCTCCGCCAACGCGGCTGACCGCGCCATCGGCTCGCACGCCGAGTCCATCGGCGGCTACTGGGTGGATCTCGATCCGTTTTTCGAGCCACGCTCCGACCTCAATCAACTTTTCGGCTACTACGATAAAATCGGCCAAACGGACGATGGCGTCCACCTCGGCAGCGTCGGGCTGCGAATCCAAGCGAACCTCGTGGCTGATGCTCTGTTTCCCATCCCGCAAAGCCTCTTCGGCACCAATGCCGCCGGGATGCAGCAGGAAACTTTGGTCCCAAACGGCACGATTTATTTTAGAAATCCAAACGCCAGCGGAGTCACGCTCGCGCTCCGTTCTGCCGACTCACTGGCCAGCAATTCCATCGCCTTCGGGTCGCGGGCCAACACCTACCTGACGGGATTTGGCGATACGAATCCCTACTGGTCTGGCTCATTCGGCATGGGAACTGACGGAGCTGCGTGGAATTTCTTCGGCGTCAGATCCAGAATCGGCAACTACACGGCGGCAGGTCATCCGACCCCGACCATTTCCCGAGACACCAGCGGCCAGCTCGAAGTCTTCGGACAACCCGGCGAAAACACGCTGGTCCTGTCCACCGCCACCACGAAAACCGCTGGCCGCTACCACATCGCCGTCGCCGAATCCGCAAGCGAAAGCCAGCCCGGCACGTTGAAGGATTTCTCCGTCGGCAGCGGAGGCAGCACCCACATCGGCGGCAGCGAAGCCGCGTGGTCCGTGGCATCCGCAGCGATGTTGCGAATCCACTCAGCCTCAGCCACGACTGAAGGCATCGCCATCCAATCCGCCGCCTCGGCCACCGCCAACCCACTCGCCGGCTACTCCAGCACGGGCGTAAATTTATGGAAATTCGCCGCTGACGGCTCACTCACCGCCGCCAATGTTTCCACTCCCGGCAACCTCACCGTCGGCACGAAAACTCTCAACAACACCACCCCCGCCTGCCGTTGGAGAGGTGCGTTTGGCGATCCACCCGCCAATCCCCAGCTCGGTGACATTTACCGAGACACGAATAACAATAATTCTCAGACATTGGGCGGATACATCTACGCCGATTCCGGCTGGGAGAAACTTTGGTGAATCTTGCGGCTGCTCTGCCACTGGAGCACGGAATTGATTCCAATGCCGTCAAGGATTCAAAATGAGTAATTGGACTGGTTTTCATGCAGAATGGAGTCGTGGTGAATGTAAACAAGGAGCGGCGATCACCGAATCGCCGATGCCCATGAAATGCCAAAGGGGAGCGGTGATCCTCAATTCTTTGGCTTTTCATGGGCTGGGGCGGATCGGAGTCCGCCCCTCCTTGGGTTTTGAATCCTTACAGGCATTGGAATTGATTCCGCGCGAAATCTCCACACCAGCTCGGGCGGAATCAATTCCGCGTTCCATTTCATCCACCAGCGAACGTCACTTTATTTTGGCAAATGGCCTAACGTCCCAGAATTGATTCCGCGTGCTTTTTAACTCTTGGGAATTCCTGATCCTGCTGGCGGTCACCTTCGCGCTTTATTACGCGCCGTGGTCGCGTGGTCGCCACGGCAAGGCGTGGCAAGTAACGTTGGCGTTGGTGGCCAGCGTGATTTTTTACGGCTGGGAAGACCCGAAACTCATCGGCCTGCTCGCGATTTCCTGCGTCGGCAACAGCCTCGCCACAGGCCGGATCATCCAACACAAAGTCGCAGGCGACGACGCGCGAGTGAGACGCTGGACTCGCTGGGCGGTCATCATGAACCTCGCCCTGCTTGGGATTTTCAAATACCTGCCTTTCCTCATCGGAATGGTGCCGCTTCTCCCAAGTGACTGGGTGACTGCGGTGAAAACCATCCCATTACCCATCGGGATTTCATTCTATACCTTCCACGGCATCAGCATGATCGTGGACGTGGCTCGCGGCGAGGTGACGCGCGAGGGAGGAGCCTTGGTCTCAGGTGGATCACGGAGCGGTCGTTTCGCCAAAGGAGTGCGGGACATCGGTTTCTACCTACTTTTTTTCCCCCAACTCGTCGCCGGTCCCATCGTCAAGGCCAAGGAATTCTGGCCGCAGATCGGAGCAAAACGGCTCGAAGACATCCCCTGGCAAGCCGTCATCCGTGCCCTCATCACTGGCTATTTCCTGAAAATCTTCGTAGCGGACAATCTCGCCGAGCAAACCACCAGCCTCACCCTCGGACCCGAGCACCTCAGCGAATCCAGCCCCTTCAATTTGCTGCCGCTGCTCTACGGCTACACCCTGCAAATCTTCGCCGACTTCGCGGGCTACTCGCTGATCGCCATCGGGTTAGCGTCCATGTTCGGCTATCGTTTCCCAATCAATTTCAATTTCCCCTACCTCTCCACCAGCATCACCGAGTTCTGGAAACGCTGGCACATGTCGCTCTCCGGCTGGCTGCGTGACTACCTCTACATCCCGCTCGGCGGAAATCGCAAAGGCCCGGGCCGCACCTACGTCAATCTCTTCCTCGTCATGTTTCTCGGCGGCCTGTGGCATGGAGCCGAGTGGAAATTCGCACTCTGGGGGAGCTTGCACGGACTACTGCTAGCCATCGAACGCTATGCAGGCCAACGATCTTCCCTCTCAGCTCTCAACTCTCAACCCTCAACTTTCATCTCAATCCTTCGAGGCTTCTTCACCTTCCACCTCGTCACCCTCCTCTGGCTGACCTTCCTTATGCCAGACATGGCCAGCATCGGCGCGTTTTTCAAAGGCATGTGCAGTGGCAAGACCGGCTTCTCCGGCCCGCCGATTTTCTCCCTGCTTTTCTACGGCACCGCAGTCGCCCTCTACCACGCTTGGGGTTGGCTAAAAGAGCATCGGGAAAATTTCGCCAACCGCCTCGCCAGCTCTCCACTGGAGCCCGTGCTGCACGGCGTGATGGTTTTCCTCATCCTCACCAACCCCGGCGCACCGCGAGGGTTCATTTACTTCCAATTTTGAGCAGGTTCCACGCAGCAATTTCACCCATGCAACTCGAAGGAAATTCACCCGAGCGAGACACTCAAATCGAAGCGATACGAGTGGAGTTACCGCTACTGGACCACCTTCGCCCAGCCGCGATCTATCTCTTTGGATCCCTGAACCTCGGAACAACCCATCGGGAAAGCGACATTGACTTGGCTTTCTTACCCGAAAGCCCGTGCGATCCGTTGGAGGTCTTCGAAATCGCCAATCAGCTGGCCGAAAAACTCGGGCGACAAGTGGACCTAGTGGACCTCCGCCGCGCCAGCACGGTTATGTGCAAAGAAGTGCTACGCACTGGGATGCTCTTGCATGAGACCGATCGCTCGCGCCGCGTCGAGTTTGAGATGTTGGCTCTCTCAGACTACGCCCGCCTGAACGAAGAACGAGAACCCGTCTTGCGAAAACTCGCCATTTCCAAGCCATGATCGACGACGTTTATCTCAACAAGTCAGCGATCATCCGCCGATGTCTGAAGCGGATCCAGGAAGAATTTCGTGACGATCCGGCGACGCTAGAAAATTTCACAATCCAAGATGCGATCGTGCTCAATATCTTGCGGTCGTGCGAGTCCGCCATCGATCTCGCAATGCACCTCGTCGCCGAGCACCGACTCGGGGTGCCGCAAAGTAGTCGTGATTCCTTCGCCATGCTCGAAACTGCCGGAATCCTCACCACGAGTTGCTCACGATCCATGATGCGCATGTGCGGCTTTCGCAACATCGCCGTGCACAACTATCAGGAAATTGAGCAGCCCATCTTGTTGGCGATCCTGCAATCTCACCTCCACGATTTTGAGGCATTTCTCGATGAACTAAGTCACCCGCCCCGCTAGGGAAATCCAGTTCTGTTCGCCTTCTTTGACTTCCCCCCGCGCCAGTTCACGCGGCTTCGTGCTTTGCCATCCAAGAACCATCTCAAAATGTACTCTCAGTAAATCAATGAAATCCTATCCGAACAACTGGGTCGCCATCATTCCCATGGCTAATGAAGAACCCGATTTTGCACCGTTCGTCAGCCAGCTCGCAGCCGCGTTGGACCACCTCGAAGGAGGCACTGTGCTTTTCGTCGTGGACAACGCTTCGAAGGATCGCACCCGCGAACTTTGTGAACAGCTATCCGAAGGAGATTCTCGTTTCCGCACGATCTGGGCACCGGAGAACCGAAACGTCGTGGACGCCTATCTCCGCGGCTTTCGTGAAGCACTGGCTGGCGGGTTTGAAATTATTATCGAAATGGACGGCGGGCTGTCCCACGACCCGCGCACCCTGCCTGCGTTCCTTCGCTCACTGCATGAAGGCAATGATTGTGCTTTCGGCAGCCGATACATCAATGGCGGATCCATGGTGGATTCCCCATGGCAGCGACGTCTGTTGTCAAAAGGCGGCTCTGTTCTCGCGAGAATTCTGCTAGGCGTTCGCTTCATGGACATGACATCGGGATACCAAGCCTTCCGCCGTGAAGTCCTCGAACGATTGATGGAATATCCATTGCTCTCCAAGGCGCATTTTTATCAGACAGAAGTCCGCTATCTGCTCAGAAATGAGAAAGCGATTGAAGTCCCGATTCATTACCGCGCTCCGTCACCGCGCGTGTCTCGCAATGCGATTCGCAACTCCTTCTCCGTGCTGGCCCACTACTTTTTCCTTCGCGTCTCAGGACGACCGCGCTCCCTTTAACTAACCGCATCTATCAAAAAAATCATGAATACCGCTCTTGTCATTACAAGCATCTCCGCACCCAACGCCGTTCTCAAATCACTCGCCGCGGGAGCGCTGCTGCATGAATGGGATTTC
>JANOQR010000026.1:0-80301 GCA_031414935.1 Luteolibacter sp.
CAACTACACGGTCGCTGGCAGGGCTACCGACGGAGTTGATTTCCAAAGTCTCGGAACCTCGGTCACGTTCCCAGTTGGGCAGACCAATGTGACCAAGGCGATTACTGTTACACCCGACGAATTGAGCGAGAGTATAGAAACCATGGTCCTTACCATCCTTCCAAGCTCGAACTACGTCATCGCTTCGCCTAACCGGGCATTTGCCCGAATCGAGGATTCAACATCACTTAGCGGGGCGCTGTCTCGCTTCGGCTGGGAAGCGAGTTCTTCCAATGTTTGGGGAGCAATGGCAAACGCGTTAGATAATGATTCCACAACCCGCTGGGATACCGGTGCCGCTCAGTCAGCCGGACAATGGTTTCAAATCGATATGGGTTCGGTCCAATCCTTCAACAGAATCGTGCTCGATGCAGGTACTTCGTCGGGAGATTACCCTCGATTGTGTCAAGTCCTAGTCTCGAACGATGGTATCACATGGGGCAGTCCGATCGCGATCGGGTATGGCTCTACTGGTCCGCTGAATATGACTTTTCCGACTCAGGATGCGCGCTACATCAAGCTGGAGCAACTGGAAAACACATCTTTTGAATATTGGAGTATTCATGATCTCAAAGTGTTTTCTCCTCTTCTTCCCAGTGCGGGCTGGGTGGCGACGGCGAGTCAAAACTCGGGAAATGCAAAGAATTCGATAGATGGAAACATCGCTACTCGCTGGGACACGGGAGCCGCACAAATCTCTGGGCAGTGGTTTCAAGTCGATATGATTTCTAATCGGACGTTCAACAAGCTCGTCATCGATTCTGGAACTTCTACCGGAGATTTTCCACGTGGTTATGATGTTTTGGTGTCGAACACTGGTGCAGACTGGACGACTGCGGTTCCCATCACATCGGGAGTCGGAACTACTCAGCTAATCACGATTAACTTTGCCAGCCAGAACGCACGATTTATCCGGGTGAAGCAAACCGGGAGCACAACCTTTAATTGGTGGAGCATGCATGATTTTCATGTCTATGCACCTACCGACTCGGGTCTCGGCTCCGCTTGGCAGATGCAGGATATTGGCAGCGTAGGTCGCGCTGGAAGTTTCAGTCTCAGCAATAACCTCTGGACCGTTGGAGGTTCTGGTGCAGACATGTGGTTGCAGGCAGACCAGTGTCGTTATGTGTATCAGTCTTCGAGTGATGATTGCAGTGTCGTGGCGCGGGTGGCTAGTATGGTCAACACGGGTGCCTGGGCAAGATCTGGAGTGATGATTCGGGAGAGCACCGCTGCGAACTCAATCTACGCCATGCTGTGTGTAACTCCAGCGAACGGACTATCCTTCCAGTGGAGAGATGCGACAAACGGCTTTACTCAAATTATCCGAGTATATTCACAAACGGTTCCTAAGTGGATAAAGATTACCAGAGTTGGAAACGTGTTTGAGGCTGCCTACTCCGACGATAATTTAACTTGGACTTCGATGGGGACTCAAACATTGACCATGGCCACAGGAGCAACTATTGGTCTGGTGGTATCGAGCAATGACAACACAAAGTTGTGCGGGAGTGCCCTAGAATTCGTGACCGCGACACCATAATCACGAGTTGAACAGTAGATCCAGTCATGTCATAACTTATCAATCCTTGGGGAGAGGTCATCACGATCTCTCCCCATTTTTCAGAATAACGAGAATGAGTGGTATCCGTCCCGCCTCGAAATACACTAAACATGCGATGAGGATGAAACGAAATTACAGTAAGTGGCCACGACTTGCCTTTATCTATTCCGGCTTGAGTGCGGTCGTCTGGCTACTTGCGGGGATAGTCCCGAGTGTGAATACACATACTTCATCCACTGCCGTGGGCGGGAGTCGCTCAAGTTTTTCGAAGAACCAAAGAGTCTGTCGCGAACGAGTCAAAATAAGCAAGATAGATTCCACGAACTCCACAAAGCGATCATGTGAAAAATTGCGAGCGGCGTTTCTGCGTGCTCAACGCGTGCTAGATCCAATGCAACAACAGTCCGCGTTTGATCGGTGCATGGAAGGTCTAACTTCAGAAATGGCTGCTACTCTGTTGGCTGAAATGAATCCTCAAGACCTGAATGGTACTGCCGCCCAGCGCTTGTTCGACCACTGGGCATCCGCGAATCCAACCGAAGCAGCGGCGTGGGCGCAAGTCCAAGGCGATCTCGACCTACGCCAATCTTTGATGAATGTGGCAGCCTTGCGCTGGGCGGTGGTCGATCTCAAAGGAGCTACCACTTGGGTGCGTAACTTGCCGGATGGAGATTTGCGCACGGCAATCATCGCTGCTATAGGGGGCGAAGCGCTACGCGCCGATCCAGTCGAGGCTCTGCGTCTGGCGGCAGAACTGCCAGACAGCCAAGCCCAAACGGATTTGGTCTGTCGGGCGGCGGCGGAGTGGGCCGTGACCGATCAGAACAGCGTCTTAGATTGGTCACGGAAAATCGAAGACGAACACCTACAGCAACGGGTGACTGAACAAATCGTAGTCGCCACTGTAGAGCAGGATCCGCTCGCCTCGGCACATCATGCTTTGCAATTATTGCCCGAAGGCATGGTTCAGGATCGGGCCTTGGTTTCCATCGTGCAGCGTTGGGTGCAGACGGACCCCGCAGCGGTTTCCGCTTGGGTGAGCCAGTTTCCTGAAGACAAGCTGGGCGTGGACGTGATTACAAACGTGGTCAGCTTGTGGGCCAACAATGATTTGCCAGCCTCAGGAGATTGGTTGATGAAACTCCCGGCTGGTGTCCTGCGGGATGCAGGCATTCTCTCTTACGTCCGCGTATTGGAGCGGACCGACGCGGACTTGGCAGAACGTTGGACTGCGTCGATGACGCATGGGCTACAACCCGCTGCTACGGATTGAACTCCAGACTGGTTAGCCTCCTCCTAGAAATGTCGCAGTTTCCACAAATCTTGATGCGCGTGAGCATGTCGCTGGCTTTCAAACATTTTCCTGAGGGGAAACTGTTGCGAAATCCGCATTCCCTACGGGACGACTCGCCACCTAGAATCAAAAACCTCAGATTGTCCGAATCCGAATCGAAATCGTATGAATTACCAAAAAGCAGCCTTCTATGTGGCGAGAGCCATCCGGCAAACTCTTTTTTTATCAATCACTTTCATCCTCGTAGGTTGGTTCGCGGAAATCAGAGCCGAGACTCTAAAGCTGGAAATACTTCCCGGCGAGTACTGGTGGGGCGGCTTGAGCGCAGTGGGTCATGAGACTCCATACGACGCCGCCAGCGTCGCGAACTACGATCTTCAGGGACGGGACATGAGAATCAAGAAATGCCGAAAAATCCCTAAAGAGGCCGAAAAAGCTCAAAAATCGGGTTTTTTTGGGGGATGGCCTTGGTGGGTTGAGTTCGATATTTTTTGGGTGAAATGATCGAATGGACTCAGATTCGAGAAAAATCGGGTGGTGGCGATTTGCTCCATGCAGGGCGCGTGCGGGGGTCATGCAGCGGCATCTTTCGAGCGGAGGTTTGGGGAGTAGATGAACATTTCGCCAAACTTTCGGATGGCGGGCTGACGTTGGTTTCCGCTACCGCTCCGGGTGTCACAGAAGTCGATGTCGTGGCCTGCCCAAAGGGAGCGGTTGAGGGGGGAATCATTTAGGGTGACAATCCAATTTCCGCGCAGGCGGATGACGCGGTCTCGGAATGCGGTGAGTTCGGCCTCGCCCCACGCTGGGTAGTTTTTAACTGCATTTCCGCCGTAGGGTGGATCGAGGAAGAGGAAGTTTCTTGGGTGGTCGTAGGTGGTGAGGATTTTCTCGTAGCTCTGACACTCGATGATGACGGAATTGAAGCGGGAATGGAAGGTGTGGATGCGGGCGATGAGAGCCTCGATGCCGATGAAGCCTTTGCAGTCCGGGGCGACGGTGATTGCGAGCGAGGTTCCTGAACCAGCGAAGGAAGTCTTGTTGAGATGCAGAAAATGTGCGGCGCGGAGGACATCGGTCGCGCCAGCGGGGCGGGCGAGGATTTCGCGGGAGTCGATGATGTGGACGCGCGAGGCAGGCGGGAATGTTCCGACGATCCTGGCCAGTTCTGTGGGGTGGTTGGCGGCGACGCGGTAGAGGTTGATGAGGTCGCCGTTGTGATGTCGTTGACGACTTCTAGGGTGCTTTTTTGTTTGGCGAGTAAGACAGCACAGCCGCCTGCGAAGACCTCGATGTAGCCAGTCCCCTGCCCTGTGGGGATGTAGGGGAGAATGCGTTTTGTGTGACGGCTTTTTCCACCCGGCCATGAGATCAAAGGTTTGCAAATCATGGGGGTTGAGATGGTGATCGGGAAAGCAGAGTCAACGCTTCTTTTTTCGGAAATCTAGCGGCTGGATGGGTTTTTCTTCGATGCCTTTGCGGGCGAAGATTTCTTTCAGTTTCTTGGCGACTGAAGGCTCTCTTTTGAGCTTGTCTGGCTTGCCGGATTTTTTGTTCCGCGCGGATGATCCCATCCGCAGCGAGATGCTGATCGAAGTTTAAAAGTCAATCCTTGAAGCCCCGCCTTTGGGACTTGTTGCGGCCTTGGGTAGTGCCTGTGCCTTCGACGGCGGCGATGCGATTGACGAGGGTGGCGCGGAGCTGGGTGAGCTGGCTGAAGGTGCAGCGGTCGGTGAGACCAGCCTTCCAATCGCTGCCGAGGGTGAGGTCTGGGCGGCGAGTTTTTTGGCGGGCGAGATAGACGATGTAGCCGACTGAGAGTGGAGCCTTAGCTGCGATGGCTTGCTTGCGGCTGAGGAGGTTTTGGAAGGCGGGCGACGACTCTACGGCCTCGGGAGGGATGGTGGGGTGAATTACTGCGAAGAGGGCGGTGGTTTCTGCGAGAAGGGTTTCCGCAGGGGTGTTGGCGAGATTGAGGTGGGCGGCGAGGATTTCTGCGAGGGAATGGACGAGGGTTTCGCGTGCCTCGAAGGTGTCGCCTGAGGCGGCGTGGTCGGTGGGCTTGCCGGAGCGCATGTGGGTTTGGAATGCTTGAAAATCGTCACCAGCGAGGGTTTGGAAATGGGCGAGAAGCGGGCGGAAGTGGGTGTGATTGCAGGCGGTGATGCCGGGCTTGTTGACGGCTTCCATGCACTGGCGTTTGCGCCAGGTGTCGAAGGTCTCGCCGGGGTCGGTGAGTCCGGCGGTTTCTTGAATTTTGAATGCCTTGTTCGCGGCCATGATGAGGGGCCGGATTTCGTTTGGGGTGAGGTTGCCGCGTGGTTTCATTTGAGTTCTTTCAGGATTTCGCTGAGGGTGGAAATGGCTTCGGCGCGGGCGATGGGGTCGATGTTTTTCTGGCCGTTGAGGCGGGATTGGTGAAGCCAGCCTTCGTGAAATGCTTGGCGGTCTGCGCCGGAAATTCTGGCGTCTGTGATGATGTTGGGACGGCCCTCGGTTAGCGCGTCGCGGCCACGGCTGAACCAGTCGATTTTCATGGGGCGGTGGTTTCGATCTTGAGACCTTTCTTGCGTGCCCAGTCGCGCATGGCGGGAAAAATGTCGCGCTCGCGGATGTAATGAACGCGTTTCACGGCAGGCTTTCGTTTGTTCGTGTATCCGAGGGCGGCTCGCCATTCTTCGCGGAGGATTTGTTTTTCCCACTTGGTGCGGTGCTTAAAACCGACGATCTGGTGGAGGATGCGGCGGAGTTCGTGCAAGTCTTCTGGGGGCAGGCTGAAGAGGTGGCCGTGGACGTGATCGGCGACGGTTTTCTCGATGACTTCCCGCGCCCAGACGCGGTGAGGAGAGAGAGTGGCGAGGCGGTGGTGCATGGGAGTGACGAGGTTGACGAGGTTGACTGGGGGGACGGGTTAGGCGGATTTTGGAACGGTGATGGAATGCCCGGAGGGATTGGTCTGATAGACGGGGATGTCGGTTTGGATTTTCCACAAGTGGGCGGCTTCATGCCATTGGAGGGTGATGCCTTCGATGGGGTTGCAGCGGCAGAGGCGGCGTGCGATTCGCAGGGCGATTTTGAAAGCAAAGCGGTGGGATTTTGGGAAGATGGAGGAACCCCATCTGCCGTGGAGATCGCCGCGCATGACTTCTTGAATGGTGGGGCGGTTAGAGGTGATCTCGACGCGGCCATTGTGGTGTTGGAGGATTTCCCAGTGGGGTTGCTCCCAGTCTTTGAGGCGTGGGTCTGGGAGTTGGTCTCGCAGGTAGCAGTTGGGGTGATTGTCGGTGGCTAGGCGGTAGTAGCCGTCTTCGCGGGAGTTGTGGCGCCGACCATCGACTTCGAGGACGTGGATGCGAGGGCTGGTGGCGGGGCGGAGGATGAGAGCGGTGGACATTGGGGAAGTGGGAAGTGGGATTTCGGAAGTGAAGATGAAGAGAAGAGGCGAGATGGATCTCGCGGTCCGTTAGGGGGTGGGTTTGGCGTCGTCCCAGGCGATGACGGTTCTGGATTTGGCGATGTTCTTTTTGTCGCGGGCGGTGGCGGCATTGATGAGCTTGGCGAAGGCGTCGCTGTCTAGCAGTTCGCGGGCGAGTTTACGGAAGGCTTCGCCGTCTTTGGGGACGCGCTCGAGCTTGGTGGAGGGTTTGAAGAAGAGGGTGATCTTGTCGCCGCAGATGGCGGTGATCTGTGCGTGGAGGGGGCTGTCTTTTTCTACGGAGCCGATGATGAGGTCTGACTCGAAACGGACGGGGAGGAGGTGTTTTTCTGAGCGGGCGATGTATTGTTTGCCTTCGAGGTTGGGGTTTTGGAGGGGGACTTGATCGCCGTTGAGTCCGGCGGCTTCGAGGCGGTCTTCGATGGCTTTGAGTTCGAGGGTGAGGGCGGCGATTTCTGACTTGATGGTGAGGCCGCGCTCGATGTCGGCGGCGATTTGTTCTGGGGTCATGGGGTGCGAAGTGGGAAGTTGGAAGTGGGAGGGCGGAAGTTAAGAGTTAGAGGCGTTCGGCGAGCTCAGCCGAGCCGTTATTGGATGCCGACGCGGCCTTTGAGGATGGCGATGCGGCGGTCGAGTTGGTCGAGATCGCGGGTTTTGGATTTTTGGAGTTTGGCTTTGAGGCGGAAGTATTTTTCGCCTGCGGTGCGGCCACGTTTCACGGCTTTGGCTTCAGCTCTGAGGGCGAGGGTTAATTGGTGTTCTGCTTCTTTTAAAAGAGGATCGACTCGGGTGAGGAGCTGGCGGCGGGTTTTTTCTAGGTCGCGGATTTCGGCTTTGCGGAGCTTGTTTTGGGCGGCTTCTGGTGATGGTGATTTTGCTGGCATGGTCGTATTTGGTGAGAGTGTTAGGATCGGACGCGGTCGGGTTTCATGGAGAGGAGTTTGGCGACTTCTGCGGCGTCGGTGACGGCATCGGTGGGATCTGCAAGGGCGGCGGGGCGCGGGATGGTTTGGTAGCGTGCGCTGGGTGTGGGGACTTCGGGGAGATCTTCCCAACGGCGTTCTTTGATCCAGCGGTCGAGGGCGGGGACGAATTGATTTCCGTCCTTTTTCCACTCCAGGCAGCGGTTCCAGGTTTTGAGGGCGTGCGTCATGGTGTCGATGGTGGGACGCTCGCCTTTGGGGATGCGGTTGAACTCGACGCGGCATTTGTGCTTGGAGGAGCGGTTGCGGGCGATGGGGAGGGCGATTTTCCAGAGGACATCGAGGCCAGAGAGTGGGACGGCGGTGCCGGTGAGTTTTGCTTCGGCCTGGGCGAGTTTGATTTTGAGGTCTGAGACGGTGGCCTCTGCGGCGGCGAGTTGCTTGCGGAGCTTGGTGGCTTTGGCGGCGATGACGGCTTTGGAGTCGGACATGGCGAATCAGGGGTGGGGTTGAGATGAAGAACGGGCGAGCCGCCCGTGCCACTTTAAGTGGGATTAAGGAGGGCGCGGCCTTCGTGGGTGATGCGATAGACGTGGAGGTTTTGCATTTGATAGAGGGGTTCTGAGGAGACGAGTTTTTCGCGTTTGAGAGTGACGAGCTGGGCGGTGGCTTGGGAGTTGGTCATGCCGAGGCGAAGGGCGAGGGAGTCTGCGGTGGTCTGACCGACTAGCAGATCGCGGAGGATGTGGAGGCGGGGTGACATGCGGTTAGATGAGTATGTCGGCGTCGGCATCGGCTTGGCAGGCGGCTTTGATGACGGCACCCCAGGTGATGGCTTTGCGTTGCTCCTGCGCCATGTCTGCGGCGTCTTGGAGGATGGAGATCCAGACGCCGAGGCCTTCTGCTTTGAGGATCTCGCGTTGGAGGCGGAGTGGCTTGTCGGTGTGAGTGCGCTCGCGCTCGGTGCCGGACTCGTCGTGGTATCTTACCTTGATGGTGATGTTGCTTTCGTCTGCGGGGGGGAGGCCGTAGGCTTGCGCGAAGAGTGCAGCATCATCATCTGGGGTGACGTTAGGAAGCTGGAGTGGTGTGATGCGGCGACGCCACATTTGTTCGAGGGCTTTGGCGTGGCGACCTTTGGTGAGCATGTCGCGGCCTTCGTTAGTCATGCTGATGACGATGCCGGGGTGTTGGCGGTTCCAGAGTTCCCGGATGAAGGCGACGGTGGTTAGGTTTTTGAGGGCGTTGTGGAACTCGTCAAAAATAAGAAGCTGGTCTGGGCTGACGCACTCGATGATGCGGTCACAGAGTTGGCGGTGTTTCATGACGGAGGGGATGTTGAATTCATCCGCCATTTTCTGCAGCAGTCCGCCGAGTGAGCCACCGGCGGGGACTTCGATGTAGAGGGTCTCGCCGTGGTTGTGGGTGCGTTGGTATTCTTTGAGGCAGGTGGTTTTTCCGATCTGGCTGTCACCGAAGATGTATTGGATGCGCTGGCGGCGGAGGGCTTTCTGGCAGCGGCGTTCGATCTCTCCATAGAGCCGGGTGCGAATGAAGCCGGAGGTGATGTTTTCCGCGCGGAGGTCTTCGATTTTGCGGAGCTTGGCGATGGCTTCGAGCATGGGCTCGATGTTCTCGCCACGGCGGATGCGTCCGCCGGTGAGGAGCTGGATGATGGAGTCTGAGGAGTAGAAGTCTCCGTTGGTCTGGCGGAGGGCGCGGCCTAGGTCTGCCTTTACCTGGACGTTTTTGGAAACCCATTGATAGAACCACCAGACTGCGGTGCGTGGGGATTCTGGTAGGTCCGCGATGGCTTTTCTAACGACATCACCGGGGAGCCGGTATTGATTTCGCGGTTTTGCGGCGAGCGTTTGCTCTTGGTCGTCTGACTGCGTGGCGATGGGTGATGTGGTTACCATGATTCGATTTGGGGTGTGGAGTTTGGAGCGGAGAGGTTAGAGGAAGAGCGGGGATGTGGGGTCCAGTCTTCGGTGGAAGAGGGGGACGCGGTTGACCGGAGGGACGGGGTTGACGGGGTCCAGTCTTCGGTGATGAGGGTGTCTTGTGGGGTGGTGGGGATTTCGCGGCGGTTGAGGGTGAGGGTGCGTCCGAAGGCGGTGGCGGAGTTCCGCTGGTGGCGGAGGTCGTTGATTTTGCGGGTGCCTGTGAGGACGGCCTCGCCGAGGGGGGATGGGGCGGGCGCGTTGGTGGGGGATGGGGTGTTGGTTCCTAACACTTGGACGATGCCTTTCATTTGCTCTGCGTTGTGGGTGCGTGCGGCGATGGCGTCTTTGGTGGTTTCTCCGTGGAGTTCTTGGAGGTGGCGGGCGACGCGCCCTAGCTGGCGGCGTTGGTCGTCGTATTCGCGCTTTTGCTCGGCGTTGTTGAGGACTCCGGGTTGGAATTTCTCGGGGAGGCTCTCGATGTAGCGTCCGGTGTCGTCTAGCAGGTGAATGATGTCTGGCTTGAGGGCGTTGAGGACGTAGAAGATTTTACGCTCGCGTTGGGAGAGGTCGTTGCAGAGGCGGGAGTCGGGGTGGTGATAGATGCGTCTGCCGCCGATGTCTTTGCGCTCTACGGTGATGCCTTTGGGGCCGATCTCGGCGCGGCCTTTGCGTGAGCAGATGAGGGCGGCGAGGGCGTCTGAGATGGGGGCGACTGCGCCGGGGCGGAGGGCGTATTCTTGGTGGGGGGAGACTTTGACGCGGCGGAGGCGGAGCTTAGAGCTGGGAGGTGGGAGCGGGGAGGAAGATGAAGAGGTTGAGGGTGAAGATACGGGCGAGCCGCCCGTGCCACTTTGGGCTTGGGGTGGGGTGGTGGTTTCTTCGTCTGCGGTGAAATGGATGTTTCTGAGTTCCATGAGTGTTTTTTCTAACGTTGTGAGATGGTTTGCCAGACGCCGGGGGCGACTTCGGCCTCGGTTTC
Source organism: Luteolibacter sp. (assembly GCA_031414935.1). Taxonomy (GTDB): domain Bacteria; phylum Verrucomicrobiota; class Verrucomicrobiia; order Verrucomicrobiales; family Akkermansiaceae; genus Luteolibacter. The sequence goes on from JANOQR010000026.1 coordinate 10,182, forward strand.
GGTGTGGAATCCTTGGAAGTCGTGGCCGCGCCGGTCATTGTGCTGTTGGATGACTTTGCGGAGTTCTTGCTGCAGCTCTGAGAGGGTGAGGAGGGGGAGCTTGAGGTCTGCGCTGTGGCCTAGCAGGGAGGCGGTGAGTTTGAACTGGGCGAGGACTTCTGCTTCGTGGGCAAGGGTGCCGCGTGCGGAGCGGCTGGCGTCTTTGAGGGCGGGATCTCCTGCGCCGAGGTTGGCGGGCATGTTTGCGTAGTTGTTACCGCGCTGGCCGGGGAGGTGGAGGAGGTAGCGGTGGAGGTTGCGGTTGAAGCTCTCGATGGCGGCTTTTCCGGCGGAGTGGCCGGAGGCTTTGTCTGCGGCGGCTCCGATCCATGAGACGCCGCCGTCCATGGAGGTGCGGTGGATGATGATGCCGCCGTCGCTGCCAGCTTCTAGCACGCGCTGTGCAGCCTCGCTGCAGGCGACGGTGCCGCGCTCAAACCAGATGTGCGTGGGGTAGCCGATGCCGATGCCGAAGCCGTCTGCTTGGAGGCCGTGGGCGAGCATTTCATCGACGTCTTCGGCACGGATGGCGTTGGAGGGCTTGAGGGTGAAGCTGACGATGGAGCGGCTGGCGACTTCCATGAGGACGTAGAGGGTGGCATCGACGGGTTTTCCGGTGAGCTCGCAGAGGCAGATGAGGTCGAGGCGGACGTCGTCGAGGGTGTAGAGTTCGCATTTGCGGAGCTTTGAGTAGTCCCGCTTCATGGAGGGGAGGTGTTTTTGGGCGGCGGCGTGGCCGATGTTTCCCATGCGGCGGAGGGCTTTCGGTCCCATGCGCCTAGCGATGGTTTTGGAGGACCAGGGGAATTCTGGGGGGTTCATGGGGAGTGGGATGGTGGGGTGGGTAGCGGCCCACCACTCCTGCCAGGTGCCGAGGGCGGGGAGGGACTCGCCTGCCCACCAGCGGTCTTGGAGGCGTTTGCGGATGGCGGGGGCTTCGATGGCGTTGCCGTGTTTGTCCCGTGCGCCGGTCTTGGTGGTGGCGAGTTTCTGGATCTCTGCGGCGAGGGCGTCTGGGAGGCGGAGGACGTGATCTGGGGATGAGTAGTTGGAGATGATGGCGGTGGCTTTTTTCCCGCCGTCCCGCCAGCGGTAGTAGAGGGTGCGAAGGGTGGGGAATGCAGCGCGGAGGGTGCGGCCTCCGGCGAGGGCGGTGCCATTAAGGGTGGCGGCGAGGTGCTTGAGTCCGGCTTCGAGGAGCTGGCCTTCACGGGCGATGGAGGCCTCTAGCTGGGTGAAGGCGGCGTGGAGGCGGGAGGCGCGGTCGCGCTGCCAGTGGGAGGTTTGATGCAGGGATGACATGGGTGACGGGATTGACCGGGGTGACGGGTTAGATCTCGATGGTGTCGGGGTCGATGTGGGCGAGGGGGTCTGGGTCGGTGGAGGGGGTCCAGTGGGTGCCGGTGAGTTCGTAGAGGAGGCCATAGACGCGGGCGGTGGCGACGCGCTGCATGTCTGGGTTTTCATGGAGCTGGGGCTTGAGGAGGAGGATGGCTTCTCCGGCCTCACGGAAGGCGGTGAGACCTTCGCGGAGGAACTCGAACTCGGTCTGGGTGATGCGGGCGGGCGGCTCTGGCGGCGGGCCGAGGGTCTCAGTGGCGGCGGCGATGAGGGACTTGAGGGTGGGCGGCGGGAGCTGGGCGGTGATGTTCCCGAGGCGGATGACTTGGAGCTGGGCATCGACTTGGGCGTCGGTGGCGTGCTCGTCGAGGCCGAGGCCTTTGAGGGCGGTCATCCAGCGGTAGGCGGTGGCGGATTTGAGCGGGTGCTTGGTGGGGTGGAAACGGGCGGCGAGCCAGCCCTCGAAGCCTTGGGGAGAAATCGCCCCCACGGTGGGGGCGATTGTTTTAGGTTTGCGTCCTTGGCCTTGTTTGGCGGGGTCTTTAATGCAGAAGAAGCAGTGGGCTTTGAGGGCGTGGAGGCCGGATTTGAGGCGGTCTGCGAGCAGGGTGTCCTCGAAGGACTCGATCTGGGAGGTGATGGAGAGGAGGTGGGCGGCGAGGGCTTCTCCGGCGGCGGCTAAAGAGGTTGAGAGTTGAGGGTTGAGAGTTGAGAGTGAAGAGGTGCCGCGCGTTTGGTCTGAGAGGAGTTCGAGCGGGGTTTTTGTGGGTGGGTTGGGCATGGGTGAAGAGGGAGAGTTAGAAGTTATGAGTTAGAAGTTATTGGGGAAGAACGGGCGAGCCGCCCGTGCCACTTTTTGCATTGAGGGCGTCTAGCTTGGCTTTGCGGGTGGTGAGGGTGGTTTCCCAGAGGAGGACGAGGGCACCGGCGCGGGCGCGGGCTTCGGGGTGGACGCAGAGGGCTTTTTGGCGACGCCAGTATTGGGTGTTTTCTGCTGCCTCGCGGATTTCTGCGTGGATGGAATCTCGGAGGGATGGGGCGGGATTTACCTGCGGCTTGGGGACGGTGCCGGTGACGGTGATGCGGTAGGTGTCAGCGTCGAGTTTTTTGGTGGTGATGGTGATGCCGAGGCGGGCGGCGGTCCTGACGGAGTTGTTCCGCTCTTGGTAAGAGCAGGTGAAGCATTGGCCTCTGCGGGTGGACTGGAGGATGGTGGGTAGGTCGAGTGGTGTGGTGGTCATGGGAAGAGGTTGATAGGTGCGAGTTGATGGTTGATGGGAAGAGAAGACGCGGTAGCCGTGGCCTTTGCCGCAGGCGGGGCAGATGCCGTAGTGGATGCCTGAGCGGCAGGTGATCGGCGGGTTGAGAGTTGAGGGTTGAGAGTTGATAGAAAGAGGAAGAGTTAGCGGAAGAGGGCGAGGATGAATGCTGCTAGGGCGGTGAGGAGGGCTGCGGCGGTGAGGTGGGGAGTGAACTCACGCCAGGGCTGGCGGCGGTGGTTGCGGCTGAAGGGGCCGTGGACGGCAAGGCCAAGGTGGGCGCGGCGGGTGGAATGTTGAGAGTTGAGAGTTGAGAGTTGAGAGCGGTGGAAGAGGGACTCGATGGTGTGTTTTGATTTCATGTTAGGTAGGGGCGGATGATGGCGACGGCGATGATGAGGACGAAGGCGAAGGCGAAGGCGAGTGGTAGGAGCGGGAGCATAGGAGCGGTGAGTTAGACGGGGACGAGGTTGGATGGGGCGAGTGGGCGGGTGGGTTTGTGTGCGGGGGCGGATGGCTCGGGATGGAGGATGGCTTTGAGGGTGACTTGGCCGTGGTGGGTGAGGGTGAGATAAATCATGCGGCGGTCTGCTTTTCCGTAGGTGCGGGTGGCGAGATTGAGGGCGACGAGGCGATCCCCGATGCAGGTGACGGCGGCGGAACTGACGTCTAACTCTGCGGCGAGATCGTGGCAGGTGGTAGGGCCGTTGCTCTGAAGCACGGCGAGGGCTTGGAGGGTGTTCAGCTTGAGCTGGTGGCGGCGGGCGAATAATAGGAGGCGGGCGAGGGCGATGGTGGTCATAGCGAAGTGGGAAGTTGGAAGTGGGAAGGCGGAAGTGAAGAGAAGAAGGTTAGAAGTTATGGGTTAGACGTTATTGGTTCTCTTCCTTCGATGTTCGATGTTGGGCGTTCGATGTTCGATGTTCGGAGTGGGCGTTGAGTGCGAGGCGGGCGAGGGCGAGGGAATTTTTGGTGAGGCGGTGGAATGTGGATTTGCTAACTGGGGCGTCGATTTGCTGCGAGATGTAGGCCATGGCGGCGGGGGTGACGGCGGCGTCCTCCGCGATGACACCGCGCTGACGCAGGGCGCGGATGGCCAGCATGGTGAGGGCGACGCGAGTTTCGGTTTCGGTGGGCATGGGCGGTGAGATGGGGATTGCGGGCGTTACGACGCGGTGGTGGAATCTGGGGATGACGGATCGGGAGATTTGGGAGCAACTGGCAGGGGTGATGGGGATGCTGCTGGAAGCGGAGGAAGTGCAGGTGGCACTGGCGCGGAACTTCCATGAGCGGTTCCGGCTGGTGGAGGCGCGGCTGGCGGTGCTGACGGCTGGAGATCCAAAGTCTGAAGCAGCTCTTCAAAGCGATTTGCGCAGGATTTTAGCTCGGGTAGAAACTCGGCATGAGAATTACGGTGCAGTTCTAGCAGAGTTGAAGCGGCTGATTTCACAGCTGCCAGAGACGCCGCCTGAATGAGAGGGCGGACGATGGCGATGTCTTCCGGGTGGAGGTGAATGATCTGCGGGATGCCGTGCTTGCGGATGGCAAGCAGGCCAGCGGTGAAATCCGCAAGGTTTGCGACGCGCGGGCTGTGAAGGCGGGGGATGAGGGTGAGGCTGGTCATGGGTGGAAGTGGGAAGTGGAAGAGGGGTAGGGGATCAGCCGTGGGTGGTGGAAGCTCTGGTGGCCGCGGCTAGAGTGGGAAAAAGGTAGATGGAGAATCCGCCGGGGGTTGGTTTCACGAGGCAGAACTGAGCTCCATCCAACTTGAGGCTCGCAGTTGTCCATTTGCGTTTTTTGAGCGACCGCCAGAGAGCACCAGGCGTGGAGTAGATGTCATTCATGTGGCCGGGTGAGGATTGGACTCTCACGCGCCCGTCATAAAAAATGGTCCAATGGTGAGTCATAGCTTTAGACAGTGGCTTTGCGAATTGCGGAGCGGATGAGTTTGGATCGGTCGGAGTCTTTTTCTCGGGCGAGGGAATCTAATTTTTGAAGCAGATCAGTAGGAACCCACACTGCGACTAGCGTGGCATCCTGCTGGGTGCGCTTTGTTTGGCGTTTTGACATTGGAGTGCTCATGCGGCGGCAGTGTTATACGGTGTTATACACGGTATGCAACAAACTATTGCGGAAAAATTCAGATTGTTCAATTCTCGCCTGTGCCCAGGGAAAATCAGGAACTCATAGCGATACGATTGGATCCAACGCTGCTAGCGGCCTTGGATCGGAAGCGCGCGACTAAGCGACAGAGCCGCAGTGAGTTTATCCGGGAGGCGATATTTGAACTTATCGGTGACAAGAGCCTCCGAGATCTAATCTATCCACAGGACCGGGTTGGTTCATCCAAAGGAGGGCGTCCTCCGAAGTCTGCTTTGACCGCTATTAATGGGGCTGGCGGCAAAAACACCAAGACGGCTTAGAGAACATTATTCCCGGCCCATGGAAACCTTTGCTTATTAGTTAGTCACGGACGTTCTAACCCTTCACGAGAATTTCACAGAACATGAAAAAGATTTACGGCGTTTCGGTGTGGACTTGGGGCTTTGGCTTGGGCGTGCTGGCAGTGGCTGTGTGGCTTGCGATTCCGAAGGCGAGATCTCTAGCGGAGGCACATGAGAAAGCTAAGATTCCGAAGCTGGAGATCGTGGATGATGCGTTGTGGGAGAAGCCGGGTCACTGCGAAGTGCGGGGGCGGGTCCACAACCCAACGGAGACGCCTGCTAGGGGTGTGAGAATCCGGTATGAAATTCACGCGCAGAAGTTGAAAGGTGAGACGCTAGTGAAGGAACCCCGTGGATGGGTGGAGACTTCTATTCGCTATGTGCCTGCGAATGAGAGTGTGGATTTCACGACGAGTTCTACTACAAGAGTGGACAAGTATGAGGTGCCAGGGCGAAGCGAAGCGAAGATAACCGTTGAAGGGAAATGAATGAATGAAGACACGCAACATAATCCTGATGATGGCCGCTGCTGTGGTGCTGGCGTTGGGTGCCGCCATCGCGGTGGATCAGGCGAGGACTGATAGGGCTGAGGAGGTGCGTGAGTTGAAAAAGCAGGTGGCGGCGGCGAAGTTTGATAAGACGATGGCGGAGATGGATGTGGCGCAGGCGGATATTAAGAAGATGCAGGCGGTGCTGGGTGAGCTGGGGAGATTGCGAGCGGAAGTGGATAAGGAGCGAGCAAGGCAGGCGGTGCTTTTAAATGAGCCGAACAGCGAGGAGAGAAGTCTGCGACTGGCTGAGGGGATCGCGAGGCTGACTGAGCTGGAAAAAGGACTTGAGCGAGCGGGCGAGGCACTGGATGATGAGTGAACCGCCGGAAAGGATAAACCCATTCGCGGAGGAAGCGGCGGTTCATGCGGCGGCGGAGGCACTGAAGCGGCTGGAGTGGGAGCGGGAGATGGCGCGGTGGGCCGCGCATTTGGAGGCGTGCGAGGTGATCCTGAAGGCCGGGATCTTGCCGCGCTTGGAGCTGGCGGCGGCAGCGATGCGGGACTGGGGCAACACGGCTGAGGTGACGGGGGTGGCGCGGACGGAAACTCATACTGGAACGACGCACCTGCGGGTGAAGCTGATGCTGAATGCCCAGACCAAAGGGGCGGCGCGGCTGGAGTTCATCGCCTCTCCGAAGAGTATGATTATCGCGGTGGAGATGGAGCGAGGGTTTGAGAAGTGGCAGCGGCGGAAGATGGGGCTGACGGTGGAGGGGCTTTCAGGGAAGTGTGATGTGTTCATTAGTGAGTTTCTCACGTGGGGCTGGGTGAAGAGGGATGAATGAATGAATGCTAGGGACAGGTTGTCCCTGCTACGTTTGAAACGCACTGTGCTATGATGCGGGCATGAGTTCACCGGCCCCCGCGCAACTGATGCTGTTTGAGACGGTTTCCACGCCTAACGGGGATGGGAGTTTTACGGTGAAGCCGAGGCGGCTGGTGGATGGAAAGGAGATCTCTGCGGCGGCGGCGGCGCGGATGCTGGGTTTCAAGGATAAGGAGACGGTGTATAATCTGGTGAAGACGCGGCAGATCCGGGGCTGGAGGCCGGACACGGCGCGGGGGAACGGGAAGTATAAGATTGATCTGGGGAGTGTGTTAGACTACAAGGCGGCGCGGCTGGCGGCTAGGTGAGGGATGTGAACATCGAACATCGAACATCGAACTCCCAACATCGAACGTCGAAGGGAAGAGAAGAGGATGCGGGCGGAATGAATTCCGCGCTCCATGAGGGATTTCTGGCCGATGGTGAGGGGCGGTGGCGGGTGGTGATGATTCGTTAGAAGCGGGGCGTGGCAAGTTCGCTGCATGAACTTTGCAAGCCTTGTGCGCCACTGGTTCACCCTAGCAGCTTCGAGCGCGACGGTGTTTTTGATCGGGACTCTGACTCTCTCACAGGAGGATGGGAAAAATCTGGCGGAGGCGTTCAGTGCGCTGCTGGAGCCTGCGATGGTGATCGTGACGATCCTAGCGGTGGCGGTGTGGAGACTTTTTCTGGCGAAGGCCGGGACGCTTTTCCGGCACGGTGCCGGGGAGAATGGAAACGAGAGCAATGGCGGCGGTTCCGGGGGGAATCCGCTGCCGTGTGTTTTGTGGTTAGGCATGGCGGCGGCGATCTTCGGAGGGCTGCCGTCATGCTCAACACAGCGTGGAGCGTGGAGCGGTGAGCTGAGAGGGAAGGGCTTCGAGCTGAGGGGCGAGGGTGATTTTAACCCGCTGGATGAGCCGGGGAGTCTGCCACCGACGGTGGAGGATCTGCACCGTGGGAACGTGAAGGCGATCACGCAGAATCCGGCTTACTGAAGATTTTCTAACCACGGATTTCACGGATTACACAGATTTTTAAGGAAGAGAATTTTAGCCGCGCGGAGTGAGGGCAGAGTGGACTCGTAGGAGTAGCTCCATGACCCGCCGCCGGTGATTTTAAACAACAAGACGATGAAACTGATATTTCTAACGAGCTGGGTGCTGTGGGAGGGCGTATGCTCTGCCGTGGATGCGTGGAAGAACGGGCGAGCCGCCCGGTCCCCGCTTTTGGAGAACGGGAGGGCGGGGAGATGATCGCGATCTGTGTGGGGCATTCACGCGGGGACGGCGGAGCGGTTTCTGTGGGCGGGGTGAATGAGTGGAATTTCAACTCTAAGCTCGGGAAGCTGATTCTAGCGGATCTGCGAGACCGGGGATTTGAAGCAGTGCTGGTGGATAGCTATGCGAAGACTGGCTACTCGCGGGCGATGGATTACCTCGCGGCGAACCTCGCGAGCCTGAAGGTGGCGGTGGCGGTGGAGCTGCATTTTAACAGTGCGGCGGCGACGACGGCGACGGGGCATGAGTGGCTGCATTGGCACTCGTCTGTGCCGGGGCGTGCTTTGGCGCAGTGCCTGGATAGGCGGATGGGCGAAACTTTCCCGGAGCATAAGCGGCGCGGGCTGGTGCCGATCCGTAAGGGTGAACGCGGTGCTGGATTCTTGCAGAAGCTGGAATGTCCGGCAGTGATCTGTGAGCCGTTTTTCGGGTCTAACGTGAATGACTGGATCATGGCGGACACGCACCGGGATCTGCTGGCGCGGGTGATCGCGGATGGTCTGGATGACTGGAAGGGGGAGGCGTTGTGAACGGGGAGGCGATTTTTAAGTGGGTGCTGGCGGGGCCGGATAAGGCGGAGTGCGTGCGCGTGCTGCCGGATGAGTGGCTGCGGAGGCTGAGTGGGTTTCTCTCGTTAGATTATGATGAGAATGGTGTGACCGGGGAGTTGCTGGGGATGTGCATGGTGGAGATTTTTTGGAGGTTCTTGAAACAGCCGGAACCGCAGGGACAGGTTGTCCCTGCTACTGAGGAGGGCGCGGTATGATTTACTTTCTAGCAGAGGTTGTGGCGGCGGACACTCAGATTTCTGGGAACTGGGTTCTGGAACTGGTGGCGAAGTTGTTCTTGGGGCTGGGGGTGCTTTTTACGGCGGTGTGGGCGGCTTACAAAAAAGGACAAACGAACCAGAGTGAGGTGACGATTAAGCAGCCGGTGCCGACCGTGGAGACGCGGGAGGCGGTGACTTTTGCGGCTCGGAATGATCTGGATGACCACATTGACCGAACGGACAAGAGCTTAACGGAGCTGTGGGACGCTATCGACGGGGAGCGGAAAATCGCGCGGGACGCGCTGGGGAAGATTCACAGGCGGTTAGACGAGCAAAGCACGGCGACCGCGAAGGTGCAAGGGACGGTGGATGAGGTGAAGAGCAACGTGGGAAAGCTGCTAGATCTAGCATTGGCCCCCAAACGACCAGGAACACGATGAGTCCAGAACTGAACATTTTAGAAGTGCTGCAGACGTGCTACCCGCGCGGGCTGAGGGCGGTGGTCCTCAACAGCGATCTGCGGGTGCGTGGGACGCCGCTGTCACTGACGGATCAGGAGCGGCATTGCCGGAATCTCGAATCAAAAGGGCAGGTCTCCATCGTGGAGGGTGAGGATTACACGCTGATTAAAATCAAACCGGACGGGCTGGCCCGTCTCGCAGAATGAATGGAAACGCCGAAAAAAAGCCGAAGCGACTCGAAGCTAGACAACCTGAAGCCGGAAAGCCGGGTTTTGGAGTTGCGCGATTTGCTGCTAGGCGGTGCCTCGCAGCAGCAGTGCAAGGACTGGCTGTTTGCGGAATGTGGTGGCCTAACGACCTCCGGGGATGCGCTGACACGGTTTTGGAAAAAGCACTGCCAGCCGATTGTGCGGGAATCTCGCCAACTGGCGGCGGTGAAGGCGGAAGCCATCGTGGAAGACGCGGGGCGGACGGACTGGAATGCGGGGACGCTGGAGCTGGTGAAGCAGGTGTCCTTCGAGATGATGAGTGGGCAAGCGACCGATCCGAAGGTGGCGGAGAAGTTCATCAAGCTGATTTTAAAGGCGGATGCACAGGATGCGGCGCGGGAGAAATTCAAGGCGGCGGCGAAGAGCAAGATCGAGGACGGGCTGGAGGCTTTGTTCGCGGAGATCAAGGGCAACGCGAAGGCGGAGGCTCTTTTCAAACAACTGCAGGAGGCGGTAGCGAAGGCATGAGTGCGTTGCTAGAAAAACTGGGTAAGCGGCTGGGTGAGCCGACGCGGGGGAACGCGCCGGAGTGTGGCTCGTTTCAAGAATTTCTTGAGAAGTGGGCGATGGTGAAGACTTCCGGGGGGTCTTACATTCATTACTCGCTGATCGGGCGTGAGGCTTTGGTGCCGATTGTGGAGACTTTCGATTTGGTGTTGGGTTCGTTCACGGGGATTCCGCTGGCGGATGCGACGATTGATATTTGTGGCGGCGCGCAGTTTGGGAAGACGATTCTGGCATTGAATTTCGGGATGTATCTGACGGCGTGCCGGTTTATGAACTGGGGCTACTATTTGCCTGACGATGATCTGGTGGAGGGGATCGTGGATGCGAAGCTGAGGCCGGATGTGATCGAGCAGATCGACTGGTTAGGCCCGCTGATGAGCGTGGGGAAGATGGATGATAAGCGGGGCCGCTCGGTGAACCGTAAGGGGGCTTTTCAAGTTTCTGATGGAAATCGCAAGGCGCAGGGGATGATACGCGGGATGGGGAAAATCCCGACTTCGTTCTCGATGGACGCGGTGATGGAGGATGAGAAGGATGACATTCCGGCGAAGCGGTCGAAGTTCCTAACGGGGCGGATGACGGCGAGTGATTTGCGGTTGCGGTCGAGCATCGGCACGCAGCGGCTCCATGCGGCGGGGCAGCAGAAGCAATGGGAGGATGGAACCCAGGGGATTTTTGTTTTTGAGGTGAAGGGGCAGGGACAGGTTGTCCCAGCTACGATCAATCTGGAGGAGAACTGGCCTGCGGTGTGTAGGCTGGCGGTGGATGGTGAGCCGAGGGCGAGTGATCCTAAGCTGACTCTCGCCGGGGATTTCCGGGATGATGCGGGCGGGGCGTGGGCTTATGAACCGGGGGCACCGTTTTACTTTGCGTGTCCTGAGACGGGGGCGGTGATTGATCGAGCGAAGCCGATTTTAAAACATCTGCGGCCTGAGCGGATTAAGTTGCGGAAGTGGTCTTTTCGGATCTCGCAGTTTTGCATCGGCGCGATGCCGGTGAATCAGTTTGTGAGCCGCTGGCAGGATGCGGTGAAAGACCCGGAGATGATGGTGGTGTTCCGTTGTGATGTGATGGCTTTGCCGTCTAACACGGAACAGGCGATTTCTCCCGAGGTGATCCAGCGGGCGCGGAGTGTGGATGCGCCTTATGATCTTTCCCTGGCTCCGGCGACGGTGCCGCGCTTCGGCGGGATGGACACGGGGAACCGTTGTTGGTTTGTGAGCCGGGATGTGCATTCTGAGAGCCGGAAGGCGATCAACTGGGCGGAGCAGGTGCCGCTCTCCCAGATGGTGGCGCGGACGGAAATCTTGTTTCACAAGCTGGGGCTGAGTTGTCTGGCGATTGATGCGAATCCGGCTGTGGATCAGGCGCGTGCGTTGTGCTACCGGCTGAATGGGCTGGAAGGGATCGACTGGAAGCCATTCAATGGCCGGGCGGATGATGCGATTCTGAAGTTTCCGGGCGGGCTGACGTGGAATGGGAATCTGAAGCGGTGGGAGGGTCTGCGGTGCTTCGTGGTGGAGTTCGCAGTGAAGCCGGGCGGCGGGATCGTGCATAAGCTAGGCGTAGATCCGCAGGGTGGGTTCAACCGGTTTTATCCGAAGATCCAGTGCAATCGGTTTGAGTCAATCGACAGGATCGTGAATGAGTTTCTAACGCCTGCGGAGAATGTGATCCGGGTGGTGGATGGGAAGTTGCTAGAAGAGCCGGTGATGCGGCTGCCCCGGCGTGAGGCTGGGTGCCTGCCCATCGTGGAGACGCTGGAGGCGCATCTGATTACAGGCTCGAAGCGGGAGGCCGGGCCGGATGGCGAGGTGAAGGATTTCGTGGATGGGTGTGAGAACCATTTGACCCTAGCAGATGCTTACTCGGCTCTAGCAGAGATGGTGGGCGGATACTCGCAGGCGCGGGCGGCGACGAGTTTTGAGACGCTGGCGCGGGGTGAGGGAGATTCTAACGCACGGGGGAGGAAATCGGTTTTATGAAGCAAACCCGAAATAACGCGATTTTAGAGGGGGGGGACGGCCTTTGCGGGACAATGCGCCTGAAAACGGTTTGGCGCGGTTTGCAGGGGTCTGCATGGGTTTTGCAGCCCTCTGAGAAAGTGGAGGTGGCGGCGTGATTCCGGGAATGGAGAATCTGGGGCTGCGGTGGCGGCAGATGCGGTTTAATCCGCTGCGGTCGCTGACGCCGGTGCGGCTGGCGAATGCGCTGGATTCGCACGCGGCGGGCTGGGTGCGTGAGGCGGCGTTGATTTTCGAGACCATCGAGAAACGCGAGGCGATCGTGAAGAGCGTGATGGGTAAGCGGAAGGCGGCGGTGGCGCGGCGGGATTGGCAAGTCATCACGCCGGACCCGGAGCATCCGCTGGCGGACGCGCACAAGGCGACGCTGGATTACTTTTATGAAAACCTAACGGTGACGGACGCGACGGATGGGAATGTGCGTTGTGGGGTGAGCGGATTGTTGCGGCAGATGATGGATGCGGTGCTGCAGGGCTACGCGGTGCATGAGATCGTGTGGCAGCCGGGGCCGGGCGGGCTGACGGCGGAGTTGCGGCGGGTGCCGTTGTATTTTTTCGAGAACCGGAGTGGGAAGCTACGGTTCATCGGCCCGGAGACGCGGGCGGATGGGCTGGATCTCGCTGATGACGGCTGGATGGTGACGGTGGCGGATGGTCTAGGGGAGGCTCTGGCAATCTGTTATATGTTCAAGCGGATGGGTATTCAGGATCTGATGGCGTTTTCCGAAAAGTTCTCGGTGCCGGGGGTCCTGGGACGGACGTCTGCAGCGGCGGATAGTAAAGAAGGCCGGGCAATGGCGGATGCGGTGCTGCGGTATGCTTCTGAGTGGGTGGGCGTGATCCATGGGGATGACGGGGTCATGAAGGATCCGATTTCCATCATCCAGACACCGGGCGGGGCGAATCTGCCGCCAATGGTGATCGCGGAGTATTTTGACCGGATGATCGCGACGCTGGTGCGCGGTGGTGACTTGAGCACGATTTCCCGTGAGGGGGAGAGCAGTGGCTCTAACCGCCAAGCGGAAGAGGGCGACACGCTACTAGAGGATGATTGCGCGATGGTGAGCGAGACGCTGCAGACACAACTCGACCGGCTGGTGATCCGCATGGTGCATGGGGATGAGAGACCAGCGGCCTACATGGTGGTGAATCCGCCGAGTAGCGAAGACCTAACGAAGGATCTGGCGATTGACAGTGGGCTGGTGGCTCTGGGTGTGGTGCAAGATCCGGCGGATCTGGCGGAGCGGTATGGGAGAGAAGTTAGAAGTGAGAAGTTAGAAGTGAGAAGTGAAGAGGTGGAGAACGCACGGGGAGATCTGACGGATCCGGCGGCTCCGACGGATGAGGTGGATGAACTGCGGGCGGTGCTGACGGCGGACTTGAAGCCGCTGGGGGATGCGCTAGCGGCGGCACTGGAGGCTGAGGATTACCCGGCGATGCAAGGGGCGCTGCGGAAGATTTCTGCGGGGATGCCGGAGCTGGCTGGGGATGTGGCTGGGCTGACTGAGGCTCTGGCGGGGAAATTTTTAGGGGCTTTTCTGGGTGAGGAGCAACTGGCTAATGGCGATTTCATGGGTCATCCGTTCCGGGGGAATCAATGGGGCGGTGACTGGAAAAGCCACGGGCTTCTACCTGCTTCAAAAGTCACAGCGGACCCCGGCTATGCGCGGATCAAGGCTTACCAAGCAGCCGCGAGGCTGATCGCGGAGGAAACTGTCACCGACGATCAGGGACGGCCTGTGAAGTTCACTGCGGCATTGTTAGATCATTGGAGCAGCAAGCCACGCGCCGAACAACAGCAACGTCTCACTGAGCTGGATGATGCCACGAATGCCGTTAGAAACCCACATGAGGTGTGGAGTAAGGGCGGACAAACCATTTACCTGAGAAAATACACCGGCAACGGGCCTACACGATGGATGGCCGTCTTCGTTCCCAAGGACACCACGAAAACCTACTTCTCATCTGACCGGACTAACAAGGCGGATGACCTATTCCGCCAGGGAAGCCTTTTAAGAAAACGATAAAACACCGGACCAGGGGGAGTCCGCCCCTGCGGTGCTAACGCCTGACTCTCGGGCGGCTCCCCAGTCAAACAAGCTGTGAAAGAACAATTACGATGAAAACCAACCGATACAACATGATTTTACGCAGTCTCATGCGCCCACGGGTGCTGGTGGCTAACAGTGCGATCCTCGCGAATGCGACAGAAGATTGCAGTCCCTTCGCGATCCTCCAGGGGGATTCGTTTTTTGTGCCTTACGGCGAGTTCCCCCACAAGCAGGGTTTGCAGAAATTCGAGCGGTCGGATGCGGAGGTGATGGCGGCGAACCACGCGGGCCTGCTGAACCGGATGGTAAGCTGGGCGCGGGGCGAGAGTGCGTCTTACCCGGTTTACATCGGCCATCCAGATCTACCGGGGAGCAAGGATGGGGACAAGCGGGCTTACGGCTGGATCGAGAACATGATCCCGGAGGAGACGGGGATGCGGCTACCGGTGAAGTGGTCGAGCGAGGGCCGCGAGCTGGTAGAGAACGCGCACTTTAAGTTTTACAGCCCACTCTGGTGGACTCGGAAGAGCGGCAAACATCTCCGCCCAGCGGCTTTGAAAAGCATGGGCCTAACGAATGACCCGAACATCCCGGTGCCTGCGCTAGCGAATGAGGCGGATACTCAAGAAAATCCGACCGATCCGGTTGATCCGACCGATCAAGTGCCGGTGAACGCGGAACTCTTAGCAGCTCTGGGGCTGGAGGAAGGCGCGACGGTGGCGGATGCGCTGGCGAAGATCACGGCGATGCAGGAAGCCTACAACGCGCTGGAAGGCGAGACGGTGAAGAAGGCGGACGCGGACGCGGCAGTGGCGAGTGCTGACACTGAGAAGGTGAAGGCGACGACGGCCCTAGCAGCGGCAAATGCGGCGAACACCGCACTGGATACCAAGCTGCGGCTGGTGACTCGCGAGGTGAGCGCGGCGGCGGTGACGGCTGGGCGTCTGACACCGGCGGAGGTGGATGCGAAGGTAGTGGAAATGCTGGCGGCCAATGATCTTGCAGCGGCCCTGCATGACCTCCGCACGCTGCCGGTGAAGATGAAAACCACGAGCCAGACGGGCGATCTGGGAGCGGCAAAGTGCCGACTGGTGGTGGCGGCGAATGACTCGAGCAAGGCGGCACGCGAGGAACGCGCGATGCTGGTGGCGAACGAATATGAGCGGACAAATCCCGCATTAGCCGAGGGCGAGCGCAAACGAATCGCCTGGGAGCGGGCGCGGGCGAAAAACCCTGAAGCATTTTCTAAATCTTCCGAACCGGCAGCGTGACGGGACGGTCTAACAAGCAACACGCGAAACACAAAAAATAACGACATGAAACTAACAAAACGAATGATCCTGGCGGTTGCGGCCCTGGTGAGTGCATTCCGGCGCGAGACGCTGGTGGCAAACACTTATGACGCTGCCGTGGAGACTCACGAGTGCTCAGTGACGCGCACGAATGACGCGGCCATCACCACGCGCCACTTGCTGTGGAAGCAGGGAAGCACGGATAACGGCATCGCCCTGTGCGGTGCAACGGACCTGCCTCTGGGCACGGTGGATAACGAAGAGACTGCCACGGGCGTGCGCCAGTCGGTGCGGTTGCTGGGTAAAGGGCCGACCAAGAAGATGGTGGCGAATGCGGCGATCACCGCCGGGGCGCGGGTGTTCACAGCGGCTTCTGGGAAGGTTTCTCCGACTCACGGCGCGACCCTCTTCCAAGTGGGCGTGGCTCTCACGGCGGCGGCGGCGGACGGCGACATCATCGAGGTGGCAGACTGCCCGCCGATGAAGACGAACGCGTAAAAACATCGAACCTCGAACATTGGACACTCAACATCGAACATTGAAAGAAGAAGAAATTATGAAAATCATCCATCTCATTATCACCATGGCGGTTCTCGCCATGCTCGCACCGTTGCTCTTAGCGGCGGTTAAAAACTGGGGTTGCACGCTGGTGGCAAATAGCCGCGAGCAAGCGACTGAACACACGAACCGCTTCCTCGCGCTGGCGGGAAACGTGGCGGGGCTGAACGACCACTCGAAGATCTTCATGCCGTTCAATGGTGATGCGCCTCACGGCGTCATCATGGCGGCGAATGATGCGAACTTCGACCAGACGCACCTGAGTGAACCGTTGACGGAATACATCGTCGATACGCCGGATGACGAAGGGCTGGATGTGCTGCTAGACGCGGCGTTCCCGTCCGTGCCGGTGGGGCGTTCTTTCTCCTACCGCGTGCATGACACGAAGGAGAGTTTCCAGATCGCGCTCAATGACGAGGACGTGCGCGAGATCGGTGGGGACTTCGCGCAAGTGCGCCGGACAGGCACGCAGGCGGATGGGCGCACGGATAACAAGGGTCTCATCATGATCCTGGACAATGACCAGGGCGGTGAGGATGCGGCGGTGCAGCAACGGGCGGTGGCAAACCTCCGCAACCGCTTGCTCCGCACGGAACTCTACCGGGGCGAGGCTCTGCTCGAAGCGAACGATTCGGCGGTGACGCCGAACTGGGGTGCTTCTAACGCGGCGGCCGACCCGGATGGTGATCTGGTGCAACAGGCGGACCTTTCTGGGGATGCACGCGGCATCGACGCGAACATCGCGCTCTACGGCGGCAGTGCGTGGGTGACTCGTTTCCTGAGCCTCGGCTTAGGAGGGAATGCGGCCCGCCACCAGACGCGCAATCTCACGCCGCAACAGCTCGCAGAGTTGGCGGGGCTGGAGAAAGTCATCAAGAGCAAGTTCCGCTACCAGTCCTCCGCCACGGCGAAGAGCAAGGTGATCGGCGCGAAGGTGTATCTCTACTACGCGAAATCTGGCGCCATGCCGGATGATCCGTCTAACATCAAGCGTTTCATCACGTCTGTTCCGGGCGGTGGGATGTTCCGCGTTTACATCGAGGCGCGACTGAAGCGCACGGTGGTGGCGGTGGAGCATTACAGCCGACTGGTGCTGACGAGCGCGGTGGGTATCCGCAAAATCGCGCCGACTTATACTTAACTCTGATTCTTGAGCGTGAGGTCCGGGGAGAGATTTCCGGGCTTCTAGCTCAGGAAATAGGTGAGATGATCTGCCGGATCCGGCGGATCTGACTGATCTCTTAAGAAAACAGAAAATGTGGCGTGAACTTACAGAGGCGGATGTGGTGGGCGTGCTCAATGAAATTGAGCGGGCTGGCTATCAGGCTGCTGCAATCGCTCCGGGGCAGGATCCGATGCGGGATTCCATCGTCATGGTGACCAACCACTGTCGGGGATACATTGCGGATAATTCGGAAAACCGTCTGGCTGAGGGCGTGACGCTGCCGTTACGCGTGCATCTTTCCGCCCTGCACCTGATCCGCGTGGAGTTTCTGACTCGACTTGACCTCGAGGTCTCGAAAGACCGCGCCAAGGCAGGCTCAGACGCCACCCGTTTTTTTGAACGCGTGGCGGATGGAAAGGTGAAGGTCGAGCAACCGACCGGGGCGGTGGATGTGAGTTCTGCGACGCCAGGGATGACGGTGGTGTCTAGCCGGGAGCAGGTGGCGACCGGGGGGAAGCTAGGGGGGCTTTGAAGAGGTTGAGAGTTGAGAAGAAGTTGATGGTTGAGAGTTGAGAGAAAGAGAAGAGCAATTTAAGAACATGAGAACGGGACTTTACGAACTGCTAGAGGAGAAGAAGGCGGCACTGGCGCACGGTGAGCGGCGGCTGGCGGACGCGGATATTTCTCCGCAAGAAAAGTATCAACTGGAGTGGGCGGTGAAGGATCTTGGACGTGAGGTGGTGACACTGCAAGCGGCGGTGGCTGGGGACGAGCAACTCATCAAAGGACTTGCTGACTTGATTGACCTGATGGAGGCGACTGCCTTCAGGAGCCGGGATCGGGCGATTGTTTTGACGCACTTGGAAGAGGCGCAGGACCGACGGCGGCGGGAGCTGGGGGACCGGGAACATCGAACATCGAACGTCCAACATTGAACATCGAAGGAAGAGTTCTTCCTCTTCCTCTTTCTCTCAACTCTCAACTCTCAACTCTCAACTCTCAACTCTCAACTCTCAACTCTCAACTCTCAACTCTCTTGAACCCCGACCCACTAACCACCTTCGACGCGGCCATCGCGAGCCGGGGGCGGAGTGTGCTGACGAGTGGTCTGGATACGGCGGGGCTGCGGCGGGAGTTCGGTGCGGAGGTCCTGGCGCGGAGTGTTTTTACGGCGCGGGGGACGAATGCGATTTTCGCGAATAAGCTGAAGGAAGTCATCGACGCGGTGGCGGCGGGAAGCATGGGCGAGGGGCAGGCGCGGACGGCTCTTTACGAGGTGCTAGACGCACTGGATTATGATGTGGAGAAAGGCGGTTTTCCGGGTGAGGAGGTGCCACCGGCGTTGCGCGGGAGCTTGCAGGATTTGCGGAGTTTCCGGCGGATGAATCTGATCGTGCGGATGCAGGTGGATCTGATGGCGGGGGCGGGGCTGAAGGCGCGGGGGCAGACGCCGGATCGGCTGGCGACGCATCCGGCGTGGGAGTTGGTGCGGGTGGAAGAGAAGGCCGCACCGAGGGACTGGCCTAGCCGGTGGGCGGTGGCGGGTGGGCGGTTTTATGGAACATCGAACATCGAAGGAAGAGGAAGAATGATCGCGCTGAAGGGTGATTCGGTGTGGGGTGAGCTGGGGGCGTGGGAGAATTTCCCGGACGCGCTGGGGGTGGATTACCCGCCATTCGCGTTCAACTCGGGGATGGGGTGGGATGAGATCGAGGGGGCGGAAGTGGAGCTGCTAGGAGTGACCGGGCCGGATGGGGAGAGCGTGGAGGAATTCCAAGCGAGCCAGCCGCAGACGCTGGGCGGACGGATGCCGCTGCCTGCACCGCAGATCTCGCTAGCGGATGTGGATCCAGAATTGGTGAAGAGTTTTCAAGATAGCACCTTCGCGACGGCTAGCCCGCGCGGCGGTGGGGTGATGGATTTTTCTGATCTGCTAGCAGACAGCCTGCGTGAGAGCGCGGATGCCTACCAGAAGGCGAATCCTGACTATGATCCGAACGCGGGGGGGACGCAATGAGTGTACCGATTTTAAAGATCGACGTGACGGGAATCGCGGAGGCGACGGGCGAGCTGCAACGCATCCGCGCGAAGCTGGCAGACCGCACGCAACTGCACGCACTGATGGCGACGGATGCGCGGGATTTCACGAAGGCACATGTGGCGCAAGACAACCGCCACGCGACGGCGCAACGGCTGGGGGCGAGTCCGACGGGGTTCCGGGCGAAGGCTTCTAAGCGGATCGAGGCGGATTCTAACGCGGAGGCGGCGATAGTCCGCATCCCGCGTGACACGGGGCTGGGGCGGGCTTTTTCCAGTGTGACGATCCGCCCTGGGACGGGGCGGACTTACCTGACGATCCCGGC
The DNA here is from genome assembly GCA_031414935.1 of Luteolibacter sp. Lineage (GTDB taxonomy): Bacteria > Verrucomicrobiota > Verrucomicrobiia > Verrucomicrobiales > Akkermansiaceae > Luteolibacter. Next base: position 29,359 of record JANOQR010000026.1, read on the forward strand.
GACGGCGGAGACGTATGGACGGGTGGTGAGGGATTTTCCGAAGGACGCTTTTTCCTTCACCATCGTGGCAGGCCGCTACCCGGCACTGGTGTGGCGGGAGGCGGGTGGAAATCACCGGGGGTGGACGGTGGCCTTCTGGCTACGCCGCGAGGTGAAGCAAAAACAAGACCGCACGCTGCTACCTTCCGATGAGAAATACGCGGAACTGGGAGCGCGGCGGGCGTCTCTCTACATCACCTCACTGAGGAGCCGACTGCCATCATGAGTAAAGCCCTGGACATGGCGGAGATGATCCGCACGCGACTGCTGACAGCCCCGCTGCCGGGAGAGATCCCGACGACGCTGGATCTGACGGCGGTGGAGGTGATGGTGGACCGGCAAAAGAACATCCTCTCTGACGTGACGAAGGCGGTGGCGAAGGCACGCGGCACGGCGGTGACGATCCTCTGGCAAGGCTACCAAGTGGCGGATGAAAACGCCCGAACGCCACGCATGGAACACCGCTACACGGTGAGTGTGTGGAGCAAGCCGATTCTAGCCGGGGAAAACCTGGCGGCAGATGAGGTGATGGAGGCGGTGATGAACCGGCTGTGGCAGTGGATACCCAGCGGCGGGCATGTGCATGGCGAGGTGAAGGTGAAGAACGGCGGGCTGGTGCCAGACAACAAATTTCTGATCTACGACTGCGAGATTTCTCTGACGATTTCCAACTAACAAAAACGACGATGACTAAAACTGCAAAAGAAGAAGGAGCGGTGGAGGAGACTCCACGGCTGAAATACGAAGTTCTGTGCGAGACTCTGAAGGTGGGGGCGGTGATCGCTTACCGCACGGCGCAGGTGAATCTGACGAAGGCGCAGGCGGACGCGCTGGAAGCGGCACAGCCGGGGAGCGTGAAATTTCTGGGGGTGTGACGGGATTGACCGGAATGACGGGATTTTAAAGAAAACTAACAAAGAAAAAGAAAACAAAAATTATGGCTGCTCCTTTAAATTTAGAACGCTTCCTCGGTGGCTTCGCCTACTTCATCGAGGCGGGGACAACGGTGGATGCCCAAGTGGTTTCCGCGACGATCAAGCCGGATGTGTCACCGCTGACGAACTGGTCTGACCGGAGCCTCGGCTCGATCTTGAGCCTGTCTCACGAGCCGAAATTCGAGGACGATCCTTTTAAGAAACCCGCCGCTACAGGCGGATGGGAAGAAGTGCCGAGGAAATACGTGGTGGCGGACTACCTCAATATGGAATCCCGCGAGATGGGGGAAAACCTGCTGCGGTTAGAACTGGGCCTGAACGCGAAGATCGAAGAAGGGACGGCGCAAACACCCTTCGCGACGACGAAGCGGCAGATCGATGGCTGGCTGCGACTGCAGGCCCGCCAAGAGACGGGGCAAGATTTACTGATCTTAGACGTGTGGGTGACACTGGAACTCACAGAAGGCATCAAGGCGGAGGGCAAGGTGACTCAGCCGAAATTCCGCTTCACGGTTATTAAGACGGTGGCCGGGGTGGCGGTGGCGGGGAACTCGGTCGTTTTCCCAGCGGCGGTGTGAAGAGGTTGGGAACATCGAACATCGAACGTCCAACATTGAACATCGAAGGGAAGAGGATGAATGAATGCGACGGGCGAGCCGCCCGAACCCCTCTCTTCCTCTTTCTCTCAACTCTCAACTCTCAACTCTCAACTCTCAACTCTCAACTTCTTATGCCAGACGCTCCTCTAGCTGTGCTTGCCATCGTGACCAGTGCCGCTGCACCGGATGCTCCCGCTGCGGTGCTGGGGGGCGTGGGCGCGGGATCTGCGCCGGATGCACCTGATGCAGTGCTGGAGAGCGTGGGCGCGGGATCTACGCCGGATGCACCTGATGCAGTGCTGGGCGGCGTAGGCGCGGGATCTGCGCCGGATGCTCCTGATGCAGTGCTGGGTGGCGTGGGCGGCAGCTCTGCGCCTATTGCGCCCACTGCGGTGCTGGGTGTGTCCGCCGGTGGCAGTGCGCCTGCGGCTCCTTACCCGATCATCCCGCCGAGCAGCGGGTGGCCGGGTAGGCTCACTCTGTCCGGTGTGGAGATCACTCTGGGCGGCGAAGTTCTAACTCTTAATCCTACTTAATTTTACTTATGAAAACACTTAGACTTGCGGCTGTAGCCGCGCTACTCACCGGCCTCTGCGCTGGGCAAGCCATCGAGCTGAACAGTGCGAGCGTCCAACAGAAGGCGGACATCCGCGCGGCTCTGGACATCGCTTCTTTCTACCAACCCCTGAGCGCAAATCTCACCTCTTGGGCCGCACTGGCTCCGGCGGCGAAGGAAAACGCGCTAGGGAACCCGGACGTGGACGGGAAGGTTTTGTCTTCCTACGCCGATGGAACAAGGGAATGGATCACGCCGGGTGGGGGTAGCAGCTCTAGCAACTACATCATCGACGCGACGCTGCCACCTTACAATGCGGTCGGCGATGCTAAACGGGCGGACGCCATTGCCATGACATCCGGCTCCAACGTGCTAACTTCTAATGGTTCCATCGGTAACGCGGTTTTCGCCGCTGGAGACGTTGGGAAATTCATTCGAGTGGAGGGGGCGGGAATTACACCCACCTGCACATTCACCCTAGGGACTGTTTCGGGTCAGACGGGTGCAGTCACGGGTGTCACGATCACCAATGCAGGATCAACCAAAGCCTATCCGCCGAATCACACGTTCATCGTCATGGTCTATGACGTGTCCCCGAATCGCGGAGCTGGTGCGATTTTGACAGCGACGACCAACGCCAACGGCCAACTTTCTACGCTAGTTGTCACCGTGAATGGCGCCGCTTACACCGCTCCCGTTGCCTCATTTCCCATTGCCTGCTTGGAAACGAACATCTCAGGAATCACTAGCTCAACTCAGGTGATTCTAGCAGATACCGCGAGGCAAACTGTTACCGTTAATGTCAGCGACATCACCGTCAACAAATCGGCATTTCTAGGCACCGATTCCTCTGCCGCAGTGCAAGCCGCACTAGATGCGGCGGAATTGAGCACTACCGCGAAAACCGTGAAGATCGGCAATTTCGGCAACTACCTTTTCAACGTGGTTGTCCCACGGGCAATCACGTTTGAGGGAATGCAGTCTCCTAACAACGATCAAGGTATGATTACTCAAAAACAAGAACATGACCGGAAAACCTATCCTGTCGTTCTCTATCCGAAATCGGCAACTCAGCCCGTGATCCTCTGTGATCGCGCTTCATTTGGTGTTGTGGTTAGAAATTTTGCAATCGCTGGATCATACTCGCTGAGTGGCGATGGGTTGAGAGGTGGTAAATCGGGCGTCCCCGGCTGGAATTTCGGGATGGCTCTGTTTGAAAACATCATGACGACGGGGTTCGAGCGCGGCATCACCGTGTCAGGGGCGACCGACTCTCAGGTGAGGAATTGTAGTTCATCGCGCAATAAAATCGCCTTCGCTGGAATCAGCGCGGACGGCATTGTTTTCATGGTTGGAAACACTAACCATTGTGATCGTGGCTATTTTTTCAACGGTTGCAAAAATATCTCTGTTGTCACGGGCAACTACAACAACAGCAATGTCTGTTTTGAAATCCACGCCTCGCAAGTGGACGTGGGTAGCATAAACGTAGAGAGTCACGCTTCCTCGGTTTTCGATTTGCATGGCGACACCGGTAAAACTTTGGTGACTGCAAATTTTGTGAAACTGCTAGACAATCTCGCTCCCGCTACAAATCCCGCCATGGTTAGGGATTTCACGCCTGAAGCCAAAAAGGGACAGGCAGATTTCAGTCTTAGATCGTCAAACATTTCAGGCGGCGGTCAGTATTTTTCTGTCAACACGCGCCCGCCTTCGCTTTTGCCCCCTGAGACTGGAATCAACCTCATGGACTCTACCATGACAAACATTCTGCTGAGGTCTAACTCGTCTTCTTTGTTTGGAGCTACTGCCAATTTCTCTCAGGCTGAAATTGGCAACGTATCACTTCCGCGAATTATCACAAATGAACTTTTCACGAGAGACTGGGCAACCCCCTATGGTGTGCGTGGGTGGAAACGTGACATCATTTCGGGGACATTTGCCACGCCATCAGCCAACGGAGGTGGAATCAATTTAGAAAATACCACGTCGATTGGTTCTCAAAGGTTCATGGCAAACCCTAACTGGATCAACAATCAGGATGTGCGCATGAACGTCAAATTCGCGGTATTCAGCACTGCTGGATTTTTGAGAGTGGGGATCTATCCTCGCGAAACGACAGCTAGCGTGACGCCCGCAGACGGATTGGGGATCGTAGCAAATGCGGACGGTGACGGGAAAATTTATTTGGAACGAAGAGCATCAGGATCCGTTGCGGAACTGATCGACACGGGTCTAACAAATAGCATTTACATCAACAAAAAAGTGAATTTGGTTTTTCGGCTAGGTGCTCCGTTTTTCTATTTTGCCGCGTTCGACGCGACAGGCGCGCTTTTAGCTCCAGAAGTCAGGGTAGCAAGCACGCTTCCGTCGGTCCTCGTCGGGCCTGCCTTGTTCAGCGGGACCACCACAGCGGCATTCGTGAACGGCCCTGTAATCTACCAGTGGGACACCAATTCTGGAAAGCAGTGAACCTCCATGGATCTCCAACCTTCCATCCTGAAACTCACGCATGACCCCGGCGGGATTTCATAGGTAAAAAAATGAATGTAATTTCTAACTGGAGATTCACGCTTTATCCGGCGGGTGTGGCGGTGCCGCTGCTGAACTACGGAGATGAGATCGACGCGGAGCCGACGTGGCCGCTGAGAAAGCCGCTGGATACCATCAACCTGGTGGATTCTGCGACGCCCTTCCTGCGTCCGGCGGGAAACACGATCTACACTCTGAGCTGGAGGCTCTTCGCGGATCTGGATCTGGATAAGACGGCTCGACAGCATGTGATGGAGGGACTGCTCTACTACCAGAACACGGCAAAAGGGCCGCTGAACATCGAGATCCAAGGGATCACGGACCGCTTCTGGCAGTTTTCCCAAGCCTACCTGACGGAACACACGCCGCAACGGTGGATGGACGCGGGGACGGCGCGGATCGCGCGCGGGTATTCCGTAACGGCGACGGGGCTGGTGCAGATAGGGCCGTAGGCGAAGATCCGGCGGATCTGACCCATCCGGCGGATCTGCCGGATCTGCCGGATCTCTTCCTCATCACTTCTAACCCTCTCCCTCTTCCTCTTTCCATCAACTCTCAACTCTCAACATTCTTCCATGGCCAATCCAGACGACATTTTACTGAAGCTGAAAACCGAGGCGGATACCTCTGGGGCGGAGGCGGTGGAGGAATCTTTAAAGAAGCTGCAAGAGGACACTTTTAAAGCGACGCAGAAGGCGGCGGCGGATTCCGCCGCCGCCGGTGATGACCAGGCGAAGGCGGCGAGACGGCTAGAGTATGAACTAGGGAAAGTGAGAGCTGTGCAAGAAGAGGTGACGGTCACGGGCTTTGGAGGAATGAACAAGGCGGCAGAATCCTTTGCTGAAAAAGTGACCGAATCCGCCCAAGAAAGCGTCAAAGAATTCACTGAAGTTAAAAAGTCAATTTTCGCAGTCGAGGACGCGGCGAAGACGGCGAGCAAAGAACTCGATGTCATCGAGGCGAAGCGGCGGCAGGCGGCACGGGAAAACAAGGGCGGTCTGCTAGGGGTGGATCTGACGGGAAAGGTGGATGATTACGGAAAACAAATCGCGAACCTAGCAGGAGTTGGCGACACTTTTGAAAAGGTAAGCAAGATAGTGGGTGCTGATGGCGCGGCTGTCGCTGGTTCTATCGCTTTGGTGGGAGTGGCAGCCGTGAAGTCCTACCAAGCACTGAGCGACACAGTGAAGGAGTATGAAAAATTTTATGAAGAAGCGAAGGCGCGGGGGCAGGAAGTTAGACCGGAACTGCAAGATGCTGTGACGGCTCTGAAGGCGAGTCTGGGTGGACTGCCGGAGCTGCTAACCAACGTCCAAGAAGGCTTCGCGGAGATGTGGAAGGCGGTCTCTAACCCAATCGACACGCTGTCTGGACTGGGGGATCTAAGAGAGGCATTAGAGAGGGAAGCGACCTCGGCTAAGGCTCTGGGCGAGACCCGTAAGCGGATCGCGGATGAAAATCAGAACAACCTCAAAAAAATCTACGGTGAAGAACTGGCCGTTTTGCGTGAGCAAGAGGCGGCATTACAGCGGATCGCGGCTCTGCGCTCTAAAAAATTCGACCTAGCTCAACAAGGGGCTTCGCAGGAAATTGAATCGGCTAGGTTGCGAGGTGGCGATGTGGCACTCGCACAAGCGAACGCGCTGGCGTTAGAAATCCAAGTAGGGATCACGCAACTGAATGACGATTTCAACGGGGTGAAGGCGGAGGCGGAGACGGCGCGGCGAGAATTTGATTTAGCAAGCATCGCTTACCAGCAAGCGATCCGCGATGGTCTGGACAAGCTGGATCCTGAAAAATTCGCCGCGATCAGCGGCGCGGTGGATGCGAAGCAGAAAGCCTTTCGTGATTCAGACCAAGCGGTAAAGGATCAAGAGGGGATCTTCAACGAGGCTAAAAACAACTTACTGCGTGGCGCAGAAAACAAACTGGCCGCGCTTGATACGGATACAACCGAAGCGATCACTGCGGCCTCGACTGCGGCGCGAAATAAAATCTACCAGACCCTAAAAGATGAAGTGGCGAAGGGGCCAGTGGAGGCGGTGGCAGCCATCCAGACAAGCGTCCAACCCGTCACCGATTCAGCGAAGAATAAAGCCGCAGAGGTGAAAGCGGGCATCGATGTCGGAGTAAAAAATGTAACAGAAGATGGCAACAAGCTGGTCAACGAGGTGGCGCAGTTCGTGCAGGCGCAGACGCAACTGCGAAGCACGCAGGAAAACCTCAACACGCTGGTGAAGGAGGGCTTCCTGGCGGGTGAACGGGCGACGGCGGCACTGCTGACGACGATCCAGCCTGTGGTGGCGAGAATCCTAGCACTGGAGGGGCAAATCAGCGATCTCCAACAACAACTCGGAACCAAATGAGCTGGACGATAAGAGGGGCGAATGATGCGGCGATGAATGCGACGCTGCGGACACCGCAGCAACTCCGCATGAGTAATGGAAGTCTGGAGTTCCAGAGTCTAGCAGCGGACACCTTCACCTACGAGAGCGTCTTCGACGACGCGGCGGGGACGGGCGTGGTGGTGCCTGAAGAGGGCCAAGTGATCCAACTCTACCGGAGTGGAGAGCGGCGATTCCGAGGGCATGTGACGCGGGTGGAGCCTTCCTTCAACGGGGTGAGCGTGGAGGTGCAAGGCCCGTGGTGGTGGATGCAAAAGATTCTGCTAACGGGAAACCAAACCGACGGGCAAGGGACGACGGATGAGCGGGCGATGTTTGTTTTTAACAGTGGGCCGCTGCGGACAAGTTTCCTCGCGCTGATGAACCGGATGGCGGCACTGGGCGTGCCGCTGGAGGTGGGTAGCGTGGCAGCGATGTATGACTTCACGAGGCTGACGCTCTCTAACGTGACCTGCGCGGCGGCACTGACGCGGCTGATGCAGTGCGTGCCAGATGCAGTGGCTCAATTCGACTACACGGGAGCAGACTTCAGCAACGCGATCCTACGAATCGCCCGGCGGAATGGTGACTCGGCGATGGAGACGCGGAGCTTCGACATCGGCACAGATCGGCTGGCGTTAGGGAACATCCGCAAGCGCACTGAGCTGGAGGTGACGCGGGTGATACTGCCCTACATGGACAGAAATCCGCAGACGGGCATGCCGCGCTTCCAACGCCAGGGCGCAGGCACGGCGGAGACGGGCAAGCTGCAGATCATCACGGTGAGCGGGCCAGAAATCGTGAATTTCCTACCGAAGGATGATTTCCAAAGTGCGAGCATCCAGACGGTGGGCGCGAATCAGGTGACGGATGATTTCATTGCATCTAACGACACCACGCTGGCGGGAATCAAGAAGCAGTATGGCATCACGGGCGGGCGAGATGCATCCTTCACGACTTACTCGGGCGACACGACACAGGGCGGCAGCGTGAGGAATCTGGTGACGACGGTGCATAACTTCCCAGGGCTGGAATTCCAGCGGGATAATGGGAGCTACGTGAACAATCTGTCAGGAAGATTTCTGGTAGTGTCCCAAGATCTGCCGCAGTGGGCAAAAGAGCAGTGGAATGGAATCGAGGTGACGATCACGGGGACATGGATCGCGTATTGGACTTACGAGACTCAGGGAAATAATTTCAATGATCGATTCGGGGCACTGCGGGCAGGTGCTGTGACCGGCAGCGGATTCTTCACGAGTAACCTTAATTCAGAAAATAAACGTGCGTGGGCGGCGAGACCCTTCTCTTGCCGGGGTGTGCTAATGCAGAGCGTGGCGGGGATGCCGGACAATCCTCCGTGGGCGTCGCCAAAGGTGGTGTATAAAAAGTGGGATTACGAATTTCTCAGCCCACCAGCGGGCATGGCGGCAGGCCTGCGAGACGCTCAAAACTGGGTGCCTCGGGAGGGTGAATTCTCACTGGCAGGCGGGGATGTTTCCGGGCTGAGTTTCCTCAATAAAGCGATCAACATCACGGGCGGTCTGCCCCACCTAACGAACATGCGGGCGATGGTGAAAACGCTGAAATATGACCTGCTAACCGGAAAAATCACCTACAAGCTGGGCGCGCCGGCGCGGACGAATCTGGCGACGGCAATGGGACGGGTGGAACTCAATCCGCAGGATGTGGTAGAGTATATTTCGTGAGAGAGAAAACGACCATGAACCCAACCGAAACACTCGAAAAACTACGCAGCCTCGACCGCCAAATCATTCATGGGCCGCGCGACTTCGGCGAGATGGCAGATGCTGTGGAAGGCATGATAAAGGCACTGGCTCCGTTTGCCGATGCAGCCGCCAAGGTGGATGTGCAAAGCGATGAACAACTCCGACTCGTGGGATCTCGGATCAGCGAGGACGCATCGCCGGGATGGGGAATCCGTAGAAAGCACCTGAACGCCGCCCGCGAGATTCTTGGGCGGAACAACTAACGAAAATGAACTCTGGATTTCAAACTTTTTACACACCCCAAGGCGACGTGGCCGTCGCGGACGGCGTTGTCATTCAGCCTCGGACTGGGGTGCGAATCGCGGCGGGGAGCGGGGTGGATCTAACGGCAGAAGTGCCGCAGGTGGGGCCGCGCGGGATGACGGCAGCGGTGTCCACCGGCGCGATGACGGCGGTGGGCGGAAGTGGGAGAAATCTTTTTTCTACCGGGCTGGAAGCAATCGCGGGGATGTTCTCGCCGACGGTGCCGGACCAGTGGATCATGGGGGAATTCACGTTGGTCAAAACAGGTGCGAGCGCGGCGACGATTTCTGATGAAAATGCCGTGGTGGCGGAACTGACCACGGGCGGGACCGCGCCGATGGGAAACTATGTCGGCACCACGTATGGGCGCGCCACCTACAATTCCACGGCGGCATTCACGCTAGCTCTAGCAGCGGAGGAAGGCTGGCCTGGAGCAATACCAGGCGTGGCGGTGACGGTGTCGGCAGGGACGGCGATGAGCGGGATCTACACCCCGGTGGACGCGGCTAACTATGTGTCTGCGGTGGATCCAAACTGGACGCTATTTCTCGCGGCAGACGGCAGCGCGGAACTGCGCTACCAAGGTGTGGCGATGGCGACGCGAGCGGCGGGTGTGGCGCATGATCCAAGCGGCGAATTCGTGGCGACACCGGCGGGGTATTTTTACAATCCGCTAGAAGCTCAGGCGGTGGATTCTGCGGGGCTGGAAACGGTGAATCCGTTTGGCATTCTGACGATCATTTACACGTGGCCAGCAACGCCGGATCTTGACACGACGACAAGGTTCCTGAGTGACGCGGTGGGCTACCCACTAGACGACTCGGAGACGGCGGCGACCTACACGACATGGAGCGGCGATGACACGGGACCAAGTGGCTCTGAGACGGTGACAATCGACCTGGCACAGGCCTGGACTGATGGTGCGATCTCGACGGTGGCGGAGGTGCTGTGTCACGCGGATTGGTTCCCAACGGCAGGCGGCATGGGGCTAGCGACGCTGGATGTGAGCTACACGGTCGGTGCGTTCTCGCAGACGTTCACCATCGCACCGGGCGACGTGACTCCAGCGGCCTCGCGAGTGGCGACGCTCCGCATCGACGCGGCGGGCGCGGTGACGAACCTGACCGGGCCGTGGAACGCGCATGTGAAGGTGCAAGGGCGGCTGCCACGAGTGGGATTCGCCTACCTGGAAATCGTGGAGACGGCAGGGACGCTTTCGGGGGTCAATGGGCCGTTTTTCGCTGCGGATTTACCGACTGCAACGGGTAGTATTTTTTATGTGCCGCTAGCCTACTGCGACGGGGCGACTGTTCAACAATACCACACAGGAGCATTATTGTTGTGATGACTGCAATGACCGCGCGGGCGCATTGCACGGAAGCCGCTCGGGCGGAGTTTCTTAAAACGTTTTGGATATTTTCTCAAATTGGTGTCCTTTTTTCTCAAATCTGATTTCGCTTACATCTTCTCGGGGAAAATAAGGGGAATCAAGCACAGCCGCTGTTACTCTCCAGCAAAGGGCGCTTTGTTTGGAGCGAGGTCCCGATCAAATATACCTTCGACATAGGATCCATCGAAGTCAGCACTCGCGGCGGAAAGATCATCTCCGGCGAAAAGGGTGCAAATTTGCGAGACGCGTTTCAGTTCGTTTCCAAAGAATTTTTCCCATCGAGCGGCAAAATCCCTGACGAGCTGCTATTCACGCATCCGCAATACAACACTTGGATCGAGCTGATGTATGACCAAAACGAGAAGGACATCCTGAAATACGCTCGGGCGATCATCGCCAACGGCTACCCACCGGGCGTGTTGATGATCGACGACAACTGGCAAGAAGACTACGGCACGCTCGAGTTCTCGGCCCGGCGTTTTAGTGATGCGAAGGGGATGATGAAAGAGCTTCACCAGATGGGCTTCAAGGTGATGCTGTGGGTTTGTCCCTTCGTCAGCGCGGATTCTGCGGATTTTCGTTTTTTGGCGAAAGAAGGCATGTTGCTGCTAGACCCTCAAAAATCCCAAGACATCCTCTGGGCAAATACCAGCAACAAAGCCGCGCTGATTCGCTGGTGGAATGGTGCCAGTGCTTGCCTAGACCTCAGCAATCCCCGGGCGATGAAATGGTTTCAAGACCGCCTCGACCATTTGGTGAAGGAATACGGGGTCGATGGTTTCAAATTCGATGCTGGAGACGCGAATTTCTACACTGGCGGATTAGCTTCGTTCAAACCTGACTTGATGCCGAACGACCACACCACGTTCTTTGCCGAGGTGGGCCTGCGCTACCCGCTCAACGAATACCGCGCCTCCTGGAAAATGGCGGGCCTTCCGCTAGCCCAGCGGCTGCGTGACAAAAGCCACGAATGGGGAGATCTGGCGAAGCTGATCCCCGATCTCATGTCGCAGAGCGTCATGGGCTACGCCTACACCTGCCCTGACATGATCGGCGGCGGCGAGTATCAGTCATTTTTGAAAACGGCGACGATTGATGAAGAGCTGATCGTTCGATCCGCCCAAGTCCACGCCTTGATGCCGATGATGCAGTTTTCCGTGGCTCCGTGGCGCATCCTTTCTCGGGAAAACTCCGAAATTTGCCTGAAAATGGCCAAACTCCATGTCGAAATGGGGCCGCAGATCCTCGCGCTGGCCAAAGAGGCGTCCAAAACCGGTGAACCCATCGCCAAACCCATGGCCATGGCTTTTCCCGATGGCGGCTACGAGACGATCAAGGACCAATTCGTCCTGGGCAACGACATCATCGTCGCGCCCGTGGTGGAAAAAGGCGCACGCTCCCGCACCGTGATTTTGCCCAAGGGCGAGTGGAAAGCTGAGGATGGCTCGATACACAGCGGCGGAACTCCCATCAGAATCGAGGTGCCTCTGGAGCGGCTTCCTTATTTTGTGAAAATGTGAGCGATCCGCGATTCCCCCTGACACCAGAGAACTTTTTAAGGTTCACGAGGCTCTGAGCCTGCTGGCGAGCGACTTCGCCGCTGTGGCAGATTTTTTTATCCCTGAAGAAGCAGAATCAAACGCTTTTGCAGGAATGAAACTTGGGGCATTCTACTCCGAGAGCTTTATTTTGAATTCTCTTCCATTGGATGAGGGAAATTCGGGGCTAAATCCGCATTACACCCTGAACGGACAATCATCTTTCCACAGGTGCCCCAGCAGTTCAAAAATCCAATACCCACAAAACCATGAAACCAAAATCCCATTCCTTCCTTCCACTCATCTCAATAGTCGCCATCACCGTGGTGCAATTCGCAGGCGCAGCCGTCGGCACTTGGACTGGTGCTGTTGACAATCTCTGGGACGCCTCAGACATCAACTGGAGCGGTGTCACAGGCACTCCTTGGGATAATGCCAACGGCCCGGGAAATACCGCCATTTTTAACACCGTCAACCTCGCTGCCGAGGTTCTCACTCCGGTTTACGCGAATGCCATTACATTCAGTCTCAATGGCACAATCATCGAAAGCACCATCAATCTGGCGGGAACCACGCCCACCATCTCCGTCGCCACTGGCCAGACTGGCACCATTTCCTCGAACGTCGCGGGCACGGTGGGCTTGGTTAAATCAGGTGCCGGTCTTCTCGCACTTTCCAACGCCACCTACACTGGAGGCACCACCGTCAGTGGCGGACGGCTCGCGCTGGTGAACAATGAGACCGGCAGCGCGGACTTTTTGACCAATGCTGAGTTGGAATTCAATCTCACCACTGGAAACCAGCAAATCAGTGGCGGCAGCATCACTGGCAGCGGCAAGCTCATCAAAACAGGCGGTAACGAACTTCTACTGGGTGCCGATGGCTCGCCACAAACCATCTCCTTAGCTTCAGGGGCTTTGATCGATGTGCAGGGCGGAGTGATTCGCAATGAATACGGCAACAGTGCTTGGGGCTCGAATTTGGCCGACCTCAACGTGGCGACCGGAGCCACCTTCGATATCTGGGATGGCAATACGAGAGTGGATGCCGTCAGCGGCACGGGGACTCTCAGAAAAGGCTGGTATAATGCGAACTCGATCACCGTTGGTGTCGATAACGGCAGTGGCAACTTCAGCGGCACAATCAACAGTGCGGGAGGCGATCCTTTCAGTCTGATTAAGGAAGGCACTGGCACCCAGACCGTCAGTGGTTCCATCGGCTACAACGGCGGCACGACCGTCAGTGGTGGGCGGCTTGTCTTGCAGAACAACAAAACGGGTAGTTCGAATTTCGCAACTAATGCCGAGCTGGAGTTCAACCTCACCACTGGCGACCAGCAGCTCATCAACGGAACCTTGAGCGGCACCGGCAGTCTCATCAAAACGGGCACAAGCAATCTGATTCTCAGCGACTGGTCTGGAAATCAGACGGTCGCATTCACGGGGACTAGCAGTGTCATCGACGTCCAAGCTGGCACACTGAGTAATTTCTTTGCCGCAGGCGCATTTGGACCCGCCGTCAACTGGGGCAGCAATCAGGCAGGCTTGACCGTCGCTTCCGGCGCAACCTTCGACATGATTAATAACAGTGTCACTGTGGATGAATTGAACGGTGCCGGCACGATCAAAAAGAACACATTTGATACCACTGGTTCGCTTACCGTCGGTGTGAACAATGGCAGCGGCACTTTCACTGGAACCATTGAAAATTCTAACAATGCTCTCTCGGTCATTAAACAGGGCACAGGCACACAGACACTCAGCGGAAGTATCGGTTACAAGGGCGGTACCACTGTCAGCGGCGGACGGCTTGTTTTGGAGAACACCAAGACTGGCAGTTCAAATTACACGACCAATGCCGAGCTGGAGTTCAATCTTACCACGGCTGACCAACAGTTAATCAGCGGCACCTTGAGTGGCACTGGCAAGCTCGTCAAAACGGGTGCAAACAATCTGATTCTCAGCGATTGGTCGGGGAATTACACAGTCGCACTCACGGGAGCAAACAGCGTGATCGACGTCCAAGCAGGCAAGTTGAGCAATTTCTTTGGCGCTGGCGCATTCGGTCCCGACGTCAACTGGGCCAGCAACGAGGCAGGCTTAACCGTCGCCTCTGGAGCAACCTTCGAGCTAGCAAACAAAAGCGTCATCGTGGACGAACTGAACGGTGCCGGCACGATCAATAAGGAGGAGTTTTTCAACGCTAACACCCTCACTATTGGCGTGAAGGATGGCAGTGGCACTTTCAGTGGAGCGATCACCCAAACAGGCTCAGCTCTCTCTCTGGTAAAACAAGGCAGCGGCACGCAGACACTCACGGGCGTGAATACCTACAATGGTGCCACCTCAGTTTCTGCTGGAACTCTCGCACTCGTCGGCGGGAGTCAGGCATCCCCCATCACGGTCAGTGCTGTGGCTTCGCTTGGATTCACTCTTGGATCGCCTACCGCGTCCACCAGCAGCTTTGATGTCACACTGGGGACCATCAAGATCACCGGCACGCCCACTTTAGCGAGCTACACGCTCATTTCCGCGTCATCGGGCATCACCGGCACTCCGGTGCTCCACACAGCGATACCGGGCTACGCTTTGGCGGTGGATGGAAACAGCCTGAAACTGGTGCAGAGCGGCGGGTCCGGTTACTCCTCATGGGCTGCCACCAACGCGCCGACGGGAACCTCGGCGCAGGATTTCGATGGCGATGGAGTCGCGAACGGTGCCGAGTATGTTCTTGGAGGAACGAAAGACACCAAGGATCTCGGGAAACTGCCGCAAGTGTCCGCGTCTGGCGCGAATATGGTCGTCACTTTCAATCGCGATCAGGCATCCATCAACGGCACTACCACTTTGGCGATCCAAGTAGGAACTAATTTAGCCACATGGCCCGATAGCTACAACGTCCCCGGCCCTGCTTTGGCTAACAGTCCGGGCGTCACCGTCGCCAAAGACACATCACCCGGCTTCGACACCATCACCCTGACCATTCCGCGCAGTCCGGATGCGACGAAATTCGCCCGTCTCAACGTGACGACGAATTGATCGGACCACGGGATTTGAATGGTCCATTTTTCCCCGATGAAGACATTTGTTTTCATCGGGGTCATGTTTTCTTAGCGAGTTACCACCCGGACAAGCTCACCGTGTGGCCGTGCTTGAATCTTGAAGTTTCTCATCACCAACAAGCAAAAGCCCATAAAAATGAGCCATTCTACAAAATCTGCTGAACCTGCGTATTGCCATGCGAGTAGAGTGCTGACCGCACTCGCGGGAATTTTTTTCTGGATGTTCGGAGCGTCACCCGCACCAGCCCAAGTGGTCACGGTCTATCCTCCAGAAGCTTCCGGGCCGCTCACCAATCCACTGATGGGGTTCCGCCCGGGTTTGGACTCTTATGCAAGCTATCCATATCCGACTGTAATTCAGCAGTATATCCCGTGGAGTGCGATAGAGAATCACGAGAGCGACTCGGTGCAAAAGATCCGAGATTTCTGCAATGCCCAGTGGGCCAATTTACCGGCAAACAATGTCAAAGTCATTCCGCGGGTTTACATCGACTGGGATTGGAACACCGGCAACGAACATTGGCCCTCGGACCTGACCACGGGCGACTGGTCCAGCCAACAGTTCAAAGATCGGGTGGTCCGCTTGGTCGGGCGACTTGGGGAGGTCTGGAACCATGATCCGCGCGTGGCATGGGTGCAGACGGGACTGATCAGCTACTGGGGCGAGCAGGAGAACCCGGTGGGGATTCATCAGGACGGCTGGGGGCAGCGATTGGGTGATGCCTTCACCGCTGCCTTTCCAAACAAGAAATTCGTCGTCCGCAACATGGGTGCGTGGCCCGGTTACAATACGGGTGTGTATTGGGATTCGTTTGGACATCCCGGCCAAAGGCCTTGGGCGTGGACCGAGATTATCAATATCAACAACCAAGGCCGCTACCTGACCCAAGTGGTAGAGGGAGAAACGGCCTTGAACTGGGGTGTGGAGGGGGAATTCGCCAGTCTCTATGGGGCCGAGCAAAAGACGGATAGCAATGGGAACACCTATTGGGAAGGCTCCGCAGACATCACCCTGAGCAATTCTCAATACACCGACAACATGATCGATGTGATTCGGGAACTTCACTGCTCCGCGCTGGGGTGGATAGCGGGTTATAGCCCAAATAATCCCACCGTTCAGGTCCAAGCAGCGCGGATGCAAAAGGAATTCGGATACCGTTTTCACATCACCGAGTTTTCCTGCGATGCCCGTACCGATCCGGGAACCCATCTGAATCTACAATTCAAAGTGAAGAACAAAGGTTCAGCTCCTTTTTATGAAAATTGGCCGCTTGCCGTCGTTTTGATCGATAAGAATACCCGGCAATTGTTGTGGAAAACGACGATTCCTAACGTCGATATACGGAAATGGCAGCCCGGCTCCGACTACAGCTACACGACACGGACCTACCAAACGCCGCCTCAAGAGCATTTAGTTTCCGCTTCCATCCCGCTCCCGGCGAACCTGCCTGTGGGCGAACACTTGATCGGTGTGACCGTTCTTGAGCCGCTCTCTCGCACCCCAGGGTTGTTTTTCGCGGTTCCAAATTTTTTCAAGGAAAGCCAAACCCAGCCACTCTGCAAAATCGGCATCGGGATGGATGCCGCCAGTCACACGCTCGACGGAGTTATATTTGACGATCTCGTCAGTGACGATACCCGCTTCTACACCATGACCCCGCAGGGTCCGAACTACACACTCACCGTGGAGCCTTCCGGTTTCGGTAGAATTTCCCAAGCCTCCGCCACTGGCAGCTACCCAAAAGACACTGGAGTCGAAGTCAGGGCGTCAGGAAGAGTCGGTTATACTTTCAGCTCATGGGGAGGAGCTCTCACTGGCACCACGACAAATCCCGCCATTATCGGAATGGATGCAAATAAAAGCATCAGCGCGAACTATGTGCCAGTCGCCACCCACCTTCTGAGCATGACATCCACCAACGGCTCCATCACGTTGAGTCCGCCGGGCGGGATCTACAATGCGGGAACTGCGGTGACGGTGACGACGACGCCCTCCAGCGGATACACATTCAGTTCATGGGGCGGAGACTTGAGCGGGTCAGCCAGCTCCACGACTATCACCATGACGGGCGACAAGAATATCTCGGCGAATTTCATCGTCCCGCCTGTCACTGGCCCTGCCAGTTTCGGGATCAATTGCGGCAGTTCGTCGCCCTACACGGCGGGTGACGGAGTCGTTTTCGCCGCCGATGGAATTTGGAATTCCGGTGGAAACTCATACGACGTAGGTCCAAGACCCATTTCCAATACACCGGATGGCACCTTGCATCTGAGCAATCGCTGGGGAGGCACATTCGGCTACAACATCCCTCTCGCCACCGGCAACTATGAAGTGACGCTCATCTTCTCGGAAATCTATTTCAATGAAGCTGGCAGGCGGGTCTTCAACGTCGCGCTCGAAGGATCTCAAGTCATCGGCAATCTGGATGTGTTTTCACTCGTCGGGGCAAATGCCGCCTACGAACAAAGCCGCATCGTGTCGGTGAATGATGGCGCACTCAACATCGCCTTCAGCAGTTTGGCAGATAATGCCAACATCTCAGCGATCAAAGTGACCCGTACTCCGAGACCCGACTCGTTCACTCTGGAATCAAATTCAACGAATGGTGCTGTCACCTTTGATCCGCCCGTGGCCGTTCATGACGCTGGATCGGTCGCAACCGTCACGGCCATTCCAAGCCACGGATATTCATTTGACTCGTGGAGCGGTGATCTCTCCGGGAGCGGGAATCCCGCGACTGTCACGATGAATGCCAACCAGAGTGTGATAGCAAATTTTTCGGCAATCACCGCCTACTCCATCCTAACAGCTAACGCCACGCATGGCGCAATTTCACCGGAACCTTTCGGTGGCGTTTATTATCCCGGAACTACCCTCACCCTGACGCCGCAACCCGCTGCGGGATACAAATTCGAATCATGGGGCGGCGATCTCTCCGGGACCAGCCAGCCAGCAACCATCACGATGACCGCCGACAAGAATGTGACGGCGAATTTTGTGCCCATCCCCACATACATCCTCACCACCAGTGCGGAAAATGGTTCGCTGACACTCAATCCTCCCAGCGGGACTTACGAAGAAGGAACAGTCGTGACCGTGGCGGTAACTCCTGCAGTGGGATACAAATTCGAATCATGGGGTGGCGATCTTTCCGGGACCACCCATCCGACCATCATCACAATGACCGCGGACAAAAGTGTGACGGCGAATTTTGTTCCAATTCCCGACTTCACTCTGACGACAAACGTTACGAATGGATCGCTGACACTGACTCCTCCCGGCGGAGTTTACCCAGAAGGAACCGTCGTGAACGTGACAGTCACTCCCGCCAGCGGCTACGAGCTGGAATCCTGGGCCGGAGATCTTTCTGGGAATGCTAACCCCACGCCAATCACGATGGATGGTAACAAGTCGGTCACGGCTGCCCTCACCAATATTTCGGGAATCATCGACACAAGCGGCAGCCCCATCGGAGCACCCAAGTTTTTGGCCACGGGCAAGAAATACATCGGTGACGGCTACTTGACCGCCCGCCGCACTCCCGGCACCGACATCCAGCTCAGTGGCTGGGGAAACGAATTCGCAATGACCGGAGGTCTTTTCACCATCGAAGCCGGGGTGGAAGTCACGAACACCTGGGGTGTCTATTGGACCCATAACAAGTCCGACATGCGGATCGACGGAATTTATGACATCTCAAATAATCCTGAATCCGAGACGCGGGTGGACGCGCTAACTGGCAGTGGTTCCATCAATTTCCACCAACAACCGTGGGTGGATGCACAGAAGCTGCATGTCGGGCTGGACAATGGCAGCGGAACCTTTTCGGGAACGATCCAAGGCGTCTGGCCCTGGTCTGGCAGCGGCGTCAATATCACCAAAAGCGGGATCGGCACCCAGACTTTTGATAACTTGGCCAACCAGCCGATTCGGACGATTTTGATCAATACCGGTGCAGTCGAACTCTCAAATCCAGTCACCGCCCCCGCGAGACTGGGCACGACAATCTCCGGCGCTGGCAATCTCAACAAGTCTGGTCCGGGCTTACTCACTCTCTCCGGCAGTCTCGGAAACACAGGCGTCGTCACCGTTAGCGAAGGAACTCTCGGAGTGAGCACGGGTCTCTCAGCTCTTTCCAATCTCGTCGTCGCACCCGGTGCTGTCCTCAAGCTGAATTTCTCCGGTGAAATCGTGGTGAACAGCCTCGCACTCGGCAGCTCCGGCCCGCTGCCCGGCGGCCTCTATCATTCTGGTCATCCCACGTATGGAGCCTTTTTCACCGGCAGCACTGGCAGCCTGCGGATCATCGGCTCAGACTTCGACGCTTGGGCGATGGTCCATGGAATCAGCGGTGGCCCCAGCGACGACGACGACAAGGACGGCCGCACCAACCGCGAAGAATACGCTTTCGCGCTCTTACCGAACAACGGCTCATCCTCCAATCCCATCTCCGTTCCCTTTTCCCACCTGACCGGAACCTTCAGCTACACTCGCCGGAACTCCGCCCTGACGGCACCTCTGGCCTACACCGTCTGGTATTCCACCAGCCTCGAAGCCGGAAATTGGATGAAAGACGCCGCTGCTGTCCAAGGCACGCCTGTGCTCAATGGCGACATAGAAACCGTCCCGGTGACGATCTCCCCAAGCCTTCTCACCCACCCCAAACTCTTCATCCAAGTCCGCGCAGAGTGAGCACCGCTCCGATTTCTTGACCCAAGCATCGTCTCAGCCTGCCACCGGAATCGCCGCGTCCATCCGAGTCCGCCCTTTGGACCGATGCCTTTTACCACCTGCATCGCGGCAATGAGGCGGGAGAAGTTCGTAAATCTCAAATTTCGTGAGGGAAAACTTATGAAAAATTCGCCTCTAGCCGTGAGAGTCATACTTCACAACTCACCCTGAAGAACAAAAAACGGACCTTCTGCCATTTTGAAAAACCCCAGAATCGCCTCAGCGGCCCGCGAGGCAGAGTCACCGTGATTCGGTGTCCTCGTCAGCAAAACCAAAATCATCCAACCATGAAACCCTGTCTCTTTCTTTTTCTCTCCACCCTGCCCGTCCTCGCGGCTGAGTGGACCTCCCTCCTCGATCAAAATCTCTCGCGCTGGGAGATCTATGGCGGAGTCCCCCACCCCAGCGTCGAAATCGCGGGCCACCCGAAGGCGAATAGCGAGAAAGATGGCGACGGTGTTCCGCTCGGACTCGGCAAAGATCCGCTCGGTGTCTTCAAAATGATCGAACAAGACGGCCAACCAGTTCTACACATTTCCGGCCAAATCTACGCCGGTCTCAGCACGAAGGAGGAATTTGAAAATTATCACCTCACCTGGCAGTTCAAGTGGGGCGAAAAAAAGTGGCCCCCGAGGGTGGATCAAAAAAGAGACTCGGGAATGCTGCTGCACTGCCAGCTCCCGCACGGTGCCTTCTGGAACGTCTGGATGCGCTCGCTGGAATGCCAAATCCAAGAAGGAGATTGCGGCGACTTCGTCTCGCTCGCCGGGACTTTTGCGAACATCCCACTCCAACAGAAAAGTGCCGGAGACATGCCGATCTACCACCGTGAGGGCAAACTTTACCACTTCGATGGCTATGCAAAGCACGGCGCAAATCACGAAAAACCAAACGGCGAATGGAACACGCTCGAGGTGCTCACCGTCGGCGACACGATGGTTTTCAAAGTCAACGGCGTGGCAAACATGGTGCTTTTCGACACCCGCGAGCGCGGTGACGGCGACGAATCCCTCAAACCTCTCGTGAAAGGAAGAATCCAACTTCAGTCCGAAGCGGCGGAAATCTTCTACAAAGACATCCGCATCACACCGATTCAATCGTTCCCTGAAGACCTACGCGAAATAACCACCCGGCCCAGCGGCGAGGCGATCCCATTCAAAAACAAAGAATAAACCCACAACCACACGAACCCATGAAAACACACCCCCGACATTTCCCACTCCTTGGTTTCACCCTGCTTTGCCTTGCGGCTTCTGCCGCGAATGGAGCGACTAGCCTGACGAACTCACTGACCGGATTCACTGGCAACAGCGAAGACGGCAGCGGCGCAAACCAACCACCGACACTCGGCGGCAGCGGGCTGAATGTTTCCTTCATCTGGCCCGATGGGGACACGGCTTGGGAAAAAATCGACTTTGGTGCCACCGGAGCGACTTTTGGAAATCACCAAGGAGGAGCAAACGGACGCAACTACCTCCGCACCAACGAGACTGACTACGCCACGGTCGGTTTCACCGCCTACGTCACGGTTGATCGGCCCACACGACAGTCCGTCTATTTCGGCATGGGCACCGCCACGCTCGGAGAATTTAAACAACCCGACGTCAATTCCGGCAACGCCTCTGTCTTTCTCGATCTTCAAGAAGGTTTCGACAACGCTTCTCGGCGCATTCTAGGCGGCTCCTCCGGCACACCCACCAATGTCGAATCTGGCTACACACCGATGACCACCATCACCGGGCCGATGCGGCTGCGGATGGTGTATGACGCCGTCGCGGCGACTGTCACCTACACCATCGACTACGGTCCTTCAGGTGCCTTCGTCGCCGACACGTCAGATTTCGTGGTCGATGTCTCATCCATCACCGCCGAGTGGGCAGGCGGGGAAAGCTCCAGCATCTACTTCGGTGGCCAGCAAGGGGTGACCTTCTCTGACTTTTCAGTCACCGTCGTCCCCGAGCCGTCCACCGCCATGCTTCTGCTTGGCTTCAGCGCGCTTGCGTTCCGCCGTCGTCGCAGAAATTGAGATTTTTTCTGTAGGTTGCGTTTTGCCAGAAATAAAAGGTACGCCGATTCAAGAGTCGGCGTACCTTTCTTGCAAAAAGCCCGCATCCACCCGATTTCCTGACGGAACATTTTCATGAAATACGCCTACTTTGATGGGATAGACATTCCGGCTCTCTGGAAATGGCATTTGAGCCAGCCACTCAGATTTTCCTCTAACGATACAACTCCAAACCACCATGAACCCTACACCCAGCATCACTCGCCGGAACGTCATTAAGTTCCTTACCACCTCCGCCGCCGCGCCACTCATTTTGCCGAAAAGTCTCTTCGGCGCAGATGCCCCATCGAAGAAAATCACCGTCGGCTGCATCGGCGTCGGCTGGCAGGGTGGTATCAACTTGAGCGGATTCCTCGGTGAGAGCGATTGCCAAGTGGTGGCCGTTTGCGATGTCGATGAAAAGCACCTCCAAGAAGCGATCAGCAAGGTGAACGCCCACTACGGCAACCAAGATTGCAAGGGCTACAAGGACTTCCGTGAGCTGCTTGCCCGACAGGATATCGACGCCGTCGCCATCTCGACTCCCGACCACTGGCACGGCCTCCAAGCCATCGCCGCCGCCAATGCGGGCAAAGACATTTTTTGCGAAAAACCACTTTCTAAAACTCTTGGCGAGGGCATCGCTATGGTCAACGCCGTGCAAAAAAACCAACGCATCTGGCAGACGGGTTCATGGCAGCGCAGTGTCGCTCGCTTCCGCTGGGCGGTGGAGCTAGTGCAAAACGGCTACCTCGGCAAGGTCACGCGGGTCGAAGTCGGACTTCCCTCCGGCCACAGCGATTTCGCCGACACAGGAAATGATAAACCAAACAGCCCTGTCCCGGCTGGCGTGGACTACGAAATGTGGACCGGCCCTGCCGAAATGATGCCCTTCAACCCCAGTCGGTTTCACAAAAACTGGCGCTGGAACTACAACACCGGCGGCGGTCAGCTCATGGACTGGATCGGTCACCATTGCGACATCGCCCACTGGGGTCTCGCCAATCCGAAATACGGTTGCGGCCCGGATGATGCCATCGGCCCGCTCGAACTCTCGGCAACGGCTGAGTTTCCTGCCAAAGACGCGATTTGGAATACTGCGACTAAATACCGAATCGACGCAAAGTATCCCAATGACGTGGAGATGGTCATCGCGGGTGGGGACGACAGCATTGCGGGCGGCGCCAAATGGATAGGTCCCAACGGCTGGGTCAGCGTGAATCGGGAATCGCTCACCGCCTCAAATACCCAATGGATTCGCGATATCCAAGTCCTCGACAAAAAAGGTGAACTGGAAATCGCGCTCTATCGCAGCACCGGTCACTTCCGCGAATTTCTCGACTGCATCAAATCACGTAAACGCACGCTCACCCCGGTGGAAATCGCCCATCGCTCTCAGACGCCTGGCCACCTCGGCCACATCGCTGCGGTCCTCGGACGTAAAATCAAATGGGACGCGACCAGACAAGAAATCGTCGGCGACGCAGACGCCACGGCGATGGTGTCACCCGAAATGCGGGGGCTCTGGAAAATCTAACTCAACTCACCCCTAAACTTACAAACCGAGTTCTTTCTCCATGACGTGGATGAACTCTTCGACACCTGTTGGCAGGCCGTGGAGGATACGTTTGTCGTTGATGAGGAGCTTGGGGAGGTGTTTGGAGTTTCCAGAGAAATCGAGCCAGTCGTCGATATTGGCGCGGGTGAACTGAGCGATCCACGGGTCTTTGAGGGCCTGGGCGAGCTTGGCGGGCTCCACTTGGACGTGGGCGAAAGCCATGGCGGTGGCTTGGTCCATGGGCGGGTCTGACATGAATTGCTCGTGGATGATCGGGTAGGCGTCGGGTTTGATTTTCCAGACTGCAAGGGCGATTTTTGTGAGGTGACAACTCGCGGGATGGCCGGGAGCAGATGCGGGCAAGCCGTGGTTGCAGCCGTGATCGAGCGGGACGGGCAGCGCAAGCACGCCGACATGATACGGGTATTTTTTTATCAATGCGTTCAGATAGAAACGCATCCGTTGGCAGGCGCTGCATTGGAAGTCGAAATACTCGATGAGGATGTGCTCCGCATCCGGCGAGCCGAGGCAGGGCGAAGAGGTGGTGTCGTAAATTTTTCGTCCGCCGTTGAAGGAAATTTTCCGCCCGGTCCCGACGGCGTGAATGTCCACCGGTGCGGTGTTGATCGCCCATGGCTGTTGGATGTTTGCCGTCTGGTGACTCACCGGGAGTGGTCCGTAAAGTTGTCCTAAGGCCAACGCCAACGCGGTCGCGATTCCACCGAAAAGCCCGAGCTGCTTGGGATCGTCCCAGCGCACCGAGAAGCAACCGATCACTACAGTAACGACGCCGATGCCGTGAGCCACCATGCACCACGGGCAGATGTAGCGCAGGATGAAAACTTGCACGAATGTCAGCCAGATGGCCGAGCCGATGATGGCTCCGTAGCAGATGGGAATGATGCGTTCTTTTTCCCAAATCAAAGCGGCGTAGAGGATCAGATAGAGGAACGCGCCCAAGAGGGCGATCGGCAGACCAAACACCTCGGACCAACGCGACGCGAATGCTTCGCCACAGCCATTTCCGCCGCCGCAACCGACGATGTTTCCTGCGGGTTCGGTGAGTTTCCACCATGCAAGCAAGCCGTTGATTAGCAGGCCGCCGAGGCAGCAGGCAATCAAGAGCCAAAAACGAATTTTCATGGTGAGTTCACCGCCTTCACTCGCAGGAAGCGTCTCGGCTGGCCGGAGCTACTGGGAGTGAGGTCTCTGACGATCAGGAGTTCACTTGTGTTAGTTACTTCGACAAGGTGATTGGTTCCCGAGAGCCAGTTGACCAGATTTTCCGAGACTTCGACAGTGACGGCGGCGAGACGATTACGGAGGCGAGGGACGGACATTTGCAAGTATTTCTGCCCAGAAATTTCTACGAGGGTCATAGTGGTAAGCGTGGGAACAGTCGGCTGAGTGGGCGAGGTGCCGAAGACGAATTCGAGGAGATTCGAGGTGCCGTCGTGGTCGGGATCGTCATTTGGGGACGATAAAATTTCGCCAACCAACTGAGAATCTTGCCATTGAGTGTAGGAGAAAACCGCTTGGGATTTCATGAGAAAGGAAGCAACGGTGGGATCAATGCTACCCGCGAGGACGAGATCGGCAGCGGCGGTGTTCCAGTCGATGGTGAACGGATTCATCGGGTCCGGGGCGGGCCATGTCCAAGATATGGCACTGAAGAGAATCCACTCGCTGGCAGTGGCGGTGGTTTTTCTGCCCCAGATGTAGGCTTTTTTTCCGACGGTGAAAGGGGCGGGATTCGCGCTGACGGTAAAGGCGTTCCCGAAAGATTTGGTGGCGGTGTTGTAGGATGACACTTGGGCGGACTGCCACCGCGACGACCACTCGCTCATGTTAGAAATGGTGGGGATGAAAGTTCCGGTGAAGACGCCGAGCTGGAACTGGAAGGCGGCGTCCATGTTCGCGCCGGTGCTGGTGTGATTGACCCTGTTAGGATTGCAGAACCAAGCGATGGTGTTGGCTTGCAGTGGGCTGAGGAACGTCGCTGCGAGCAGAAAGCTGATCCGGAGTAGGAATGCTTTCATGGAGAAATATGGGTTCAGTCGCGGCGGCGGTGAATCAGGGCGAAACTGAGACCCAGCACAGCAAGCAACGTGGATGCAGGTTCGGGAACGACGTGGGTCTGGATGTCGAAGGGACCAGGTGCGGAATACTCGCCGCCTCCGTGATTATTTCCCTGACTGCCCCAGATCGGATCGTCGTTTTGGAAATTGCTGACTGACCATGTCGTCACCTCACCGTTGGGGCAGCAGCCGGGATCGAGCAGAGGAAATTCCCACTCCGCGACGCCGGGTTTGGTGGTGGAACTCGCTAGGAAATGCTCAGATTTCGTATCGTTATAAATCCAGATGTAGGCGGTCAGTCCGGCGAACATGCTGGCGTAGTTCGCGACATCTTGGACGTCTCGCGTGCCGGTGAAATAGCCGCCATTTGTCGGGTTATACGAGTAGTCCGCCACGTCAAAAACGCGCCAATGGTTGCCCCAGACGTCGATGTTTGTGTCATCGGGCGAGAATGTCGGATCGAAGGTTCCTAGCTCGATGACGAAAGAATTGTCCAAGGGCGATCCGCTACTATCAACAATATCGCTTCCCGTGAGGCTGCTCCAATTGAGGGTTTGCGAATGGCCGGCAACGACGCTGATGCCGAAAAAAACGGCGATCAGCTTGGCGGAGTGCAGTTTCATGAGTTTGAAATCGAAGGACAATTTCTTGGAAAGATCTAGTCGCATGGTAGGGAGAAATAAAGCGTGAATTGATATTGCGGATAACTTAATAAAAGGCTTTTTCAAGGATTCCATGGCAGCGGGACGGTGTAAGTGGATAATCCGTTTTTGGAGCGGAGGAAGACACTCCGGTTTCCTAACAAGATTGTATCAGTGTCATACGGCGTGAGATTTGCATCGCCGATTTTTACCCACTTGATGACGGAGGGCAGGCGCGGTGCGTTGTTGTTGAGGAAATAGGAATCGTAGCCTTTGCTGCCGATGCTGTCGTCGCCACGCCAGATGTAGAAGGTATCGGCGGTGGCTATGTCGCGTGAGCCGAAGAAGCCAGCGAGTGAAGTCATTTGGCGGCTGTCGTCGCCAGTGGCGGATTGGTCCAGCGGGAAGCCACTGGCAATTAAGTTAGAGCCCACTGACAGAGGCCGGATGAAGTCGTTGGCGCGGACCTCACCGTAAGCGAGGATGGAGGTGACTACCGTGCGGTTGTTGAAGAACAAGCCTTGGCCAGGCGGGATGACGGTCGCGCCTTGATCGGCAAACGTGTTATCTCCTGTTTTCACCCAGATCGGTGAAGAAACGCCGTCGTCGTAGAGCCAGTAAAAAGTCCAGACTCCGTTGGCGAAATGCTGAACTTGATCCGCAAGGGTGAGATCGTTGGATGCCCCGAACTCGGATGGAGGGAAAATTTCGGCAAGCGTCCAATGGCGGCGAAGCACGATACTGTCTTCTGCTAGGTTTATTGGAAGCGAGCCTGCTAGCGTGTTGAATGGGGCTGATCCTTCATACAAATTCGCGTCGGTTGCGAGCAGAAGACTATCGGTCGAGGCGGAAACTACATCAAAGCGATGGCCTTCGTTTTCGCCGGAAGTTACCTCGACGTAGTAAGCTCCGCCAGAAAGAAGGAAGGCGAGATCCTGACTGCCAGAGCTGCCTGATAGATCAATCGTTTGGCCCGTCACATTGGTCACTGTGCCGGTGAATAAGCTCTCGCGGAGGAAGGGATTGCTGTATGTGCGGCAGCAAACATCGAGCGACGTGTCTTTCCAGCCTTCGGTTTCGGAGTAGGAAGTGTGATCGGTGCCGGAGGATGGAACTTCATCGAGTTCTGCCTTGATGCGAACGCTTCCGGCTCCACCAGTCAGGCCCGTTAGAGCTTCGAGTCCGTGGATGGTGACGGTCTCGGTGCAGTCGCCGTTGTCCACGGTGGTAATCATCAACGGGGTGATGACGAGTGACTGCCAGACCGTTGGATTTCCTAACACAGCGGCGGATTGCAAGGTGTAGGTGACGTTTTGCGGAGCACCTTTCGGGCGGACAAAGACACCTTCTAACGTGCCCGGTGCGATAGTGGATGGACGAATCACCCAAGCGGTATTTCCGAGCCAAGGATTGCCAGTGCCTTCTTCCACTGGCATCGCGAAGGCGAACTCGGCGAAGTTGTCGTAAGCATCTAAGTCCGGGTTCCCGCCGGGCAACTCACTGGGATGCTGGAATTCCCACTCAGCCCAAGTGTCTGGGCAGGTGTCTGGGGTTTCGATGAAATTGTTAGCCGTATTTTCCGAGCCGACAGAGACGGTGATGACTGCGACATCGCCGATGATGTTGAGATCGCCGCCGTCTGCATCGTTAGAGCTGTTGTAGCCAAATGGCTGCGTCTGCGCGACGCGGTAGGTGCCAGGCATCAAACCGGTGAAACGATAAAATCCGTTGGAGTCTGTGGTCCTCGTGATGGGTTGGACGCCCGTAGTCCCCGAATCCCCGTCGATGATATTTCCAGCGCCGTCCAGCAACGTCAGCGTGACTCCAGCGAGCGGCGTGGCATCGACAAAGACGTATCCACTGATCGAGCCGAGTTCTAACTCGATGAAATGATGCCCGCCGTTGTTGGCACCCGCAGTGACGATGAGAGGGGTTTGATCGCCGATGAGATTGTTGTTGGCACCGTCCGTGTCGCTGACACTGACAAAGTTGAGAGGTTGATCTTGCGCGACTCGATAGGTGCCGGGCGAGACATTGCTGAATGTGTAGCTGCCATTCGAAAGGGTCTGTGTCGTGATAGACTGGCTGGAACTATTCAGGACGGGTTGGCCCGATGAATCTAGCAAACGAAGTGTAATACCCGTGAGTGGCATATCCGCGTCTCCATCGTTGTCTGTGTCTTTAAATACGGTGCCGGAAATGGAGCCGGGTTGTTCTTCGATGAAGGTATTATCGATGTTCGCTACACCTGCGGTGACTTGGATGGGACGAATTTCATCCAGATTTCCGCCATCTTTATCGGACACGCTGTTGTAGCCAGCAGGTTGAGTCTGGACGACTCCGTAAATTCCGGGAGGTAAATTTCCAAAGCTATAACTGCCATCTGCAAGGGTGGTAGCGGTGACCTGATTTCCACTGACAAGAATCGGGGCGCCACTGGAATCAAGCAGTGTGAGAATTTCACCTACCAAGGGGCTATCACCAGTGTTGTCGTTGTTTGTATCTGCAAGGACGAATCCACGGATCGAGCCGGATAGATAATAGCCATCAATACCGCCGCTAGTGCTGCTGCCTCCGACTGCGGTGAAGCTGGTGGGATCATCGCCCTGCGTGCGGGTGTAGCCAGTTGGGTATTGAGGATCGCTTTCTTGGACGTTGGCCGTGGTCACACCGGGAATAACAGACGCGATCCAGTTTCCGCTAGAATTTGTGGTAACTGTTTGGCTGAAGCCGAGGATGTCAGTGATGACGAGATCGACATTCTCCAGATCCGGTTCGCCACTGTTTTGGGTGCCGTTGCCATTGGTGTCGATGTAGAGATGGCCGGTGACGACAGCGTTTCCTTGATAGCCGAAATTTGTAGTCGTGTTAGGAATCCCGTCCACGAGTGTGACGAGAGATTTTCCATCCTTCGTCGCATCGGGATCTCCAGTGACAGTCACGCCGACAGGCAAGGTGTTGGTATCCACCACAACGGTATAATCTCCAGCCGTCAGCCCGGAGATGAGATAGTTGCCACTGGAGTCCGTGGTCGCAAATTGTTCGTTCGCCTGACGGACGTTGTCTGCGTTGAGATCAATGAAAACAATCACGCCTGTGAGACCAGGTTCAGTGAGGGCTTTCGCGCCGTCGCCGTTGAAATCTTGGTAAATGGTGGTGGCGATGGAGCCACTACCCACGTAACCGAAATCGACATCGGTGCGGGCTTGACCGGGAGTTAGAATGACACTGGTGCGGTGGGCGGTAGCGATGCCATTGAGATCGTATGTCGGGGTGACGCCAGCAGGTAAGCTCGTCGTATCAATCGCCACCGTCCAAGTGGCATCGGGAAGATTTGAAATCAGGTAATTTCCGCTCGTTCCGGTAATCGAAAATGGCTCGTTGGTATCGAAGACGCCGTTGTTATTTTGATCCACGAATACTCTCACACCGGATATTCCACGATCCGTGGCGTCGATGATTCCGTCCGCGTTTATATCAAGCCAGACGGTGTCACTCACGGATGCGGTGCCACGATAGCCGAAGTTCGCCGTGGTGTTATCCAGTGCGGAACGGGTGAGAGTGATAGAAGTCTGGCCATTTTTTGAAGCGTCTGGATCGACCACTACCGTCGTAAGTCCGGCGGGTAAAGTTGTGGCATCTACCTTGATTTCATAAGTCGTGCCAGCGAGTGCAACTGGAAGATTGTAGATGGAATACGCACCGTAGTAGTCGGTGATGCCGAAGGGTTCGCTAGCCTGACGGATGCCGTCGCCGTTGGTATCGGAATAGACATAGACATTTTGGATTCCTTCGCCGTTGTCGAAGGTGCCGTTGTTGTTCATGTCTTTGAAAATCGTGGTGCCGATAGAGCCGCCGATGGTCTGGACATTGGCTGAACTCACGGATGGCGGAACAGGGTTTCCTAGCGCATCGACAGCGTAGGAAACATCTGCGGTGTTCGTGGTGGGATTGGAGGTTCCCTTCACCGTCATCGTCACGTCGATGGTCGTCGAAGCTCCCACCGCGATGGGACCGATGTTGTTCCAAAGCAGCGAACCAGAGCCGACTGAGTCTGGAGCGATAGTGGCGGAAACGTAGGTGAGCGCACCGCCGCTGTAGTTGTCAGAAAGCGGCACGGTGGTGAGGGTAGAGCTGCCTACGTTCGCGATGGCAATGCGCCACACGACGGTGTCTCCGATGTAAACCGGGCCTGCGGATGGAGTGAGCAAAGTTTTCGTAACAGTCACGCCGGGTTCGTCGATGGTGATATTCACGGTGGACGGACCCGCCGCAGCGGTGCCGCTGACGGAAGCGGAGTTCGTGACGGTGGCTCCTGCATCCAGCGCGGTAAAATTGACGGTTAGTGAAACACTCTGGCCCGCAGTGAGTGGCCCGACGTTGGTCCAGCCGAGAGTTCCGCTGCCGGTCGTGTTAGGCGTGATGCTCGCACTGGCGAACTGGAGTTTAGTCGCCGGGAAAGTATCTGACAGCCCGACGGTGGTGAGCGTGATCGTGCCGGGGTTGGTGACGGTGATGTTGTAGGAAACCGTGCCGCCGACGAGGGCTTTACCATTGGATGGCGAGATCAAGCTCTTGAAAATGCTAGCCGTCGCCACTGCCGGAGGTGCGGGAATGAAAGCGGCTGCGCTGGAAGTATCTGCGGGGTCGGTAGGATCGACATAATTTGCGGCAAGCGTGGCTCCGGCGACAACGTTGAGCGCGTTATTTCCCTGCGTGACGGTGCTGGTATTCGTCGTGATGGCACTGCTGCGGAAAATTCCGGTGTTCACGCCAGTTTCTGTGAGAGTGATGGTTTCACGATCACCATTGCTGGTGGTGACGACGACGGTGACCGTTTCCGCGACCGCGATGTCCGTGTTCTGATCGCGATCTACGACTTGCACGTAAACCGGTCCGCTGGTGGTGTAGCTAGGCACCGTATTTCCGCTAGAATCGGTAAAAGTGGTGGTGCTGGGAGTGCCGAGATCGAGCGAGGTGACTTGGAGGGGCAATGAGGAAACCGCTGTGATGCCCTCGCTGCCTTCTTTTGCCGTGGCTTGGATGGTGTAGCCCCCGTCGCTCGGACCCGTGAGCCATGAGTGCTCGTAAGTTTTTGAAGCCGCAGTGCTGGCGACGGCGCTGGTTAGATTGACCGTGCTCGTCGCATTGGATGGATCGGTGATGGCGAGATCGAGACCCGTAATGTCATAGGCACCGAAGGGATCGCTGGCAGTCACGCGGGCATAGACGCGCTGGCCGTTAGTCATGCTGGTGACCAGTGTGCCTGCCGGATAAGCGGCATCGTAGAGACCGAAGCTGTTGATGACGATGACCGTGTTAGTCGGCAGGTTGACTACGGACGGTTTGGTGTTGAGGTCGTAATCGACAGTGAAGGTGACACCGGATTGGGTAGTGGTGATTTCAAGTATGACTACATCGCCGATGGCGAAATTGGCGTTACTGCCCAGAGCGGGAAAGGTGAAGGAAAGTAGTCCGCCGCTCGCTGACGCACTGCTGCTGGTGGCGATGGTGGAGATGGGCGACATGCCTTTTTTCAAAACCGCCGTGATGGTCGGACTGGCTGGCATGGAGCCGGTGGAAACGGTGTAATAGACATTGGCTGACGGAGCAGCACCGGCAGGCATCGTGAACGCGGTGGCGAAGGTGGGTGCCTGTGTGAAAGTGACTGTCGGATTGGCAACACTGGACGCAGGGATCAGGGAAACACCCGCTGCGGCCCATTCCGCGTTAGATCCCGTCCAAGAAAGTGATACGTTGGGGGAGGCTCCGGCTTTGGTCTGACCAGCACCCGCCGTTTCACCGGAGAATGGTCTTGCCGACCACAAAGATGTGCCACCGGAACCGGCCAAGGTGTAATCAGAGGTTGATCTACCCGCGACGACTCCGAAAACTAACTGCCCGGCTCCCGAGGTCACTGTGACCGCAGGTGTGGTGCTGGTGCCAGTGCCGGTATTGGTGCCCGCGAAGGTTCCAGTGGGACTGGTTTGGTCCACACCCGAATAGGTGATGGCCCCAACGACCGCGCCTTGGTTAAGCGCAGAATTCCAAGTGACGATCACGTTGTTCGCCCCTGTCGGAGGATTGACCAGCCTGTAAATGTATGCCGCGCCATCCGGGAAAGATGACACGCTAGAAGTATTGAACCCCACGAGGGTCATTGCCTGGCCGCCATAAGTGACAGAGGAAATCGTCTCGCTGTCTCTGTTTCGATAGGAAACCCCCACCATCAGGATTCGGTTACTGCCCGTGGTGCCGGAGTTGTAGCTGAACGTGTGGGATGTCGCAGTCTGCGTGGAGTTAGACGAAGCTGCGGCACTCGCCACAGCGATGGTGGACGAGCTGCCGCTGGTAGAAAGCACGGCGGTGCTAGCCGGGGTGGTATCGAGAGGCACCGCCGCCGGGTTCACGCGATCCATCGCAAGCGTGTCTGTCAGATAGAGTTTCTTGGTCTGCGTAGAAGTTTCAATCACCGCGTTGGCAGTGAAAGTCCCGCCGAAAAGTGTGTTCACGAAAGTGGCGACCAGTCCATTTCCCTGAAGCGCGTAGAGCGTGTTGTCCTGTTGAGTCAGGCCACCCGTGATGGACGATGGAAGTGCCGCAGTGTTGCGGAAAATACCAGTGCTCGCCCCAGTTTCCGTCAGAGTGATGAGTTCTTGATCGCCAGTGGTCGGATTAGTGACCGTGACCATGATCGTCTCGATGACGGCGGAATCCGTGTTGAGATCCACATTGGTGACGGTGACATAGACGTTGCCGTTCTGCGGGTAACTGGTCGTCGGAGTTCCAACAGAGTTTGAAAATGTAATGGTGGTGGGAGCACTGCCGCCCGCAGGCACGATGGGCGTCGTGGTGGTGGCTGTCAGCACCGCAGCGCCGCCGTTAGCAGTCGCGTTGTTGATGACACTGGCGGCACCCGGATTCACGGTGACGCGGTATTTCACGAGAGTGAAACCGCTGGGAGGGATGGAGTAGAGAATGTAGCCGCTCTCATCCACTGGGAAAATCGTAGCGGGCGAAGTGTTGTCAGTGATAGTGACACCGTTGACTTTGGTGGAGCCACCCACGTAGGTGCAAGTGTTCGGCAGCGCGTCTAGCACGATGGTATTGTCCAGATCCACCACGCCTTCGTTGGCCACTCGCACGGTGAATTCGATGGTGTCACCAAACCCTACTTTCCCATCGCTATTGAGATCCACGGCCAGCGCAGAAGTCTTGGTCAGTACAGGCTGCGGGAAAGGAACGATGGTAGTTCCCATATCCAGATAGGGCGCAGCCGGACCTGCTTTGGAAGGATCTTCACCCCAAGCAGCGGCAAGTTTTGTGCCATCTGTTGTAAAGATCCGCGCCTTGGTCATGTTCTTGTCATTCGGGTCGTAGATCGTCCGGGACTGGAGCTTGTTGACGGGGTAGGAAATATCGTATTTCGCGCCGTTCGGAGCGGTGTTCGCGCCGATGGTAAAATCGCCTGAATAGTTCACATAGATCGTCGTGCTACTCGCAGGAGTGATCCACACCGGGCTGCCGTTTTGGTCAGGTCCGGTGGGTGCAGACAAGTCATCGGAACCCGGACCGAAACCGATCACAATCCCCGTGGTGAGATAGTTTTCAGGAACCAACGCATATCCCCAATCGTGGGTTTGGTTCGCAGACGCCGCCGCGCCGCTGTCATTTGCGCCAACCGCGTAGAACGACTCCCCGCTGACGGTGAAAAAATGTCCGCCGGCATTCATCGGCATTGCAAACTGCGAGTTACCATTGGCCGGGACGCTGATCGTTCCGGTGCTCGTCGGCGTCTCGTAGGTGACGGTGATCGCGGATGCGTTCGGATTGTACAGGAAAACTGTGTGAACCTCGGTAGAAAGCGTGGTGCCCACTGGAGCGAAATAACTCGAACCCCACAAGCTCGTCGGACGTATCGCAAAAGTCCGGGATTCGTAGGTGGAACCTATATCGCCTGTTAGCTCATGCACTTGCACTGGCTTGGTAGAAGTCACAGTAGCACCCGCCCTCACGCCGCCGTTCACTAGCATCGGCTCACCCAAATTGATAACCTTCGTCTGATCGACGCTTCCATTTCCATCCACATCCACCTGCACCGTGTTGTTGTCCGAACCTGAAATAATGTGCAGCGACGAGTATTCGAAATTCTGCACCGCCCCAGTCGTGATCCCGATAGGAATCTTGTGAGACGTGCCATAGCGCCGGGTGTCGTAAACCTCCGTCGCACTGGCCAGCACCGTTCCCGGCGCGACTCCCCAGCCTGCGCGAGTGATCGCGATCGCTGCCGTGCATCCTACGCGGTCACGCCCGTCGTAAAACAAAGTCGCCGCTGCGCGCGGAAGAGCCACATTGTTGGTCAAATTTACCGTAGCTCCCGCCGGGAAAAGATCGCTCGGATAACCCGGGGCGATGCCGTTAGAAGTATTTCCATCACCCCAGATTTGCGTCGTCGATTGCACAGGCGCGTTCAAGTCCGCCTCATAGCCGTCCTCCCATTGGTCGTAGCGCACCACCGTGCCATTCGTCGGAACCACCATGGAAATGATCGTCTTCATCGAGTTTCCCACCGGAGTCCCCGTGATGTTGATCGCCTTCAACGATGTCTGAAAATCCGCTTCAGGAAACGGGATGAAAAAGGTCTGCACATTCGGAGCCGCTGTCAGACACGCGGACATCGTTAAAAAACCTACGAAAAAAGCAAAAGCAGGCCGATGCGGGGAGGCTGTTCGAGAAATCATAACTTCGAAGTGGAGGCTGTATGGGAGGTATCAAATTCTCAGAATCACTCGTGCTAAGTGATTTCTTGCAAACCGTGATTATCAACAAAACTTAAACAACTCAAGATTTTTATCTCGGCTCCGACTATTTTTTAAAAAACCGCGCCGAGTCACACCACCATGCCGATAAACCTCGCTTGTGAAATTTTTCACAAAGCACGCTTGCCGCGTCCGCCCGGTCTGGACATATTCCCGCGCGAGCACTGCCGGGCGATCCTTGCACATCCGCCCGCCGCTCCATTCCAGTCATGAGCGACACACCTTCGGCGACCGCAGAATTGAAATTGCCCAAAGACCAAGCTGCCGAAAAAGGCATGGTCAACGTCCAGATCGACGGCATTTGGCACCAATTTCCCAAAGGCACACGGATGATCGAAGCCTGCCGCCAAGCCGAGATCACCGTCCCGCGCTACTGTTATCACCCGAAACTCAGCTCGCCGGGAAATTGCCGGATGTGTCTCGTCCAAATGGGAATGCCACCTCGCCCCGCGCCCGGCCAAGAACCCACTCGCGACGAAAACGGCTACGAAATCATCGGCTGGATGCCGCGCCCCGTCATCGCCTGCGCCAACACCATCGGCGAAAATATGGGCATCCGCACCACCGGCGAACTCGTAGAAAAATGCCGCGAGGGCGTGATGGAATTTCTCCTCATTAACCACCCGCTCGACTGCCCCATCTGCGACCAAGCCGGCGAATGCCGCCTCCAAGAACAATCCGTTCAGCACGGACGCGGCGTTTCCCGCTTCGTCGATATGAAGGTGAAAAAGCCGAAAAACGTCGAGATCGGCCCTCGCATCCGGCTCGACGACGAACGCTGCATCATGTGCAGCCGCTGCATCCGCTTCATGGACGAAGTCGCTGGCGATCCCGTCCTCGGCTTCACCCAGCGCGGCACCCACACGACCCTAAGCGTCCATCCGGGCCGTTTGCTTGATTCAAATTACTCGCTCAACACCGCTGACATCTGCCCAGTCGGCGCATTGACCTCCAACGACTTCCGCTTTCAAATGCGCGTCTGGTTCCTCAAGGAAACCCCGAGCATCGACGTCAATTGCGGCACTGGCACCAATATCACCATCTGGACCCGAGGAAATAAAATCCACCGCATCACCCCGCGTCTCAACGACGACGTGAACTCCGCCTGGATGCCCGACTCGCATCGCCTGAATTTCCACTACATCGACTCCCCCGCCCGCCTCACCGAGCCCCTCGAAAAGACTGACACTTCCAGCTCGCCCGCATCTTCGCTCCAAAAGAGGGGCACGGGCGGCTCGCCCGTTTCTTCATCATTCTCCCCCACCACTTGGCCCACCGCCATCACCACCGCCGCCGCTCGCATCAAATCCATCCCCGCCGAGCAAACCGCCATCATCGCCTCCGCCCGCATGACCAACGAGGAACTCTTCCTCACCCGCGCCCTCGCCGCAGAAATCGGCACCCGCCTCCTATCACTCGTCCCCCGCACTGGCGAGGACGACGCACTCCTCATCGCCGCCGACCGCAATCCCAACACCACCGGCGCCAAGCTCATCCTCGACTCAGAAACTCCCTACTCCGGCCTCGCTTTCATCCGCGACGGCGTCCGCGACGGCTCCATCAAATCCCTTATCGTCCTCGGCGAAGACCTCATCACTGACGCCAACTTCATCGCCGCCGACCTCGAAAAACTCGATTTCCTCCTCCAAACCAGCGTCCTCGCCAACCCCACCGCCGACCACGCCCACATCGTCCTCCCATCCGCCGCCTTCGCCGAAAAACGCGGCTCCATGGTCAACCTCTCCGGTCGCCTCCAACGCCTCAACCGCGCTACCGAACTCCCCGCCCAAGCCCACGACGATTGGCAGATCCTCCGCGACCTCCTCCTCGCCCTCTCCGGCGGAAAAAACGAAGCCCACCACATCGAAGACATCTTCAAAGCCATCGCCGAAAACGTCCCCGCCTTTCACGGCTTCACCCTCTCCAAAATCGGCCACCAAGGCACCCAGATCACCGACACTGGGTACCAAATCCCGCTCCTCGTCAACGAGCGAGCGCGCAAAGCGGCGAGGCTTATCAATGGTTAATCTTCAAACTTCTATCCCTCTTTCATGGATCTCCTCATCCAACTCGCCATCATCATTACCAAGATCGTCATCCTGACGTTCATCGTGGTCCTCCCGCTCGTTCCGCTCTCCGTTTACTTTGAGCGCCGCTTTTCCGCCATCATCCAAGATCGCGTCGGGCCAAACCGCGTTGGGATTCCCCTCACTCTGCTTGGTTTCAAAAAAGATTTCCACCTCTTCGGCCTCGTCCAGCCCATCGCGGATGGTTTGAAACTCTTCCTCAAAGAAGACTTCACCCCCGATCATGTCCGCAAGGTTTTCTACTGGATGGCACCCGCGCTCACCGTCGTCCCCGCGCTCATCACCGTTTGCGTCGTCCCATTCGGCTCGCCGCTCTCCATCTTCGGTCACGTCGAACCACTCGTCATCGCCGACCTCGACATCGGCCCGCTCTTCATCTTCTCCGTCGCCTCACTCTCCGTCTATGGGATCACCCTCGCTGGCTGGTCGTCGAACTCCAAGTTTCCCTTCATCGGCGGCGTCCGCTCCACCGCGCAAATGATTTCCTACGAAATCGCGCTCGGCCTCTCCATCATCCCCGTCCTGCTCTATTACGGAGATTTAAACCTCAGCAAAATCGTCCAACACCAAGCCGACCACGGCTGGCTCCTTCTCCCCTTTTGGAAAAACGGCCAACTCGGACACACTGACCTCAACACCGTCCTCTTCCTTTTCCCCGCCGTCATCGCCTTCCTCATCTTTACCATCTCCATTTTCGCGGAAACCAACCGGATGCCCTTCGACCTTCCCGAGTGCGAAACCGAACTCGTCGGCGGCTACCACACTGAGTATTCCTCCATGAAATTCGCCATGTTCTTCATGGGCGAATACGCCGCCATGGTCATCGGCTCCGCCCTCATCATCACCCTCTTCCTCGGCGGTTGGTCCATCGGCTTCGGCCTCGATCCCCTCGTCGCCCAGCTCCACATCGGCGATTTCTACTTCGGCGGACTCATCCACATGGGCTGTTTCCTCACCAAGCTCCTCGCCTTCATCCTCTTCTTCATCCTCGTCCGCTGGACGGTCCCCCGCTTCCGCTACGACCAACTCATGAAACTCGGCTGGGTCGTCTTCTTCGAGGCCGCCCTCATTAATGTTTTCCTCGCCGCCCTCATCATCGCCGCCCCGCAGCTCGAAAAAACCATCATCGGTATCGGTGCCGTCCTACTCGTCATCGTCACCGCCGCCGTCATCTGGGTCGCCAAAGTTTCCGAGGAAAAACCCAAGGTTCTCCGCGCTTAAGCCAGCAGCTCATCAAAGTTTTACCCGATGCCTCAAGATCTCAACATTCCCACTTTCGATAAAGATCGCTGGATGTGTGCTCTTGAAAAAATCGCCGCCGATCTCGGCAAAGAAGGCTCACCCGTAAAACTCTGCCTCATCGGATCAGCCGCCTGCATCTTCGCCGGAATGGAACTTCGCACCACCGAAGATCTCGACATTTGGCAACCCGCCAGCGACTTCGACCTCACCGAACTCAGACTTGCATCAGAGAAAGCTGGAATCTTGTTTAACCCAAAAGGAATCCTCACGCCGGAAAAACCTTATCTGCAACTCGTCGAACCCGGAATCGTCCAAGTCGGCGATTTCAGACCCGTCCGAATTTTCAAAACTGGCCGCCTCATCATTTCCCGTCCGCCAATAGAAAACATCATCGCATCGAAGCTCACCCGCGCTGACGCCAAAGACATCGAAGATATCCAATTTCTGCGTCAGTTTTTCCAACCTGACCTCGCAGAAATCAAAAACGTCATCTCAACATTTCCCGCCCAAAAACGAGACATCGCTCACGAAAACCTCGTTTACCTCGAAATCCTCCAATGAGATCCTCGCTCTCCAGAGAACAAGAAATGACCGCTCGCCAGATGCTTGCCCATCCCGAGCAACTCGGCCTCGAACTCAAAGAACGGCATTGGGCAAACGTCGCGGCACTCGTGACCTTCGTGAACGAATGCAACACCTCACATGATCTCGCAATGACGGACGCCGCTCTCTACCGCACTCTGCGCCAACAAATCACGACCTTCTACCTCCGTGGCGGTGGTGCACTCAATCTCGATAAACTCCGCCAACTCGCCGCACGCGCCTAAATCATCCTCCACGAAAATTGTCCGAAGAACTGTCAGTCCTTATTGAGATCGCCTCAATTCTCGATCAACACCGCATTTCCTACATGCTCACCGGATCAATGGCGATGAATCAGTATGCCATGCCACGCATGACTCGGGACATCGATATCGTCATCGAACTCAACTCTTCAAACATCGACGAACTCCCAAAAGCTTTCCCAGAAAATCGATATTACCACTCCCAAGATGCCGCGATTGGAGCTTTAGAACATTTCTCATGCTTCAACATCATTCATTTAGCCACCATGATCAAAATCGACTTCATGGTCCGCAAAAATGAGGAATACCGCATTCATGAGTTCACCCGGAAAATACTCCATAACATCCAAAACCACCCTACATGGATCGTCTCAAAAGAAGATCTAATCCTTTCAAAACTACACTGGGCTAGAGACACCGATTCAGAACTCCAATTCGGCGACATCCGCAATCTCCTTTCATCCGAACCTTGCGATAAACTCTACATCCAACAATGGGCAGAGAAACTTCAACTCACCGCTACGCTAACACAGGCTACAGCATGAAAGACACTTCCCCGGAAGTGAACGACATGATCTACAAGCACGTCATGTCGCTCACTCCCGAGGGCAAGTTAGCGATGGGTATTTCCATGCTATCGACTGCACGAACCATGATCCTCGACTCACTCCCCAAAGAACTTTCCCCAGCAGCGCGCATGAAAGCCCTCTTTGAAAAACTCTACGGCATCCCGTGCCCCGTCCCATTTGACCGACTCAAACTCGCACATCCCAACTAACTCACTTTCCCCATGGCCGTCGTCAAACTCCAACGCCCGAAGCTCAATTTCGGCGAAAAAATCTACTTCGGAGCCCTCATCAAAGGCTTCTTCCTCACCATGACCCACGCAGTCAAAACGCTGCGTGGAAAATCCGTCGGTGCCAAAGAACTCGCCTCATCCGGCCTCGGCGTGACCATGCAGTTTCCCGAGCAACGCTGGGACGAGCACCTGCCCGACTACTACCGCGGTGCCCCCGCCCTCGTCACCGACGAACAAGGCCGCGAACGCTGCGTTTCCTGCCAGCTCTGCGAATTCATCTGCCCGCCCAAGGCCATCAAAATCACTCCGTCCGAAATCCCATCTGACGACCCGTGGGCCAAAGTCGAAAAACGCCCGCTCGAATTCGACATCGACATGATCCGCTGCATCTACTGCGGCATGTGCGAAGAAGTTTGCCCCGAGCAAGCCATCTACCTCCGCAAAGACTACCTCATCACCGGCCTCAAACGCGCCGACATGGTCCACGACAAAAAGAAACTCTACGAAATCGGCGGCACCCGCGTCGGCCTCGTCAACAAGTGGAATGAGTTGAAATGATGTTAAATGTTATTGGTTAGAAGTTAAACGGAACATTCTGACTCTTTCACCAATAACAAATAACTTATAACCAATAACAAAATGCCATCTTACCTCTTCTGGCTCTTCTCCACCGTCATGCTCATCGGCGGAGTTTCCGTCATCGCCTTCCGCAATCCCGTTTCAAGCGCGCTCTCCGTGGTCACCTGCTTCGTCGGACTTGCCGGACTCTTCATCGGCCTCAGCGCCTTCTTCGTCGGAGTCATCCAAATCCTCGTCTATACCGGCGCGGTCATGGTGTTGTTCCTCTTCATCATCATGCTGCTCGACCTCAAAGATGAAGGAAAAGCCGCCAAGCCACTCCTTCCCATCGTCGCTGGCATTGGCCTCGTCGCCGCCTTCATGGTTCAGCTCATCGGCATCCTCTCACGCACGCCGAACGTCATCGCCCCACCCCTCGACCAAGCCACCCTCACCGCCGCAGCCACCAACCCCGCCTACGCCGGAAAAATCTCCGAATCCCTCACCGCCGGAAAACTCCCCGACGTCCACCTCATCGGCCACACCCTTTTCACCCAATACAATCTCCCCTTCCAAATCCTAGGCGTCCTCCTCCTCGTCGCCACCGTCGGCGTCGTCGTCCTCTCGAAACGGCAGGCGGAATAAAGTTATTAGTTAGAAGTTAAAAGTTATTTGTAAAAGC
This sequence comes from Luteolibacter sp., assembly GCA_031414935.1. Taxonomy (GTDB): domain Bacteria; phylum Verrucomicrobiota; class Verrucomicrobiia; order Verrucomicrobiales; family Akkermansiaceae; genus Luteolibacter. The sequence continues at coordinate 70,508 of JANOQR010000026.1, forward strand.
TCCACTCCATCATTCCCACACCTCCCATCACTCCCATTCTTCCCCAATAACTTTTAACAAATAACCAATCACCCTCTTCAAAATGGCTTCCCTCAACGACTACCTCCTCGTCTCCGGCCTGCTCTTCGCCATCGGCCTCGCAGGCGTGGTCATGCGCCGGAACATCATCATCGTCTTCATGTGCCTTGAGCTCATGCTCAGTGCCGCAAACCTCACCCTCGTCGCATTTTCCCGATTCAACGTCGCCACCAACGGCCTCCCCGACTACAACGGCCAAATGCTCGTCTTCTTCGTAATCACCGTCGCCGCTGCAGAAGTCGCCGTCGGTCTCGCCATCATCGTCGCCCTCTACCGCGCCCGCCAAACCATCCACACCGACGAACTCACCTCCTTGAAAGGGTGAGGAAGATTTTTAACTACGAATTACGCGGATTTACGGATTTAAGAAACTGATTTAATGGAAACTGATAGATCTTCACACCCACACATGGACCTTACCCAATTGATTATTGGCGCGGCCATGATGGTGCATCGTGCGCTCGGTCCCGGTCTCAATGAATCGATTTACGAAAACGCTCTCTGCATCGAACTGACATCGCAATCTCTCAGCCACACTCAGCAACAACAGTTTCCTGTTTATTACCGCGAACAAAACGTCGGAAAACTCATCACCGATTTGATAGTCGAAAACAAAGTCCTCGTTGAAGCCAAAGTCGCCTCAACCATCACCGATCTCCACATCGCCCAAACGCTCAGTTACCTCTGCGTCTCCCACCTAAAAGTCGGCCTCATTTTAAATTTCAAGAACCAGTCGCTCACCTTCAAACGAGTCGCTAACATCCACTCTTCAAATCCGTAAATCCGCGTAATCCGTGGTAAAAAATCTTCCTCTACTCAGTTTCCCATGAACCTCGCCTGGCTCCTCCTCTTCCTCCCGCTCGTCATCGCGGCAGCGAACCAACTCATCCTCAAACGAACCGGTCTTGCCCCCATCGTTTCCACCTCCTCCGCGCTCACCACCTTCATTCTCGCCGTCCTCCTCCTCGGTAAAAATGAAACCTCCCATTTCCCCTGGGCTACCATTGGCGACTTCTCCATCAACATCGGCATCAAGCTCGACCAACTCTCCACCGGCATGATGATCGTCGTCACCGGCGTCGGCCTGTTAGTCCACATCTTCTCCCTCGCCTACATGAAGGAAGACGCCGCCAAAGCCCGCTACTTCACCGGCCTATCGCTCTTCATGTTCTCCATGACCGGCATCGTCCTCGCGGACAATTTCATCATGACCTTCATCTTCTGGGAACTCGTCGGCCTCAGCTCCTACCTCCTCATCGGCCATTGGTATCACAAAGACTCCGCCGCCGATGCTGCGAAAAAAGCCTTCCTTTGCAACCGCATCGGCGACTTCGGTTTCATGGTCGGCATTCTCATGCTATGGGGCATCACCGGCGCACTCTCCTTCGACGGCATGGCCGATGGCATCAAATCCTTCCAAACCGCCAACCCCGCCATCTTCGCCGCCACCCTATCCACCGCCCTCCTCTGCATCTTCTGCGGTGCCGTTGGAAAATCCGCCCAACTTCCCCTACACGTCTGGCTCCCCGATGCCATGGAAGGCCCCACTCCCGTCTCCGCCCTCATCCACGCCGCCACCATGGTCGCCGCCGGCGTCTATATGCTCTTCCGCGTCCAGATTTCCCTCGCCCTCCCGCCAGAAATTTTAGCCAGCCTCACCTCCAGCACCGTCATCGCCTGGACAGGCGGCATCACCGCCCTCGCCGCCGCCCTCATGGCCACCCAGCAAGACGACATCAAAAAAATCCTCGCCTACTCCACCCTCTCCCAACTCGGCTACATGGTCATGGCCGTCGGCCTCGTCGCTGGCGAAGCAGGCATGTTCCACCTCTTCACCCACGCCTGGTTCAAGGCCCTCCTCTTCCTCGGTGCCGGAGCCGTCATCCACGCCTGCCACCACCAACAAGACATCTGGAAAATGGGCGGACTCCTGAAAAAAATGCCCATCACCGGCATCACCTTCGCCCTCGGCACCGCCGCCCTCATCGCCGTCCCCTTCGTCACCTCCGGCTTCTACTCCAAAGAAGAAATCCTCGCCGCCGCCTTCGGCAAAAACAAAGCCCTCTTCGGTATCGCCGTCTTCGTCGCCTTTCTCACCACCTTCTACATGACCCGCGCCTTCATCGTCGCATTCCTGGGAAAATCCCGCTCAGAAGACGCCGATCACGCCCACGAAGTCGGCCCACTCATGTGGATCCCACTCGCCCTCCTCGCCGTCATGGCCATCGGCTCCGCATGGCTCACCGGCCCGCTCAATGCCATCGATCCCCGCGCTCACGCCCACGGCCATGTCGATGGCCACACCCTCATCCTCGGAGCCTCCATCGCCGCCCTTCTCCTCGGCCTCATCGCCGGATTCATCCTCTATTCCGGCAAAGACAAAGACCCACTTTCCATCCCGCTCTTCAAAAACCGCTTCTACATCGACGGCATCTACGACAATTTCCTCGTCCGTTACTTCCAAGACGCCTTCGCCGCCATCATCGCCTTCTTCGACGAACTCATCATCAACGGCCTCCTCGTCGGCGGCCTCTCCCGCGCCGCCGAATCCTCCGGCAACATCCTCCGCAAAGTCCAATCCGGCAGCCTCCAAGCCTACGCCTTCGTCTTCGGCCTCGGCGTCATCCTCGTCGTCTATTTCACCGCGTTTTAAAAATCGGACCGCGAAATTCATTTCGCCCGCACCTCCCGTATTTCCTGAAAATGTCAGCCTCCACTCTCACCATCCAAAACTTGAGATCACAACTTGTGATCTCAAGTTCACCCGGCGGCTCCCGCCAAGTAGCACAGCCGTCTCGGCTCTGTCGTGAAACAGGCGTCCCGCCTATTTCCTTCTCTCCGCTCCCAGCTCCAAGCTCCAAGCTCTAATCTCCCATGCTCGCCCTCCTCGTCTTTCTCCCGCTCCTCGCCTTCATCGCGATCCTTCTCGGTGCGCCAGCGCGACTCACCGCCATCGCCGTCGCCGCCGTCAATCTCGCACTCGGACTTGCCGCCGCCTTTTCATGGCAAAACTCCGGCCTCTGGTCGTTCTCCGCATCTGTCCTCGAAAAACCCGCGCTCAACCTCGCCTTCGCCTTCACCGATGGCATGAGCGTCGTGATGGTCCTGCTCTCCGTCATCGTCACCCTCGCCGCTGTCCTCTCAGGAAAATCTCCCGAAGGCCGGGAAAAACTCTACTTCGGTTCATCGCTGCTCATTTCCGCAGGTGCCCTCGGAGCCTTCGCCGCCACCGATCTATTCTTCTTCTTCGCCTTTCACGAACTCGCGCTCATCCCGACTTTCCTAATGATCGGCATCTTAGGCCGTGGCGACCGCCGCGCCGCCGCATGGAAAATCACCATCTACCTCGGCCTCGGCTCCATCGTCCTGCTCGCGGGCCTCGTCTGGCTCGCCAACCTCACCGGCAGCTATCACATCCCGACGATGATCGCGAACAAAGCACTCATCCCCGCGTACGCCCAAACTGGCATCGCCGCCCTGCTCCTCGTCGGCTTCGGCACGCTCGTTTCCCTATTCCCCTTCCACTCATGGGCCGCGCCCGCCTACGCCAGCGCGCCTGCACCTGTCGCCATGCTGCACGCCGGAGTCTTGAAAAAATTCGGACTCTACGGCCTCCTCCGCCTCGCCATCCCGCTCGTCCCCGTCGGACTCCAACACTGGCTCACTCCCCTGCTCGTCCTCTTGCTAGGAAACATCCTCTGGGTCGGCTGGGTCACGATTTCCCAAAAACGTCTCGACCTCATGTTAGGGAATTCCTCCGTCATGCACATGGGCTACATCTTCCTCGCCATCGCCGCGCTCATTGCAAGCTACCGCAGTGGAGGAATTGCCGAAATGAGTATTAACAGTGGTCCAGCAACCCTTATCTCCGCTTCTGGCTTCACCAACGAAATCGCCCAATCCGCCGCCATCGTCCTCATGTTTGCCCACGGTATTTCCATCGCCCTCCTCTTCGGGCTAGCCGACCGCATCGAGCGCAACACCGGCTCGCTCGATCTCCAAGATCTCGGTGGCCTCGCCAAATCCGCGCCCAAGCTCGCCTTCATTTTCGGCATCGCCGCCATGGCCTCCATCGGCCTCCCCGGACTCGCGAATTTCTCCGGCGAAGTCCTCGTCTTCCTCGCCGCCTTCCAGAGCTACAACGGCACCACCGGCCTCGGCCCCGTCCAAATCGCCTGTATCCTCTCGATCTGGGGCGTCGTCATTTCCGCCGTCTATATGCTCCGCGCCTACCGCAACATCTTCCACGGCCCCACCGTCAAAACCACCGAGTCCGCCGCCGATCTCACCCTAGCCGACCGCATCCCCGCCACCCTCCTCGTCATCACCCTCTTCGCCGTCGGCCTCTGCCCGAATCTCCTGCTCAATCTTCTCAAGTGATCTCAGTTTTATTCCTGAAAACTGAAAACTGAACACTAGCAACTTTCCTCCATGCCCGCCTACTACCTCGAAGCCCTCACCGTCACCCTCGGCATCGTCCTACTCATGGCCGAAGCCTTCGTGCCCGCCAAAAGCAAAGCCTGGGTCGGCCTCGCTGCCGCCGCTGGCCTCACACTCATCCTCTTCGCCACATTTTTCGCAGTTGGTTTGCCAGAGCGCCTCAAAGGCGGAATTGAAATAGTGTCTGGTGGTCACGTTTTCTCGATACCCACAGCACCAACCCCAGAAAGCACCTCGCCCCTCTGGAACTTCTACCAATTCGACGGCCTCGCGAAATTCTACAAAGCCTTCGCCCTTCTCACCACCATCCTCGTCCTCCTCCTCGCCGTCGATTACCGGAAAATCCTCTCCCGTTTCACCGATGGCCCCGAGTCCGAAAACGGCACGGGCGAATTCTACTGCCTCCCCGTCTTCGCCTGCGCAGGCATGATGTGGCTCGCCTCCGCCAAAGACCTCGCTGGAGCCTTCGTCGCCCTCGAACTCGTCACCATCACCTTCTACATCCTCGTCGCCTACATGCGCCGCAACGTCGGCTCGCTCGAAGCCGGGGTAAAATACCTCATCCTCGGAGCCCTCAGCACCGGCTTCCTCGTTTACGGCATCGCCTGGATCTACGGCACCACCGGCACGATGAGCCTCGGGGGTATCTCCCAGTGGCTAACCACCCACTCCACCTTCGACGGCTTCACGAGTATTAGCTCTCCGATTTCCGAAGGCCACACCCTTCAATCTTTTTCCGTGTCCGCCCCCAACTCCACCCCTCTCCTCTTCGGCATCGCCCTCGTCCTAGTCGGCCTCGGCTTCAAAATGGGCGCGGTCCCCATGCAAGTCTGGATACCCGATGTCTATCAAGGCGCACCCACGCCCACCACCGCTTTCCTCTCCGTCGGTTCAAAAGCCGCAGGTTTCATCCTCACCATCCGCTTTCTTGAACCTTTCCTCGCCGCTGAAGTCACTCGCGGCCCCGTCATCACCATCCTCCTCATCCTCGCTTGCGCCACCTTGCTCTTCGGAAACCTAGCCGCCATCCCGCAAACGAACTTCAAGCGCCTGCTCGCCTACTCCTCCATCGCCCACGCCGGATTTCTACTCCTCGCCCTCGCCGCATGGTCGCCGGAAACTGCCACCTCCGCAGGTTCCGCCAAAGTCGTCTCCTTCTACCTCGCCACCTACCTGCTCATGACCCTCGGCGTCTTCTTCGTCCTCGCCCAAATCCGCATCCAGCGCGATGGCGAAAACATCAGTGATTTCAACGGCCTCGGAAAAACCAATCCCCAACTCGCCCTCGCACTCACGGTCCTCCTCGCCGCCCTCGCCGGAGTCCCGCTTACCGCCGGATTTTTCGGAAAATTCTTCGTCTTCTCCCTCGCCGTCGATGCCCAACTCTGGTGGGGCATTGGCATCGCCTTCATCGCCGCTGCCGCAGGATTTTACTACTACTTCAACGTCATCCGCGCCATCTGGTGGGCCGCCCCAGCCACCGAAAAACCCATCATCCTCCCACCCATCAGCAAGGTTTGCATCGCCACTCTCACCTTCGCCACCCTCGTCCTCGGCTTCTGGCCCCAGCCCATCTGGCTCCTCCTAAAATAAAACCCTGACACTCCTCCTAGCTTTCACGGTCTTCATCTTCTTTCTCGGAGTCATTTTCACCGCCACGCAACTTTCCGATCCACCTCGGGTTTCAGCCGACGTTACACAACCTTCCACCATGAACCGCGAGCCACTGAAATCTGACGAATCTTGGGAATCCGACGCTGTCTGGAAGCTGCTAGATCAAGCCCCGCCGCAGCAGGCTAGCGCACGATTCGTCGATGACACACTGCGCGCCGCACGTCTCGCTGCCGATGCGAAACCCTGGTGGAGTCGCCTACTTTCCCCTGTTCCCCTCGCAGGTCTGGCTGGTGCCACGGCGGCCTTGGTGTTTGCTTTTGTCGGTCCCTCATCGGATGCGACACGCACCACGGTCGCCCTAGATTCTCCCGAAGCCGTCGCCATCCAAGACATCGCAGAAACAGAAACCCTCATCGCTGCCGCCGATCAACTCGACGACTTCAGCGACAACGAGCTAGTCAGCTTGATCGGATTCTAACCGCTTCCCCAGCCACCACCGACCGGGCAGCCTCGCCGCGTGAAACATGGCCTCATTTTCGATCTCGACGGCACTCTGGTGGACTCGCTGCAAGGCATCGCCGCTTCGCTAAATCACGTCCTAGCAGAGCACCACTTGCCTACCCATTCCCTCCCCGCCGTGCGTGGATTCATCGGCGATGGCGCACGCATCCTCATCCGACGTGCTGCCCCGCCAGATGCAGATCCACGACTCCTCCTCTCACTCGAACAAGGCTTCAAAGAAAACTACGAAGTCACCTGGCCCACCGGAACCACACTCTACGCCGGAATCGCCGAGCTGCTAGGCACCCTACAATCCAGCAGTTACCCACTCGCCGTGCTCTCAAACAAGCCACACCCATTCACCACCGCCATAGTTTCACGCCTTTTTCCCGAAATTCATTTCACCACCGTCCTCGGCCAACGTCCCGACATCCCGCACAAACCCGACCCCGCCGGCGCACAGGAAATCGCCGGAAATTTCAGCCTCCCCGCTTCGGAATGCACGCTCATCGGCGACTCCACCATGGACATCCAGACCGCCCACCGCGCCGGAATGCAATCCATCGCCGTGGATTGGGGGTTCCACGATCGCCAGCACCTCGCCACCGCGAACCCCGGCTGGATCGCCTCAAATCCCGCAGAAATCGCAGATTTTTTTGTTCCTAAAGTCGCTCCGTCACAAAAAGAAAAAACAATTCAACCACTCAAATAGGTCAGACAGCGCCACGATCTCGTTAGAGAAGTGCGCTCTCATTTTTCCCTCCATCCAACCCCCGCCGCCTTTTCCCGTCTCCGCCCTTGCCACGGGGCGGCACAGCGGATTGACTCCCGGCCACTTAAAATTTCCATACCGTGAAAGCCCACGATCTCTACACCGCTGTTGACTCCACCTTCGTTTATCAAATCCTCGATTGGTTCCGCGCCAACGACAAAAACGTCTATCGCTCCGCCGTCGCCACCCTCGCGGGAAATCGCAAGCTGCGGCCTGTTTTCGTCGAGAAAAAATCCATGGCCGAGCAATACGCGTGGATCGCCAAAACGCTCAAACTCAAAGCCTGTGACACCATCGGCGAACACCTCCTCCAAGCCTACCTCATGGCTGGCCAGCAATCGCTCCTTGCCATGTTCTGCGACGGCATGGGCATCCCGCACGACGGCAAAGGCTCCGTCGTCGGCGATCTCCCCAAGAACCTCGACGCTGCACGCCTCGACACCACCATCGACCGCCTCATCGACATTTTCGATCCCGTCCTCCTCACCGTCTATCTCCACTGCTTCAACATGCAAGCCCCAGAAGGCTGGTCCGCCCTCAGCGACAAGCTCGCCTCCGACACGAGGCTCAAGCTGGCTTGAGAGCGTGGAGTTTCGAGCCTAGAGCATAGAGTCAGATCCAGACTCTTCCTCTCCGCTCTTCGCTCCCACCTCACCCCATCTTCCCATGCCCAAAGTTTACGTCAAAACCTACGGCTGCCAGATGAACGAGCGCGACTCCGAGCAAGTCGCGAAGATGTTCAGCGAGGGCGGCTACACGGTCACGGCGGATGAAAATGAGGCGGACGCCGTGCTCATCAATACCTGTTCCGTCAGAGATCAGGCCGAGCAAAAAGCCCTCGGGAAAATGGGCAACCTCATCCACAAGGGCCGCGACCGGAAACACGTCGTCTATGGCTTCATGGGCTGCATGGCTCAGTCACGCGGCGATGAGCTTTTTAAAACCGTCCCGAACCTCGATGTCGTCGTCGGTACCCAGAAATACCACAAAGTTTTCGAATACGTGGATGGCATCCTCAAGCGGCGGTTAGAAGCCCGCATGGACGATCCCACCTACTCGCTGCGCGGCGCCACCGTCTGCGACACCGCAGAAGAAGAAGGCTCGCAAAACACCATCCGCGACCACGTCCCGAAGGCTCACGAAGCGTCTTCCTTCGTCTCCATCATGCAGGGCTGCAACATGCGCTGCTCCTTTTGCATCGTCCCCGACACCCGCGGAAAAGAACGTGGCCGCCCCATTGCCGAGATCGTCAGCGAAGTCCGCCACCTCGCCGCGCATGGCGTGAAGGAAGTCACTCTGCTAGGCCAAATCGTCAACCTCTATGGCCGCACCGAGTTTCCAAAAATCGACGGGAAATCTCCCTTCGTCCAGCTCCTCGAAGCCGTCCACGAAGTCGAGGGTATCGAGCGCATCCGCTTCACCTCGCCGCATCCCATCGGCTACCGGGATGACCTCGTCGCCGCCTTCACCTACTTGCCGAAACTCTGCTCGCACATCCATTTCCCGATGCAGAGCGGCTCGGATCGCATTCTCCGCGAAATGCGCCGTCCATACAAGAACGAGAAATTCATCGAGATCTGCGAGAAAATGAAAGCCACCCGACCCGGCATCGCCATCACCACCGACATCATCGTCGGTTTTCCCGGCGAAACAGAGGAAGATTTCCAAGCCACGATCAACACCGTGGAGCACCTCAAGTTCGACAACGCCTTCGTTTTCCGCTACTCGAAACGCCGCAATACGCCCGCCGCAGAGATGGATGGCCAACTCGAAGAATCCGTGAAGGAAGAGCGCAACCAACGCCTGCTAGCCGTCGTCGATCGCCTCGCCATCGCCAGCAACGCCGCCATCCTCGGCACCCGCCAACAAGTCCTTTGCGAAGGCCCATCGAAAAACAACGCCGCCCGGCTCACGGGCCGCACCACGCAGAATAAAATCGTTATCTTCGACGGCGAAGCCGACCGACTCACCGGCCAACTGCTCGACATCCAAATCGAGCAATCCACGGGTTTCACGCTGTTTGGAACCGCGTGTTTGAATGCCTAGCTCCGAAGCTAATAGCATCCTCTTGAGGACTACTTCGACATGTCGAAGTAGTCCGAAAAACTAACTGCTCATCGTCAGCGAAAAATAGCCATCATATAAAGGGACAGATAATTAATAAAATATACCCTTTGCTCTTTGGTTTGCGTCTGTAGGGTGGCGACATGCGCAAGGCACGTTGGCTGGCAGACTGGCAGAATTCCTTCTCGAAACCGGTGATTTACCACTGCATTTCCCGCGTGGTGGATCGGCGGTTTGTGTTTGGGGAGCGGGAATGTGAGGCGTTTCGGATGTATCTGCGGATGTATGAAAATTTCTCGGGCTGCCGGGTGCTGTCCTACTGTGT
>JANOQR010000027.1:0-18351 GCA_031414935.1 Luteolibacter sp.
GCGATGAAGGCGGGGCGGAGTTTGCTTGGGAGGTGGTGTTTCATGGTGAAATCTGGCGGTGGTCCGAGACCCGGCTTCTACGCGTGTCAGCGGAGTGACTTTTCATTCGCCCAGAGATGAAAATGGGGACCTCTGATTTCACCGATTCGACTGATTTAGAGGGAGTTGGTTCAAGACTCTCACCCACCTGAAACTGCTAGCGGTGTTGTCGGATGGAGGCGAGTTCGGTTTCACGGGGCGGAGGCTTTTTTCTCCAACCAGCCGAGGCCGACGAGGAACTTGTCCGTCTCGGCCAGGGTCAGATCGAGATACTTGTCCTGATTGAAGAAGCTGTGGCCTTGGCCTTCGTAGGTGAATAATTCGACGCGATTTCCGGCCTTTTGGTAGGCTTCCATGAATTGCATGGCTTCGGGGAGCATCGGGTCTGCGGTGCCGAAGAAATGGATCATGGGGGGCAGGTTGGGTTTCACATAGTTCAGGAGATTTCCTTTCCCATCCGGGTCGCGGGGATCAGGGCCAGCTTGTTTTTTGTGATTTCCGAATCCTGGGTTGAAAAGGACGAGAGCATTCGGTTTCGCGCTCACATCTGCCGGGTCGGTCTTGGCGTTGATGTGGTCGATGAGCAAGGTGGCCGCTGCGAGATATCCGCCCGCAGAGCCGCCACCGGCAGCAATGCGGTCGGGATCGATTCCGAGTTTTCCTGCATTTGCGCGTACCCAGCGCATCGCTGAGATTGCATCCTCGATGCAGTCCTTGACTTCGATTTCCTTTTGACTGGTGAGCCGATAGCGGACGCGGATGGCGACCATGCCACGGTCGGCGAGATGCTGGGCTTGGCGCTGAAATTGCTCTTCCGAGCCAGATTTGAAACCGCCGCCGTGAAAGAGGACGATGGCTGGAATTTTGGCGTCCGGTTTGTGCCCTTTCGGTGCATCGACAAAGAGCGGCAGCTTGTCGTTGGCGACGGTTTTGTAGAGGTGAGTTTTTGCATCGGGGGATGGTGGATTTTTCTTTGTGGATTGGGCGATGGCAGGATGTGCGGCGCAAAGGGCGATGAGGAAGATGGCGGTGAGCGATTTCATGGAGGTGTGTGGAGTCAGGGTTTGCGCTTTTTGTTGCGGGTGGGCTTGTGGTTTTTGGGTGGCGTGAGGCCGTCGTCGGGTTGGTTGGAGAAACGCCATGGGTCGTGGAGACGGCGCATCTCGGCGAGGAGAAGGGTGCGCATTTCGGCGAGTTTGGCGGCATGTTGGGGATCGGCGACGAGGTTGGTGGCTGTAGGTTTTTTGTGCTCGGCGAGAAGTTCGTGAGGGTTGTCCTTGAGGTTGAAAAGCTGGGTTTCGCGGATGCCGGGGGCTTGGTATTCGATGAGTTTCCAATCGCCGTGTTTGAGGGATCTCATGCCGGGTTTCTCGCCACCATTATAGACACCGTAGAGGGTCTCGCGAATGCTGGGTATTTCACCGAGAAGCACGGGCTTGAAGCTGGTGCCTTCGTTGGTTTCAGGCACAGAAACTCCGGTGAGTTCGCAGAAAGTGGCGAGTAAGTCGCCGAGGTAAACATTTCCGGGAGCGCGACTGCCGGGCTTGATTCCTGGGCCTTTGACGATCATCGGCACGCGCCAAGTGTGTTCGTAGAGATTTTGTTTCCCCTGCAATCCGTGGCGACCGATGGCGATGCCGTGATCTGCTGTATAAAAAATGTAGGTGTTTCCGAGTTCTCCCATTTCGTCGAGCTTTGCGAGGACGCGGCCGATCTGGGTGTCGATGTTTTCAGAGCAGGCATAATCGCGGCCGATTTCGTTGCGGATGGTGACTTCGTCGCGGCGTTTCCAGACACCGCTGACATCCACTTCATCTCGGACGTTCATGTCGGTGTTGTCGAAAGGGTGGGCGGGAAGCCAGTTGGGCGGCAGCGGCGGTTGCTTGGGGTGGGCGGGCGGCGGGGTGGATCGGTCGGTGTGGTTAGTGGCGCCGTATTTGGCGAGAAGTGCCGGCGTGCCGTCGCGCTCGTCATGGGGATGGGAGAGGCCGAAGTGGATGAAAAATGGGCGTTCGTCCTTTTTTGCCTGCCGCTCGCCGAGGTATTCGAGCACGCGCTCGGCGTGCCATGCGCTGCCAGATGTCGCTGTGCCACCGCGTTTAGTGGCGTCGTGAACGACGTCGTAGAGTTTGTCTGCGGCGGTGTAACTGTTGCCTTGTTTGCACGTCCGCATGGTGGCGAATCCGGCGCGATTGAAGACGGGGCCGAGCGTGTTTTTCTCAAGATCCAACGGACATTTCTCCGCACTGGGGCCGATGGGAAGATGCCAAACCGACCGTCCACTGGCGATCATGTGCCGCGAGGGCGTGCAAACCGCGCCAGTGAAGGATCCCATGTGATGGGCGGAATCCAAGATCATGCCGCTGGCTGCAAGGCGCTCGATGTGAGGGGCATCAAGCGTGGATTGCGGATTGTGGAATTTGAAATCGTAGGGCGATTGATCGTCCACGAGGATGAAGAGGATGTTAGGCCTTTGTGTCGCAGCGTGACATGTAACAGAGAGGATGAAGGCGAGGAGGAGTCTCATGGGATCACTTGGGTTCGTGCGGCTGGCCTACGCGACTGGAGGCGGGAACTGCAACCCCGGCGAGAAGAGTGGGTTGCGAATCTTGGACATTGCCTCGCTTGTGGCTGTGCCGATAAAATGGCTGATGAATCGAATGTTCGGCAATTGAGGCAAAGTATTTGGAATGAGTGATTCTCGCATTGGGTAGATGGTTTTTTTCAATTTTATGAAGATTCATCTGGGCAATTTTAAATGAATTACTAGTTTCGTAGAAACCCTGAAAAGCCATGAAGTACGATGTTTTTCAATTGCCTGATTCCCATCAACTGGTGCTCGACGAGACGCCTGAGCCTAGCAAAGTCAAAGTGATGTTGATGGATTGTGATGATCTTCCTATCGCTAGCGGTAAGGCGATCCTGCCGCTTTTGTTAGGTGTCGGCGTATTCTGGCCGGACTGCCCGATGCCGGGACCGAGTGGCCTGTCCTCTGCGAAGTGTCTGAATCTGCCGAGCGGGGAAAGCCTGATTTTAAAGGCTCTAAACCTGTGCGAGGGGTATCCACCGCACTATGATTTCTGGGTCTGCCAGCCGTGATTAGGTGGTGCTGGCGGGGGCTTGGATTAGCAGGCAATCTTCGAGAAATGGCTGGAGCGCGTGCATGAGCGCGGAGCCTTGGTCTTGGAATTGCTCGCGGAAGCGGTCTTCGATGCGGCGGAGGGAAAATTCCAAATCTGCGAGGACCAGTTCGTTCGCGGTGCCACGGACGACGGCCATGAGGATGACGTGGCGACCGACGCGAGAGATGACGTTGCGCTCGTCGGGGAGTTGGAAAGTTTCGCGGATGTTCTCTTGCTCGTCGCGGAGCTGCATGGCCAGCCGATGGACGGTGCTAATGACGCGCTTGGCGGAGGAATGGCGGGCGGGATTGCAACTGGCGAATGAGACGAGGGCGAGGCTGGCGGCATCGACAAGGAAAACTTCTTCGACCTGAAAGCGGTGGGTTTTCTCGAAAACAATATCCTCGTAGGTGCGGCTGGTGAAGAGGGCTTGGAGATGCCAAACGAGGCGGTCGAATGCGCGCGGTGCATGAAATGGACGCGATGCAGGGGAATACTCGGCGAGTGCGCGGCGGATGGTGGCACGCAGCATGGGCTCGAGGTAGGTGTCGATGCCGTTTTCCTTGGCGTAAACGGCACTCCTAACGGCTTTCTCGACGATGGGGGCGAAGGCGGCGCTGAGGTCATCGTCGGTGAAATCGGGTGGTGCGGCCTGTGGTTCGGGAGCTGGAATGAAGACTGTCTGGGGAGCACCCGATGGAATGGGTGCGACGGGAATGCTGGCCGCGGTGGGCGATGGGAGTACGGTGAGAGGCGCGGGCCACGCGGTAGGAAATGGTTTTGGAGCTACGCTGCTGGGCAGTGGCCATGCGGGCAGCGGCATGGCGAAGGCGGCGGCACTGGTGCTGCTAGATCCTGACGGCATGGGTTCCCGCGACCATGAGCTGGCAATCCGTGACGAAAAGCCTGAGGCTGGGATGGGAAGTGGGGAGAGAGCTGCGGTCATGAGCTGGCAGCAGTCTGGGGTGAGAGCGGAGTGGGCGAAGCGCACTCAGCGAGTGCGCGAGCGGCGAGGGCGATGCGGTTGAAGCGTTCTTCGATGGAATCGCGATCCACGGCGCGGCTTTCGAGGCGGGTGAGTTGGGTCTCGGTGTTTTCCCAGAGGGCGGCGACTTCGCTGCGGAGTTGGGTGGCGAGACGTTGGTCGCGGTCGTTGAGATGGACTTGGAAGGAGCTCTGCCAGTCGGTGAGCCAGGTGCCGATTTTCCGCTCCAGCTGATGCATCGCAGGTGCGGCGGGTTCGCTGGATTTCAAAGCGGCGACTTGCTGAATCTGCGCTGCGAGGCGTTGGGTTTCCTCGCGTGTTTGCGAGAGACGCAGCTCGGTTTGCTCACGGGTGGTATCGACGAGGCGATGGAGATTTTCCTTGAGCGCTTCGAGCTGGGCTTCGTTTGCGAACAGCCGATCTTCTAACCGCGATGAGGGCGGCGGAGCGGAGACGCCGACGGTCTCGATGCGGGCGACGCGTTGTTCGAGGCGTTCGAGATGGCGGCCTACGATGATTTCGCGGATCCGTTCAACGGTCTGCGATGGGTTGAGGGGTGATGGTGTGGGTGTCATTGTGCTCTCCGTGGGGGGAGTCCTGGATGGGTGAGATCTGGGACACGGTTGAGTGATTGCGGATCGGGACTATGCCCAGAGAGCGCGGATTGTAAATAAGTTCGGTGATGCTTCGCTTTTCCCGATGATTTGATGAGCTTGATTGCTATTTTATGACTGACGATGAGGGCGTTGCGAAAAACTCGAATCGGTGAAAGACAGCGGACGAGGTTTGAGGTAGAGATTTCCCAATGGCTGAGGGCAACGAGGAAAAAGTGGATGAACGAGACGCGATTCTGGCGCATGGCTATGCGAAGACGCGGAAGAGTCTGATTGCGCGGCTGGATAACTGGGAAGACCAGCGGACGTGGGACGAGTTTTACCAAACCTACTGGCGCTTGATTTACGCCGTGGCGATCAAGGCGGGCTTGCGGCAGGATGAGGCGTTTGACTGTGTGCAGGAGACGATTTTATCCATCGCGAAGCAGAGTAAAAAGAAGCTCTACGATCCCGAGCAGGGTTCATTCAAAACGTGGCTGATGAACATGACTCGGTGGCGGATCAACGATCAATTTCGCAAGCGCAAGAAGGACACGGCGATGCTCGTGGGCGACTGGGAAAATGATCGGAAGACGGCGGTGATCGATCGCGTGGAAGATCCGAATGGCGATGTGCTGTCGCGGCTGTGGAATGTGGAGTGGAAAAAAAATGTGGCGGACGCCGCTCTGTCTCGGGTGAAGGCGCAAGTTTCTCCGAAGCAGTATCAGATATTCGATTGCTACGTGATTAAGCAATGGGACGCGAAACGGGTGCAAGATCAGCTCGGGGTGAGCATGGCGCAGGTCTATCTGGCGAAGCACCGCGTGGGTGCCGTGCTCAAGAAGGAACTCGCCAAACTCGAAGACGAAGCAGATGGCGATTAAGCTCCGGCCGAATCCTGTGATTCCTGACCACGAGGTTCTGCGGAAAATCGGGGGTGGAGCTTACGGCGAAGTTTGGTTAGCGCGTGGTGTGACGGGTGCATTGCGGGCGGTGAAAGTGGTGTGGCGTGAGGATTTCGAGGACGCGCGGGGCTTCGAGCGCGAGTTCGAGGGGATATTAAAATTCGAGCCGATGTCGCGAGATCACCCGGCGCTGGTGAACATTCTGCACGTCGGGAGAAGTCCAGACGGCGTTTCATTTTACTACTACGTGATGGAGCTGGGCGACGATGTGACGACGGGTCAGGACATCAATCCCATCGAATACGAGCCACGCACGCTGCGTGCGGACAGCCAGCAAGCGAGCGGTGTGCAATGGAGCACGAGCGACTGCATCGACGTCGGTTTGCGTCTAGCAGAGGCACTCGATCACTTGCATGAGCGCGGACTGGCGCACCGCGATGTGAAGCCATCGAACGTGATTTTCGTCAATGGCCGAGCCAAGCTGGCGGACATCGGTCTGGTGGCGACGCGCGGTCAGCGGACCTTTGTCGGGACGGAAGGATTCGTGCCGCCGGAAGGTCCGGGCTCGTCGCAGGCGGACGTTTATAGCCTGGGCAAGGTGCTGTATGAAATCGCGACAGGTAAGGACCGCATGTCATTTCCTGAGCTGCCAGAAGTGATGCCGAGCGGGGCGGATCGGAAGCGGTGGTTGGAGCTGAACCTGATCATTTGTGACATCTGCGAGCCACGGATTTCTAAGCGGAAAATCGCGAGTGCGGCAGATCTAGCAGACGCGCTGAGGCGTATCCAGCGGGGGAAACGGCGGCGCATGAGTGGCGGTGCTGTCTGGATGACGAGCTTGGTGTTAGCGGGTTTCACGAGTTGGGCGGGGTGGGAAATGGTGAAGGAGAGCGAGTGGGTCAGTCAGCTTTTTCCCCAGAAACAAATCACCAAACCGCAGACTGGCACGCTGCGGGTGGTGAGTTCGCCGCCGGGTGCAGATGTTTTCGATACGAAGGCGCAGTCTTATGGCATCACGCCGAATGTGTATATCCCGGTGACGGTGGGTGAGATGTATTCGTTGTTGGTGAAAAAGGCGGGTTACAGCACTTACAAGTTAGAGGGTAAGGTGCTCGCGCTCACGGATGCGCCGCTTTTCGCGGAGCTGGAAGTTTACTCTCCGCCTCAAGCTGGCGAGCCATGGCGGGATCATCTGGGAAATATGTATCAGCCCGTGGGAGATAGCCACGAGAGCGCGGGATTCGTGACGCGGGAGCACTGGCATCAATTTGTGAACGAAACGAAACCGAAGCAAAAGTCAGCGGAGTTTCTGCGACTTTCTGAGAACGGCCGCGGCGTGGATGTGGTGCTCGCGAAGCCTGCGGACGTGACTGCCTATGGTGAGTGGTATCGCAAGTTGGGCTACCCGGCGTATCTGCCAGAAAACTTCGAAGTAACACCGATCATCGAGACCGAATTCAAGAATCCGGGGCTGAGTGAAATCGCCAAGCGTGATGACCTGAAGCCGTTCCGCCTGCAAGTTCGAGAAATTTCCTACGGCGAGATCACCATCACGACTCATCCGCCCGGAGTGGAAATTTACATCAACCCGACCTCAGATCCGACCAACCAAGTGTCCGTCGGCTCGGCGAATGACACATTGATGATCCCTGATGTTAGACCCGGCACTTGGCAGCTCTATCTGGTGCGCGAGGGCTACAAGCCGCTGACTATTGATGTCAAAGTAGCGGATGGCGAAAAAGTTTCTAGGGCAGTGACTTTGGAAAAAAGCAAGGGCGTCATTTTCGGGAAACCTTGGGAAAACGGGATTGGGATGAGGTTTGCTCCGGTGGGGCAAGACTTAATGGCCTCGGTTTGGGAGACGCGAGTGAAGGATTATGAGCGGTTTGTTAGGGAGTCCAATCCCCGCCGCCCGCCAGCCAGAGCGGCGGATTTTCCTCAAACTCCAGATCATCCGGTGGCGCATGTTTCGCGTGAGGACGCGGAGGCATTTTGTGTTTGGCTGACTGAGCGGGAGAAGAAGGATGACCACATCGCGCAGACACATTTCTATCGACTGCCGACGGATTTGGAATGGAGTGAGATGGTTGGTTTAAACGAAGATGTCGCGCTCAGTCCCAGTTGGCGTCATGCACAGAAGCAGCAGATCTATCCGTGGGGGACTAGCTGGCCAAATGGTGATGACGCTGTGGGAAACTTCGCGGATGCTTCATTATCGCGCACGCTGGAGGTCGCCATTGAGCGGACCATCGCCGACTACGAGGATGGATTTCCGCACAGCGCGCCCGTGGGTTCATTTCCCGCAAATTCGTTAGGAATCCATGACCTAGGCGGGAACGTCCAAGAGTGGGTGGCAGACGAGTATTCTAAACTCGGAAACGACTTGCTAGGAGTACTGCGGGGAGGCGGGTGGAAAAGCTATCAGGCAGAAGATCTCTACGCTGGCTCACGCTATCCGGTGCCACCTACTGACCGAGATTCCGTTTACGGATTCCGTGTGGTGCTCGCGAAAGTCCCGCCGAAGGCCGAATAATCTCACTCACAAACGACTCACGACCATGGTTGAAATCAAACTCACATACGAAGGCGATCTGCATTGCAGTGCCACTCATTTACCATCGGGCGACACGCTCGCCACCGATGCGCCGCTAGATAACAACGGACTCGGCCAAGCGTTTTCGCCCACGGATCTTGTGGCCACCGCGCTGGGTGCTTGCATGGCCACCGTCATCGGCATCCTCGCACGGCGCAAGGAGGTCGCCGTCGAGGGGATGAAAATTTCTGTGAGGAAATTCATGTCAGACGATGCGCCCCGGCGGATCAAACGGCTGGAGTTAGATCTCACGATGCCGCTGCCGGCTTCGCATCCTGATCGCGCCATTTTTGAAGGCGCGGCTCGTGGTTGTCCGGTCCACCACAGTCTCAACCCAGAGATTGAAATCGTGATGAACTGGATCTGGCAGGAGGGTTGATTACTTCCCGACGCTTTTTTCCGCAGGCCAATGCGTGTTAAACGCGGCTGCCGGGAGACCTTCTTTGTTCGTCAGGTTAGGCTCGGCAAGTTGTGACCACGCGAATCGGGCGCGGTCTGGCTTTGGAATCGCGCTGTTCGTGAGGAGGATCGTCTTTCCGTCGGCAGAAATTTTTGCCTCGGCTGGTTGAAAAGCGTCGTTACCACTGGCGATTTCAAACAAGCTAGGAGCAACCCCATCACGAGTGGTTAGGCCACTGCCAGTGTGGTCGAAATTTAAGACGATGCCAGCGTCGGTGACTTGGTGGCTTTTAAATAAGGGGCCGGATTTAACGATGTCGGATTTGCCGTAGGTATCCGCCATCGCCCAGAGGAAAAGTCGGCGAGCGACCTCGGTTTTATTAGTCGGGTGAATGTTCTTCAAGTTGCCGATGTCGTTGGTGACAGCCATGCCGGTGTGGGGAATTTTCAGGCTTTCCTGTTGCGCCCACCAGAAACCGGGAAGACCCTCTGCTCGATCACCCGTGTAGTTGTAAGGCGCGAGCTGGACGAATAAAAAGGGAGCCTCCGCCGCGCGAAACTGAGTCCGCCAACCGGCAATCAAAGCCTTCTTTTTCGCTGTGTAGAGCATTCCTTCGCCGTTGTTCGACTCGCCTTGATACCAGAGGAAACCGCGCAAGGCGTAGGGAACCAGTGGGTGAATCATCGCCTGATAGGTTCCTGTCTCCGCAGTGTGTCCCGGCTTGAGCATGGCGGGTGCGGACGGCATTTCTGGAGCGGGAAGTCCTGCATCTAACGCCTGTGCTGCGACATCTGTCCAGTCGCGAACTCGGGTGACGTAAGCGCGGAAAGGCCGATCATATTCGGGAAATCCGGGACTCATCGCGAGCCGTTGTTTCCGTATTTCTGCGAGTTCTGGCACGCCTTCTAAGCCTTCTTCCGCCCACCATGGCTCGATGCGGGAGCCGCCCCACGAGCTGTGAATCATGCCGACGGGCACCTTCAATTCCTCTGCTAAAAGTTTGCCAAAAAAGTAGGCGACTGCGGAGAAACTGCTCGCCGTTTCAGGCGTGGCGGGCGTCCACTTCGCATTCACTTTTTCCTGCCGGACGTTACTGAGGACATTGGGGACGTGAAAAAGTCGCATGAGAGGAACAGGGCCGCTGGCGGCGAGGGCTTTGTCCTCAGCGCGGCAGTT
The DNA here is from genome assembly GCA_031414935.1 of Luteolibacter sp. Classification (GTDB taxonomy): domain Bacteria; phylum Verrucomicrobiota; class Verrucomicrobiia; order Verrucomicrobiales; family Akkermansiaceae; genus Luteolibacter. Next base: position 9,814 of record JANOQR010000027.1, read on the forward strand.
CACAATTTTCCAACCCATGTTCGATTGGCCGCTGCCTAACCAGACTTCACCGACGAGGATATCTTTGATTTCTACCGCAGGTGAGCCTTCTTCGGTGACGGAAAGCGTGCGGCTTTCCGCGCTGGCGGGCATGGCGTCGAGGGCGACTTGCCAGCGGCCATCGGGGTCCGCTTTGGTCGATTTCGTCTGACCGGCGAAAGTGACGGTCACGGGCCTGCCAGCGGTAGCTCGGCCCCAGACAGGGACAGATTTTTCGCGTTGGAGCACGCCGCCTTCTTGGAAAAGCGGAGCTAAGGTGATTTCCGCGAAGAGCGGCTGCGTGGCTAACAAGACAACTAGCCAAGGGGTTTTGAGTTTGGACATGGTGCTTTTTTACGTAAGGCCAGCGTGCGGGTCTAGCACGAGATTTCACGAAGATCCGAATGGAGGAAATCGAGTTGGATTTGGAAAAAATAGTTGCTTGTCGGCAGAATTGGTTGCACTTTTTGGGCGAAACCTCACAAAACAAGGTAATTAACTAAGGATTATGCTTCCCGAGCACGCCCCGTTCACTTTTGACCAGCGTAAAGCGTTGGATTCGCTCATTGCCCAGCTTGATCCCGTCCAACGCGGCTGGTTGAGCGGATTTCTTGCGGCTGGATCAGCTCCCGTTTCTGCGGCAGCGGCTCCGACTTCGGCGGGGAAACTCACGGTGCTATACGGCACGGAGTCGGGAAATTCTGAGGTGCTGGCGGACCGTACGGTGAAGGAGGCGAAGAAGCGCGGTTTCCAAGCGACGATGAAAAATATGTCGGACATCAGCCCGGCGGATCTCGCGAAAGTATCGAACTTACTCGTCATCGTTTCCACCTGGGGCGACGGCGAGCCACCTGAGACGGCGATGTCATTTTACAAAGAATTCATGAGTGCGGATCTCGATCTAGCAGGCGTGCGCTACTCGGTGTGCGGGCTGGGCGACACGGCTTACGAGAAATTTTGCCAAATCGGGAAAGACGTGGATGCGCGATTGGAAACCCTCGGCGCGGCACGAATCGCCACACGCCAAGATTGCGATGTGGACTACGAGGATTCGTATGTCGCGTGGATGAATAGCGCACTCACGGCACTCGCTCCGGCGTCGGTGGCTCCAGTGGTTTCGTTCGTGGCTCCGGCGTTTGTCTCGGCTGTGGAATACGGGAAGAAAAATCCCTTTCCGGCGGAAACCATCGACTCGGTCCTCCTCAATGGCGAGGGCACTTCAAAAGAGACTCTGCACTTAGAATTTTCCCTAGCAGGCTCCGGCCTCAGCTACGAACCCGGCGACGCACTGGCGGTTATACCCGTAAATGCACCGGACGTGGTGAAGGCGATCGTCGGTGCCGCCAAGCTCACCGGAAACGAAGAAATCGAAGTCAAAAACGTGGGCCGCAAACTGCTCGCTGACGCATTGCGCGAGGACTACGACATCACCGCGCTCTCGCGGGCGGTGCTCACGAAACTCGCCGAAGCTGCGGATTCAGCGACCTTACGCGAGCTGCTGGCCGATGATGCGAAAGAGCGGCTAAAAGAGTTTAACGATGGCCGTGAAATCATCGACGCGCTGATTCAGTTTGCTCCGAACGGTCTCTCCGCCGAGGCACTCACCGGCATTTTCCGCAAGCTGCCACCGCGTCTTTACTCCATCGCGTCCAGTCCGCTGGCGCATGAAAACGAAGTCCATCTCACCGTCGCTGCCGTGCGCTACAACACCCACGGTCGCCAGCGGAAAGGCGTCTGCTCCACCTACCTCGCGGACTTGGTGAAATCCGGTGATCCCGTGCAGATGTTCGTCCAGCCGAACAAAAATTTCCGCCTGCCAGCCGATGGTGCCACGTCCGTCATCATGGTCGGCCCGGGCACTGGCGTTGCGCCGTTCCGCGCCTTTGTCGAACACCGCGCCGCATTAGGCAGCACCGGGAAAAATTGGTTGTTCTTCGGCGATCAACATTACACCTACGACTTTCTCTATCAGTTGGAATGGCAAGATCACCTCAAGGAGGGAACGCTCAATCGTCTCGATGTCGCCTTTTCCCGCGATCAGCCGGAAAAAGTCTATGTCCAAGACCGCATGATCCAACAGGCGAAGGAGCTTTACCAATGGCTCGAAGAAGGCGCGCATTTCTATGTCTGCGGCGATGCGAACCGCATGGCTCACGATGTCCACGAAGCCTTAATTTCCGTCGTCGAAAACCAAGCTGGCATTACCCGCGAAGCCGCAGAGGCCTACGTCGAAAACCTCAAGAAAGCCAAACGCTACCAACGCGACGTTTACTAAATTTCAATTTTAACTCTCTACCACCATGTCCGAGAAAAAACTCTCAGCCAACGAATACATCAAAATCGACAGCAATTATCTGCGCGGCACCATCGCGGAAGGGCTTGCAGATTTATCGACTGGCTCGATGGCCGAGGACGATCAGCAGCTTCTGAAATTCCACGGCACTTATCAGCAGGATGACCGCGACATCCGGGCGAATCGTCGCAAGCATAAGTTGGAGAAAGCGTTTTCCTTCATGATTCGCATCCGTGTTCCGGGTGGAGTGGCGACACCGCATCAGTGGCTAGAGACGGATCGGATGGCGACTCAGTTTGCCAATGGCACGATCAAACTCACGACCCGGCAGGCGTTTCAATTCCATGGCATCATCAAGACCAATCTCAAGCGCACCATCGCGGAGATTAACCAAACTGCGATGGATACCATCGCGGCGTGCGGCGATGTGAACCGCAACGTGATGTGCAACCCGAATCCTTATTTATCAGAGATCCACGCGCAGGCTCTGAAAGCGGCTCAAGACATCTCCACCCACCTCACGCCGCAGACGCGCGCCTACCATGAGATCTGGCTGGACGGTGAGAAAATCGAGTCCAGCGAGGAAGAGATCGAACCGATCTACGGAAAAACCTATTTGCCACGGAAGTTCAAGATCACCGTCGCAGTGCCGCCATCTAACGACGTGGATATTTACGCGAACTGCCTGTCATTCATCGCCGTCGTGGATGGCGGGAAACTGGTCGGCTACAACGTCGCGGTCGGTGGCGGCATGGGATCGACGCATGGCAACGATGCGACCTATCCGCGCATCGCCGATGTCATCGGCTTCTGCACGCCGGAGCAAGTCGTCGATGTCGCAGAGAAAGTCGTGCTCGTCCAACGGGACTTCGGCGACCGCACAGATCGCAAACATTCGCGTTTCAAATACACCGTGGACGATCATGGCCCGGACTGGATTCTCGCGAAACTCAACGAATACCTCGGCTACGCACTCGGTCCAGTTAGGGATTTCAAATTCGAGGACAATGGCGACCGCTACGGCTGGGTCGAGGATGCGAATGGCAACTCGCACCTCACGCTCTACATCGCCGGTGGCCGCGTGCTCGACACGCCGTCCTATCCGATGCGGACGGGGCTTCGGGAAATTGCAAAAATTCACGATGGCGACTTCCGCCTCACGGCGAATCAGAACCTCATCATCGCCAACGTCTCGCCTGCAAAGCGTGAGGAAATTGAGAAATTGCTGGAGCAATACGGCATCAAAGACAGCCACCTGAAGAGTGCCCTGCGCCTCAATTCTTTGTCGTGCGTCGCTCTGCCTACTTGCGGACTTGCCCTCGCGGAAGCTGAGAGATTTCTGCCAGAACTCATCACCGAACTCGAAGACTCGCTGGAGGAAAATGGCCTGCGTCACGATGCGATCACCATCCGCATGACTGGCTGCCCGAACGGCTGTGCACGTCCTTTCATCTCCGAGATCGGCTTCGTCGGTCGCGGGCCGGACCGCTACAACGTCTACCTCGGCGGCGGTTTCGCGGGTCAACGTTTGTCCAAGCTGTTTCGGGAAGATCTACCTGCCGCACAGGTGAAACCGTTACTTTCCCCGATCTTCGCCCGCTACGCGCAGGAGCGGAACGACGGCGAACGGTTTGGCGACTTTTGCATTCGCGCAGGCTACGTCGCCGCCACCATCCAAGGGCCGGATTTTCACAAGAACATCAAGCCCGAGGCCCTCGCTTCTGCCTGACGTAAAAATCTTACGCGCTCCATCATGGCCGCACTCAAATTTGAAATTCCTGCCACCTTGCCAGCCGACGTGAACGCCGCCGAGCTTTCCGCCGAGCTTGCGCCGCTGCGTGCAGGCGAGCGGTTGCGATTGTTGTATGAGCAGTTAGGAGATCGCCTCGTCGCCTCGACCAGCTTCGGTCTCCAGTCTGCGGTGATGCTGCACCTCGTTCAGCAGCACGCGCCGAAGATCCCGGTCATCTTCATCGACACGGGATTTCTATTTCCTGAAACCTATCAGTATGCCGAGGAGCTGGGTTCCATGCTCAACATCGACCTCCGCATCTATCAGCCCGCCGTTTCTGCCGCGCGGATGCAAGCGCTTTGGGGAAATCTTTGGGAAGATGGGAAAGACGCTGCAGATCGCTACGGCCTCATCACCAAGGTGGAGCCGATGAATCGTGCGATTCGTGAGATCGGTGCCGATGTCTGGCTCAGTGGCTTGCGTCGCTCGCAGTCGAGCACGCGAGTGGATCGACCTTTCGTCGAGCAGCAGAAAAAAACCGTGAAAGCCTATCCGATTCTGGATTGGGCGGACGCGCAGGTGGATCTTTATTTCCACCAAAACAACCTACCGCGCCATCCTCTAGCAGAGAAAGGCTACGTGACGATGGGTGACTGGCACAGCACGAAGCCGGTGGAAAATGGCGATGTCGAGGCCACACGTTTCAATGGCGAAAAATTCGAGTGCGGCCTGCATTTGGATTCAGGCTCGGCGGATTTTCAGATTTGAGGATGGCGTCGGAGATAGCGGAAATAGCTCGTCGATTTTTCTCGGGCTTCTGCGGTTTTAAGAAACGAAGAGGTTGAACAGCGTGTGAGCCGTCTCCATCTTCCAGCCATGACTTACGCAGCGCGTCTTCAGAAGCGGATTGAAAAAACGGGTTCCCGACTGTGTGTCGGGCTTGATCCCCGGCCAGGAGACGGCGGGGCGGCGGCAGCACGGGATTTTCTGAAGCAAGTGGTCGAAGAAACGGCGGAGTGGGCGGCGGCTTACAAACCAAACATGGCTTACTTTGAGGCGATGGGAATTGAGGGAATTCGCCTGCTAGAGGAGCTGCTTGCCGGGATGCCGGAGGATATTCCAGTCATTCTCGATGCGAAGCGTAGCGACATCGGCGAGACCCAGAAATACTACGCACAGGGATATTTTGCGGGCTGGAACGTCGATGCAGTGACGCTCAATCCATTTCTCGGCTACGATTCCATCGAGCCGTTTCTCGACTGGAAAGGGAAGGGGATTTACTTATTAGCGGTGACTTCCAACGCTGGATCTAACGATTTTCAGCGCCAGAAACTCGCAGATGGACGGTCAGTTTTCGAACTCGTCACCGCACTGGGTGCCCGGGCGATCGAGGAAAAGCGTGCGACGGATGTTGGCTATGTCGTCGGGCTGACGAATACGGCGGATGTGTTGGAGAAAATGCCGGATGCGCCGCTGTTAGTCCCCGGACTGGGCGCACAGGGCGGCGACCTCGCATCACTCGCGGCGGCAGGCCGCAGTGCGCCGGATGTCATCAATGTTTCACGCGGCATCCTTTACGCTGGTGATGAACGCAGCTTCGCCGAGCGGGCGCAGGAGTGGGCGGAGAAGATCGCAGCCGCTTACGGCAAATGAGTTGAGCTTTTTTGTGCAATCCTCGCCATCCTCATCCAGTATCAAGCCAGCCGTGCACGAAGAAGAATCCTCATCCATTTCCCCGGCGACAGCTCGGTATTCAGGGCTACTGCCGCAAAAAGGTTGGCCGGGGAGAAATCTGAAATTCATCCGGCACCGCATCGTACCGGGGATTTTTCGGAAGGCGAATGGCAGCGTGCTCGAACCCGTTTTATCGCCGCCGGATGCGGATAAAGTGCGGATCACTTGGATCGGCCACGCGTCGTTTTTTCTCCAGTTCGCTGGCCACTCGGTAATCGTCGATCCGAACTGGGCGAAATGGCATGGCCCGGTGAAGCGACATCGCCATCCTGGGCTAGCTCTTCGCGCGGTTCCTGAGGTGGATCTCGTGTTAGTTACGCACGCGCACTTCGACCATTTGCATAAACCGAGCTTGAAAATTCTCCAAGCTCGCGAGGGAATCGTTGTCCCGTTAGGCAGTGGCTCGTTGGTGAAAAAACTCGGATTTCCTGCGACTCACGAGATGCGGATTTGGGATCGACTGAGCTTTGACGAGCTGGAGGTGATCCATACGCCGTCGCATCATTGGGGCGCACGGTTCATTCATGATACGCATCGCGACTACGGCGGTTACATCGTCCGTGCGGGCGGGAAAAGTGTCTTCCATTGTGGCGACAGTGCTTATTTCGACGGCTTCACGGATATCGGGAAACGGTTTGATATCGATGTCGCGCTGATGCCCATCGGCGCGTACGAATCGCCGAGTGGTCGTGACGTTCACATGAACCCAGAGGAAGCAGTTAGAGCGTTTGCCGATCTCGGAGCGAAGGCACTCATCCCGATGCACTACGGGACCTTTCCTCTGGGCAATGAACCGCACGAGGAACCACTGGAGCGTCTGCTGATGGAAGCGGATCGGTTAGGAATCAGTGATCGCATACTCATTCCTGAAGAAGGTGTGGGTATCGAGTGGTGATGAAACTTTTCGGGAACAAATTTCAAAGTTGTGTATCATACCACCATGAATCGCCGAATCTGCCTTGCCTTATTGATGTTCATTCCCACCCTCGCTTCGTGCGAACCGGAGAAAACCATGACTGCTACTGACAAACAACCCGCTAAGATGCCCGAAGTCCCCGCAGGTGCGGAGGTAATCACTGTCGGCGCAGGATGCTTCTGGTGCATCGAGACCGTCTATCGAAAGTTGGACGGAGTTTATTCATCCACCTCTGGCTACATGGGCGGCAGCTTGAAAAATCCCACTTACGAGGACATCTGCAACGGCGACTCGGGCCACGCAGAAGTCGTGCAAATAGTCTTCGATCCCAAGAAAATCACGTCAGAGAAAATTCTCGCCTGGTTTTGGGATCTCCATGACCCGACGACGCTCAACCGCCAAGGCAACGATGTCGGCACGCAATACCGTTCTGCCATTTTCTATCAGACCGAGGAGCAGAAAAAAATCGCCGAGGCATCGAAGGCTGCCGCTAAGGAAAATTTCAAAGATCCCATCGTGACCGAGATCACCAAAGCGTCGCAGTTTTATCCCGCTGAGAACTATCACCAAGATTTCTACAACCAAAACAAGTCGAAGAATTCTTACTGCAAGTTCGTCATCGAGCCGAAGTTGAAGAAGCTGAAGCTCGACAAGTGACTGCCTAACAGAAGCTCTGGAAAACTTTAGTTAGCTTGACAATTGGGGCGTTTGTTGGATTCCTGACTGCGGAAAATGGCGAAGCGCAGCATGGCAGGAGTCAAACTGACCCGCTTGGAAGCCCGGACACGGGTTATACAGGGAGTGGGCCGCATGGCGTTTGTGAGCTTCTGCATGGCGGTCGGTTTCGTTGTCGTAGCAACTGCATTTCCCCAACGGCGTGAACTGGAGCGGCTAGAAGCCAAGCTGAAAATCGCTCAAGAACACGAAGCAACTATCGTCGCGGATAAGGAATATCATGAGATCGAGTACCGTGCGCTGCGGGAAGATCCGGCGTTTCTCGAAATCCATGCCCGCGACCGACTCGACTACTACCGCGAGGGCGAGCGTGTTCTGAAGTTCCGCAGCGAGTGATCGATCATATTGACGCTTGGTGACACGCGGCTGAAACTCTATCCCAAGTCCATGCGCGATGATATTGAGCGAGTCCTTATCGATGAGGCAGTGATTGAGAAACGCCTCGACTCTATGGCGTTAGAAATAGAACGTGATTTCCCGAGCGGGACAATGGTCGTGATTATTTTACTAAAGGGAGCACTCGTCTTTGCTGCGGATTTACTGCGTCGAGTTCCGCGTCCCCTAGAAATCGAGTGTCTCAATGTGGCGAGCTATCACGGCGGCACTGAAAGCTCCGGGACCGTGGATTTTCTCGACCGACATTTCCCCGAGGTGAAAGGGCGGCATGTGCTTTTGTTGGATGACATTCTCGATACCGGTCGGACGCTTCACGCCGTCGGCCAAAGATTGATGGAGGAAGGAGCCATCGCCGTCCACACGGCTGTCCTGTTAGCGAAGGACAAGCACCGTGCCGAGGAAGTCAGTGCGGATTATGTCGGCTTTGAAATCGGCGATGAATTCGTCGTCGGCTATGGACTCGACTACAAAGGCATGTATCGAAATTTACCTTACGTCGGAGTGCTCAAGCTTGCTGCGACGATCTGAACACGATCTTCAAGGAAGACTAAAGTTTTTCATTGCTTCGAGATACGTGTTGCCTCATTGAAGCGGACACCGAAAAGAAATCCCGGAACGTTCGAGAGAGTCCCGTTGCCTCACAAATGGAGACACCATGGCGCCAGCCATGGATATGAGTGAAACCAGCATTGAAGAATACACCAAAAAAATGCG
>JANOQR010000028.1:0-10873 GCA_031414935.1 Luteolibacter sp.
TCCGAACCCGGAAGTGAAACGCCGCAGCGCCAATGGTAGTGAGACGATAGGTCTTGTGAGAGTAGGTCGTCGCCAGGTATATGCCCGGCTCCTGTAACAAGGAGCCGGGCTCTTTTTTGCTCATTAACAAAAAGCGGGGAGTAGGGAGAAACTATGCTTTTTTATATCCGACGTTGACCTTGTTGGTATGCCGTGCAACCTCCGCCGCCGATGATTTCTGTCCAGTCGCTTCGTGTTGAATTTGGTGCGCGTGTGCTTTTTAACGACCTCGCATTTTCCGTGCAGCCACGCGAGCGCATCGCCTTCGCTGGCCACAACGGCGCGGGCAAGTCCACGCTGATGAAGTGCGTGGCTGGAATCATCCGCCCGACTTCTGGCCAGATTCACGCGCCGAAGGGCACTCGCATCGGCTACCTTCCGCAGGAAGGAATCCATGTGAAGGGCCGCACCTTGTGGCAAGAAACGGAATCCGCCTTCGGTGAAACGATGGCACTGAGCGAGAAGATCGACCGTCTTTCTAACGAACTCACTAAGCTCGATCCCCGTTCCTCACCCTATGGCGACTTGCTAGAGGAAATCGGTGAGTTAGAACTTCTACTCGATGCCACCGATCCCGCGCGGATGAAGCCTCGCATCGAATCCGTGCTCAAAGGTCTCGGGTTCCAATCCAAGGATTTCATCCGCGACTGTTCCGAGTTTTCCGGCGGTTGGCAGATGCGGATCGCCATGGCGAAGTTGTTTCTTCAAGAACCCGAAGTTCTTTTGCTAGACGAGCCAACGAACCACTTGGACATTGGAACTCAAATATGGGTAGAGCAGTATTTGATCAATTATCCGGGTGCCATCTTACTGATTTCCCATGATCGGGCACTTCTCGATACACTTTGCACGCGGACCATTGCTTTCGCTCATGGTCGGGCGGAGGAGTATGCAGGTAATTTTTCTTACTTCGAGCGTGAGTCGGTGCTTAGGAAAGAAATTCAGCTCAAGCAGTACGAGGCTCAACAGCGTGAAATCTCGGAAATCCAACGTTTCATCGACCGCTTCCGTGCTTCAGCTAACAAAGCAACCCTCGTTCAGTCGCGCATTAAGATGTTGGCGAAAATCGAACGAATTCCCCAGCCAGAGCGCGATGATGCGGTGATGAATTTCAAATTCCCGCCACCGCCAAACTCCGGCCACATGGTGGCGAAACTGGAAGCCGTGTCTAAAAGCTATGGTTTGCTCAACGTCTTCAGTGGCTTTGATTTTGAAATCAACAAGGGTGAGAAGTTTGCCATCGTTGGTCCTAACGGAGCGGGGAAATCCACGTTCTGCCGAATGATCACCGCTCAAGAAGAGCCGGACAAGGGTGCTCACTCCTTCGGGCACAAGGTTGCAACATCATTTTTCTCTCAGAATCACGCCGATGAACTGGATCCTAATTTATCGGTTCTGGAGACCGTTGAGGCTGCGGCGTCTCGGGAGTCGATGCCTCACGCGAGGAATTTGTTAGGATGCTTTCTCTTTCGGGGCGATGATGTATTTAAGAAAATCGGCGTTTTATCAGGTGGTGAGCGATCTCGCGTGGCTCTTGTCTGCATGTTGCTGCGGCCAGCGAATTTCTTAATCCTTGATGAGCCGACGAACCACCTCGATATGCAATCGCAGGATGTCCTCCAGCGTGCGCTTATCGACTACCCTGGCAGTGTGATGATCGTTTCTCACAACCGAAATTTCCTTGATGCTCTGGTGACGAAGACCCTTGAGTTTCGTCCGGGTGAGCAACCAGTGCTGTATGCCGGGAACATCACTTACTACTTAGAGAAATCCGCTGATGATGCGGCGAGCAAGAAGGGTCTTCCTAAGCTCACCACGCTCACGCCGAGTAATGTTAGTAACTCGTCCCGCCAATCGGTGCCCGGTGTGAACCGTAAGGAGCAGCGCCGCATCGAGGCGGAGGCTCGTGAAATCAGATCGAAGGTGTTAAAGCCATTGGAAGCGGAATTTGAAACACTCGAAGGCAAGATTGCAGAATTGGAAAGCGCACAAGCCACGCTTACCCAACAGCTCTCTAGCGATGAGGTCGCTAACACTTCCGGCAAATTGCGCGAAGTCACCAATGCCGTAGAGAAGCTCTCAAAATCCCTCGAAACTAGCTACTCACGCTGGGGTGCGCTGTCCGAGGAGATTGAGCGGATCAAAGTGAAACTCGGCATTGATGCTTAAACTAATTTTCTGAGAACTTGGGTTGACGTTTTGAATTTTCAGTATTTACTGAATGCGGTGAATGTAGATGCGGAAAAACTCAAACATGCACGCGATGAATTTGTCGCTCAATGGGGTGCTCTTGGGACTCAGTGGGGGATCAACCGGACGATGGCGCAAATTCATGCCTTGCTAATGACGGCACCAGAGCCGCTGACGACGGATGAGGTGATGGAAGAGTTGCAAATCAGTCGGGGCAATGCTCATACCAATCTAAAAGAGTTGGTTGCTTGGGGCCTGTTACGGGTAGTGGTGAAAAAAGGCGAGCGACGTGAGTTTTTCGAGGCGGAAAAAGATGTTTGGAGCATTTTTACCATCGTTGCTAGGGAGCGGAAACGGCGTGAGATCGAACCAGCTTTGGCGATTTTAAACAAGTGCGCTGAGGTGAGTTTGGAAATCAAAACTCCCGAGGGAAAAGCATTTCACGATCAGATGCGCGCATTGGAAGATTTCGTGGGTTTTGCGTCTAAAATGTCTGACAGAATCGGCGCAATGAAGCATGGCTTTGCCGTCCAGTTAGCAACAAAACTGCTAGGGTAAACTAAAAAAATTTCACCATAAATTTCAGTTTTTACTGAAAAATCAGAATAAAAAAGAAAAGGAGAACCAGATGAATCCAGTGATTGTGATATTCGGAGCGAATGGCTTTTTGGGTCGTTATTTAACAAGGCACTTTGCGCGTCACGGCAAGGAAGTGGTGGCGATTGCAAGAAGTCGGCAAGGGTGGAGTGGAGACGGGATGTTCTTGGAATGGGATGGGAAAAATCTTGGGCCGTGGGCATTGGCTTTAGAGGGGGCAGAGGCCGTGATTAACTTGGCGGGGCGCAGTGTGAACTGTCGCTATACGGCTGAGAATCGACGGGAAATCATCGAGTCGCGTGTGGATGCTACGCGTGTGATCGGCGAGGCAATGAAGGCGTGTAAGGTGCCACCGAAGGCGTGGCTGAACGCAAGCACGGCCACGTGGTATCGCCACGCGGAAGATCAGCCGCAAAATGACTGGTTGGGTGAGCCGGGTGAGGGATTTTCATGCGAAGTCGCACAGGCTTGGGAGGATGCGTTTTTCGGCGCGAACATTGATGCGAGGACGCGGAAGGTCGCCTTGAGAATCGGTATGGTTTTAGCGAATGAGGAGGGAACCGTATATGACGTGCTGAGAAAACTCACGGGTCGTGGACTTGGCGGAGTGATGGGCAATGGTAGCCAACGTGTGAGTTGGATTCACATGGAAGATTTCCTACGGGCAGTGGACTTCGTAATTCAGGATTCGTTTTTGGAAGGAACGATCAATGTCACGGCTCCACAATTTCCGACGAATCGCGATTGGATGCGGACGTTCCGCGAAGCTGTTGGGATGCCGATTGGGTTACCAGCGAAGCACTGGATATTAGAAATCGGTGCCTACTTGATGGGAACGGAGACGGAGTTGGTGTTGAAAAGTAGGTGGGCTGAGTCTGTTCGCTTACGCGATGCTGGATTCCGCTGGCGGTGGAGCCGGGCGGTGGATGCCGTAGTGGATCTTCATTCTCGGCGGGGTCTCGAGGGCTTTTTCAGAGTAGCGTCTGAGCGCAGCACGGGCGCTCGGGGATGGTTGCCGGCGGCGACGAGATGAGGACAATCCCGCGTCTAAGTGTGGGGGAACTTAGTGCGCGAGTGGGCTTTCGCCGGAGGCGTCACCGAGATGGGAGAGATTATCGGGTAGGAATTTTTTGAAGCGAGTTTTGTCGATAGATTTCATGTAGGCTTCTTCGGGTGAAATCATGCCTTCGCGGAGTTTGGACCAAATGGACTCGTCCATGAATTGCATTCCGTCGTTTTTACCGCCGGTGATAACATCGTAGAGTTTTTGGGTGGCTCCTTCGCGGATGATGGCGGACACGGCGGGGGTGGCGAACATGATTTCGTGGACGGCGGTCCGGCCCGGTTTGTCCACACGCTTGCAGAGGAGCTGGGCGACGACACCGCGCAAGGAGGCGGCGAGCATGGTGCGGACTTGGGATTGCTGGTCGGCAGGGAAAACGTCGATGATGCGGTCCACCGTTTTGCGGGCGTTGTTGGTGTGCAGAGTGCCAAAGACGAGAAGGCCGGTTTCCGCAGCGGTGAGGGCGAGGGAAATGGTTTCGAGGTCGCGCATCTCGCCGACGAGGACGATGTCGGAATCTTCACGCAGGGCGGCACGGAGTCCATCGGCGAAGGATGGGGTCTGGATGGGAACTTCGCGCTGGGTGATGATGGATTTTTTGTTGCGGTGGACAAACTCGATGGGTTCTTCGACCGTGATGATATGGCGGCTGAAGTTGATGTTAATGTAGTCTAGCAGCGCGGCGAGTGTGGTGGATTTCCCTGAGCCGGTAGGACCCGTGACGAGGACGAGACCGGAGCGCATGTGGCCGAATTCTTTGACGACGTTCGGCACGCCGAGGCTCTCGAGTGAGGCGATCTCGGTGGGAATGAGCCGGAAGACGGCGGCGAGACCGTTTTGCTGTTTGAGGTAGTTGCAGCGGAAACGGGAGTCGATGTCCATTTCGTAGGCAAAGTCTAGGTCGCCGCCATCGAGGTATTTGAGGAAGGCTTGGTTATCGCAAATTTCTGCGAGGAGGTCTTTGAATGTATCGCCGTGGAGGACATCTTGGTCGGGGATTTCTCGGACGGCACCGTGAACGCGGATTTTAGGTTTTTGGCCTTCGGAGAGGTGGAGGTCGGAGCCTTTGGTGGCGATGAGGTAGCGGAAGAGTTCGTCGATCTTAGCCATGTGGAGGTGTGCGGAAAATGTGAGGGTTTGGTGGCGTCGGGTTAGGACTCGAAGAATGACTTCATTTGGTTTTTGTCGTCGGATCGGAAAAGTGCGTCATCACGGGAGATGAGACCTTTGACGTAGAGCTGGCGGAGGGACTCGTCCATGGTGATCATGCCGACGTTTTTACCGGTCTGCATGACGCCGGGGAGCATGAAGGTTTTACCCTCGCGGATGCAGTTTGAAACGGCGGGCGTGTTGACAAGGAGTTCGAGGGCGAGGACGCGGCCATTTCCATCGGCGCGGGGGACGAGTTGTTGGGAAAGGATGCCGCGCAGGGATTCGGAGACCATGATGCGGATTTGGTCGCGTTGGTCTGTGGGGAAAACGTCGAGGACGCGGTCGAGCGTTCTTGGGGCGTTGCCTGTGTGAAGCGTGCCGAGGACCAAGTGACCGGTTTCAGCGGCGGTGAGAGCGAGCTGGATGGTCTCGAGGTCGCGCATTTCTCCGACCATGATGACGTCTGGATCTTCACGCAGGGCACCGCGGAGGGCGCGGGCGAAGGACTCGGTGTGCTTGTGGACTTCGCGTTGGTTGACGTGGCAGCCCTTGGACTCGAAGACGTATTCGATGGGGTCTTCGAGGGTGAGGATGTGGTCTTCGCGGTCGCGGTTAATGAAATCGACGAGGGCCGCGAGGGTGGTGGATTTTCCTGAACCGACGGAACCAGTGACGAGGACGAGGCCGTTCTGATAGCGGGTGAGAGGAAGGATGTGTTCGAGCGGGAGGCCGATGTCTTCGAGGGTTTTAATTTTGTCGTTAATGATGCGGAAGACGAGATCGAGGCCGAGGCGTTGTTTCACGACGGAGGCGCGGTAACGGCCATTGCTGGAAGAGTAGGCGAAGTCGATATCGCCGTGTTTTTCGAGGCGATCCCACTCGGCAGCTCCAAGGAAGGATTTAGCGAGGCGGTGGGTATCCTCGGCTGTTAGTGGCTCATGGTCGCCCCAGATGGGAGTGAGTTGGCCGAAGCGCCGCCAAGCGGGCGGATAGGCGGTGGCGAGGTGGACGTCGGAGCAATCGTAGTCGCGTCCGAGTTGGAGATATTGATCGACGTGGTCGAGAACCTGATGTTCAGCCATGGGATGGGTTTATTGGGATGAAGTGGGCGAAGGTTTAATTCCGGCAGGGGTATTTTGGAAAGAGGAAGACGAAGCGGTTAGGTAATTTTTTAGAGCATTGGTGAGCCAGATTTTCGCGATGGGTTGCAAGACCGTCAAGATGAGACCGCCGAGGGAGAGGGCCATTCCACGGGCGGGTTTCTCTGGGCGGGCTGGCTTGCGGCGGAGAAACAGGCTGGCAGCGAGACCGGATGCGGCTGAACCGAAGAGCCAACCCGCTGGATTCGTGCGGAGTGAAGTTTTGATTCTGCTAGGCACGTCTAATCGCTGCTTGAGTGTGATGGCCTCGTTTTCCAAACTGGAACGAGCACTCGAAGCAAGGCGGACTAGTCGTTCGATTTCTTGTTGTTTTGAAAGTTCTCGATCCATTGACGGTCTTTGAGGAATTCGGCGCGGGTGACAGGAAATGGAGGATTTCCTGATTTGCTGATGAGTTTAGCGAGGATGAGTGCGGCGATGAGGTGGATGCTGGCGAGGCTGATCGCGACCCAGCTCCATGGCCAGCAAAGAGCGTTGGCGACGATTGCGACCCCACCAGCTAACAGAAGCAGCCAGCCGAAAAAGACACAGCCGATGATGGCTAACAGCATTACGCCGCGCTTGGCGGTGGCTCTCGCAGCGTCTTTGGATTCGAGCTGGATGAGAGCGACCCGCGAGGCGATGAGGGCCATCAATGCCTCGCGCCAGTTCGCGGGGTGTGGCTCGGTGGCGGCGGGATCTGCTGGAGAAACTGAGCCGATGTCAGATGATGGAATCATGAGACTGCGATGGAAAACTCACCTGACTGGTGTGGCCGGGCTTGTTAGCGGCGGACGATCAGGCCGATGAGGAATCCCGCTGCGAGGGCGCTGAGGACACATTTGGTCGGATTTTCCCGGATGTAGTCTTCTGCGGTGATGTGGAGTTCCTTGGCTTTGACGCGGGTGTCTTGCCAATGCTCGGTGGCAGATTCCTTGAGATGATGAGCCTTGTCAGTAGCGACGGATTTGAAAGCGATGGCTTTTTCGGAGGCGGCGGCTTTGAACTGGCTAGCACGCTCTGCGGCGGAGTCGCGGAAATGTTGGGCGGTCTCGATGGCGCGATCCTTGAGGACGGCGGCTTTTTCTTCGGCGGTGTGGACGAATTCACGGGCCTTTTCTCCAGCGGCGGCGCGGAGGTCGTTAGCGGCTTGTGAAACGGAGGGAGTTTGGGTGAAACCAGCTTCTGGATCGAGGCTGTTAGGGGTTGAGAATGGATTGGACATGGCGTTGTGTTGTGAGGGTTAGTCGCATGTTCATGTGCAACTTTCTCGAAGGCATATGTGGCACTTCCACCCAGCCTGTGCAAGAAGTGACTTCTAAAAATTCGCTCACCGACGATCTCCAATGACTTTTGCCTTGGGCGGAGCGAGGAGGAGATCATTTTGAATTTCAGGCGGTGAAGTGAAGTTCATGCTCTCCCAGCGAGGTTCTTTCAGAGGTCCAGTGCCGTGGAACTGGAAGAGGCCGGAAAATGGGCGCAGCGGGAGAGTGAGCAATCCTAACAGACCGCGTGCATTCATACGGATGAGCATGTCGATGGTGCGGGTGTTCATGTCCACGGAGCCTTCGCCAGCGAAGTTGAGCGAGCGAGTGGAGGTTTGGAAATCCTTGCTAGAGAGGACACCATCTTTGATTTTAAATGTGCAGAACGCATTTTTCGCCATCTGAGTGACGGCGGATGGGTCATTGAGCACGCCGCCGATGAGTGGGGAGAGAGGGCCGAACATCGGCACGGAAAACAGCTCGGTGTTTTCAAGTGCGAGCAGTCCTTCGCCGCTCATGGTGTTCACTTTGCCGTCGTCGATGGAGAACTCGATGCGGCCCGTGGTGGTTCCGCCGCCTTTCATTTGGAAACCGTAGGTGGATGTTAGGCTAGGGATAGCGAGCCGTGTCCAACTCAGCTCGCCAGTGAGTTTGCCTTTGCCGAGATGGTCGATCTGGCCGACTACGGCGCCGTCAAAGCCGCCTAACTTGAGATCGCCGACGGTGACTCGCTCGCCACGGATGTCCACCACGCCAGACGGTTGGGCGAGGGTGAGGTTCTCGCCGAGAAATTTAAAATCAGCAGATTGATTGGAGCTGAAGTCGATGTGTAGATCGGTCCGTCCTTGGCGGGTGACGTCCACCACGCCGGAGGCTTTGAGCGCGGGTGGGCGGTGGAAACGGTATTGTTCGAGGGAGTCTGCGATGGGTGTGGCGAAAAACCTAACCATGGGAGCGGCCCAAATTTCCCCAGTCACGTTTTCGACTTCGACAACCTTGTTAGGGGCGTCGTAGCGAATCCTGCCGACCTTGGCGGTGCCTTGGTTCGGGCCGTCGAAGGACTTGCGTAGCGGGTATTTCGAGTAGTCGAAAACCACGCTGCCGTCGTAGAAATCCAGCTCGTAGTGATTCAGGTTAAAGTCGCATTTGGCGAAAATAACGGGGACGCCTTTATAGTTCAGATTTTTCACGGAACCGCCGCCCGTGTAAGCCCAGGCGTGGGGGTCACCGATCTCGAATCCGCCGTCTAGGTGGACATCCACTGCTGCTCCCTCGCGTTCGCTAAAGTCGTTGAGCACTTTTTCTAATGGCTGACCCACGAAGAAAGGACGGTAAACGGGCACTGGCAGAGTGCTGTGAAGTCTCATTCTAACGTATGGCCACTCGATCATGGCCTTCGCCTTGGCCAAGCCGTCGGGGCGGGAGAGTTCGATGTCGCGGAGGAACAATTTGTCGTCGCGCCATGAGAATGAACTCTGCACGGAATCGAACGGCATTCCGCGCAGTTTTACGGAATCGCAGCGGAGATGGCCAGTGGTTCTGAGGGTGGGTGGCTTCTCGGCGGGGAGTTGGAATTCACCTTCGGCTTCGATGGACTGCTTACCATTGACGACGGCGTACTTGAGCGCGGGGAGGCCGAGCCATGCGGTGAGAAGTTTGGGGATTTCCAATGATGAGGAAATGTCAAAGCGGCCTTCGCGAGCTAGAATGTCGTAGTCGAGATGGCCTTGGAGGGTGCCGCGTGAATCGGTGGCACGGAGTGAAGTGACGGTTAGTAAATCGCCGCTGAGGTCGGCTTGGGCGGTGATGTGATTGATGCGGTGCTTGTTTTTTTCCATGTCACGGATTTGCAAGGCGAGCTTCGCGTTGATGGAGGAGCGGTCGCTGATGTCGCCCTCGATGGTGAGTTTCAAAGAGGGGGCTTGTTTTTCGCTGAAACGCCATTGGCCCAGCTCGTGGAGGACGCGGGCGAGGAGTTCCCGCCTTTTTCCGGAATTTTGATCGTCTCCGGGCGGCTTGCCTGCGGCTTGGTAGCCGATGATGCGGGCATCGAGGCTGACGTCGATGCCGGCGATTTTTCCCCGCGCGGCGCGAATTTCTAGCCGTCTATCACCGGGCATGAAGATGGTGCCGTAGGCGTCGGTGACTTCGAGAGCATCGGAGTGGGGATCGTTCGGATCGACGGGGAGGCTGAGGCTGGCGGCGTTGAGTTGGATTTTGGTGAGGTGGACTTCTCCACGGGCGAGGCGGGTTTTGTCGAAGTCCAAGATGACTCTTTGGAGCCGCGAAATTTCCCGCAGGTGAGTGGGTTCGGAAAAAACGCGGAGGTCGTTGGCGATGACGCCTTTGAGCGGCACGTAGCGGAGGCTGCCGATCTTGATGTGCGCGCCTTGTTTCGAGACGGATTTTTCGATGGCCGTGCGCCACGACTCAGGCATTCCGATGTGGTTCGCCCACCACAGACCGCCGATGCCCGCGAGCACAGTGGCGAAAATCAAAAGGAACACCAACGAGCGGAGATTCCGGGTGAAATGGAGGCGATGCATGGAAACACGCGCACGCTAGAAGTTCACTGTGGAAAATGCAACTCACTCCACGACGCCAGCCTCGCGGAACGAGTAGTAGCCGACGCGCCCGGGCGAGGGCTTGCCGATGATGACGTGATCGAGAAATCTCACTTGCATCAGCTTGGCGGCCTTAATGAGGAGATCGGTGATTTCTCGGTCGGCCTTGCTCGGGCTGGGGTCGCCGGATGGGTGATTGTGAATGAGGATGAATCCGTAGCCGTTGCGAGTGATGACCGGACGCAGGATTTCCCGAGGATGGGCAATCGAGTTATTGACGGAACCGACGGAAACGATGGTCGTCCCGGCGTGTCGCAGACGAGAATCGAGGATGGCGACGGCGACTTGCTCCTGAGAAAGATGGCGCATTTGGGGGCCGAAAAAGTCGTGAATTTGCTCTGGATTTTCGAGGGAAACGAGGTGCATTTGCTCGCGTGCAACGCGGATGCCCAGCTCGAAGGCGGCGGCGAGTTTGGAGGCTTTCGCGAGACCAAGACCTTTTCCTTTCGCGAGTTCGGCGACGGGCAAGCCGCCTAACGCACCGAGCGAGCCATATTTCGCGACGAGGCTTCTGCCGATGTCGATGGCACTGCGGCCTTTGGTGCCGGTGGAAATGAAGAGGGCCATGAGTTCCGCGTTGTCGAGCGAGGCGGGTCCATGCTGGGCGAGTTTTTCGCGTGGCCGCTGGTCTGACGGCATGTCTTGAATCCGCGTGCAATATGGATCGTTCTCCGGGCCTTCTGTGAACATTTGAACAGGCTAACGAAGTGATCCGAGATGGCAAGGATTGGATTTCAAATCATAGGGCCGATGCTTCAAATTCAGGGGAAGATTTTTTTAGCCGCAAAAAAGCGCAAAAAACGC
>JANOQR010000029.1:0-23184 GCA_031414935.1 Luteolibacter sp.
TGAGAGTTCTCTATCAGCGGAGTATCGGCATGAAATGCAACACCGCCAGCCTCCAATTGACGAACCTCGTCCATCACCTGCCACGCTTTGAGCAAATCAAACGCCTGAACCTGAACCTCGCAGCGTGAGCCATGCCCAGATCAGATAAAAACCGTCCAAAACTGAAAACACAGCATCCGAAATCCCCAATCAGCTCCCTAAAGTCACCCCGATGCCTTTAAAATGACTTTACGGATCGAAGCCCCCAAAACTCAGAAACCGTTTCCGAGAATATCCTCTATTTGTCCACAATGCCTGTACTCGGCCTAAGTCCGCTGCAGGTGGTAAACAATTTTTTGACAAGCCCCCACTCGCCCGCTACATCCTGCGCCCCCGTTCTGGGTGCAGTAATCCCCGGCGGAATAACACACTAATCGACCATCATCATGGCTAAGAAAACATTGCTCAAAGCAGCACCACGCCTCCGCACCGGCTCTGGCCGCCTGAATCAAATGCGCAAAGAAGGCTGGATCCCCTCCGTCATCTACGGAAAAGGCACCGAAAACATCAACCTCAAGGTCGATGCCAAAACCTTCACCGAACTCCTCGCTCACAGCAGCTCGGAAAACATCCTCGTGAACTTGGAAATCGAAGGCCACGGCACCCGTCTCGCCTTCCTCCAGTCCGTCCAACACGACTCTCTTTCCGGCATCACGCTTCACGCAGATTTCCGTTCCATCGACGAAAACACCGCCATCACCGCCCACATTCCGACTCACCTCAACGGTGAATCCGTCGGTGTCAAAGCCGGTGGCCTCGTCGAGCAATACGTCCACGCCATCGAGATCACCTGCCTTCCCAACGACCTCCCTGAAACCATCGAGGTCGATATCAGCGCCATGGAAATCGGAGCCTCGCTCCACATCGGCGACATCACCTATCCCACTGGCGTGAAACCCACCCACGCTGCCGAAGTCGTCGTCGCCCACATTGGCAAACCCGCCGCAGCCGTCTCCGAAGCCGCAGCAGCTCCAGCCAAGTAAGGTCGGAAAACCAACTCACTCGAAACGCCCGGCCTGTTCACGCGGTCCGGGCGTTTTAGCGAGCGCGGAGCGGAGAGCAGAGAGCAAGGAAAGATTGCAAAGCTCTTTCCGAAATTCATCTCTTCCTCTTTCTCTTCGCTCTAAGCTCCCCGCTCTATGCTCCAGCTCCTCATCGGCCTCGGAAATCCCGGACGGCAATACGAAGACACCCGCCACAACGTCGGCTTCATGGTGCTCGATCGCATGGCTGCCGCCGCTGGAGCCACTTTCCAGTCCGTGCCTAAATGGCAAAGCCACCTCACCAAACTCCCCGGCTCCAGCACCATTTTACTCAAGCCGCAGACCTTCATGAACCTCAGCGGACGCGCTATCCAGCAGATCCTCTCGTTTCACAAATGGCAGCCCGCAGAAATCCTCGTCATCTACGACGATGTCGCCCTGCCTCTCGGCTCCCTGCGCTTTCGCGAAAAAGGCTCCGCTGGGGGCCACAACGGCATCAAATCCATTCTCCAACACCTCGGCACCGATGAATTTCCCCGCCTGAAACTCGGCATCGGCGGCAGCCAACCCGGCGAAATGGTCGGCCACGTCCTCGGGAAATTTTCCCCCGACGAAAAACCCGTCCTCGAAAACATGCTTGCCACCGCATTACAAGCCGTGCAGCTTGCGCGCTCCCAAGGAATCGCCACTGCGGCGAATCTCTACCACACTCGCAACCATCCAACACCACCATCCCATGAGCCGCAAATACCAGGGTCTGATCGTCCTTAACACCAAGTCCCTCGATGGCACCGTTGACGAACTCGTCGCCGCCGTTTCCAAAGAATTCGAAGCCGAAGGCGCAAAAATCGACAAAGTCGCCCAACTCGGACGCCGCCAATTCGCCTACGAGTCCAAGCACCTCGAAGCTGGCCACTACGTGAACTACACCTTCCACGGAGCCGCAGAAATCATCACCAAAATCCAAAGCCGCCTCAAGCTGAACGGCCACGTTCACCTTCAGCACTTCCAGCGTATCGCCTGATTTTTCCGCTCGCATCCCGCAGCGCAGCCCCCAGCATTTCCCCTGCTATGGCCAATCTTAACAAAGTCCAGCTCATCGGAAATCTCACCCGAGATCCCGAACTGCGCCACACTCCCAAAGGCACTGCCGTCTCTGAAATCAGTCTCGCCATCAACCGAGTCTGGAACAACGACCAAGGCCAGAAACAGGAAGAAACCACCTTTGTTGAAGTGACTTTGTGGGGGCGCCAAGCAGAACTCGCCCAACAATACCTCACCAAAGGCCGCCCCGTTTACATCGAAGGACGCCTCCAGCTCGATTCATGGGACGACAAAGAAACCGGTAAAAAACGGAGCAAATTGCGCGTTATCGGGGAAAATATGCAGTTCCTCGACAGCAAGGGTGGTGGCGGTGGCGGAAACAATAGCGGCGGCGGAAACTCCGAGCGCAGCCAAGCGTCCTCCGCCCCCCAACAACGCTCCGGACCACCCCAAGGAGCCTCGCCTGCTCCCGCAGACGACTTCCAAGAAGAAGACGATATTCCGTTCTAACTTCCAGCGAGATCTGCGCTCTCCATCGGACCGCGAAATTCATTTCGCCTGAGACATTGCATCCATCAACCCCGCCGCATAGGCGCGGAAGACGCGGGCAATCTCATCCCGCACTCGGCGGAAGACGGCCATTTGCTCATCCTCGCTGCCGGTGGCGTGCGCGGGATCGTCGAAGGGCCAGTGATGGCGGCTCATCTGGCCGGGGAAGAGCGGGCAGGCTTGATCGGCATTTCCGCAGACGGTGATGACCGTGGAAACCTCGTCTGATAGGAACTCATTCATGTGTTTCGAGTGATGCCCGCTGATGTCGATACCGATTTCTGCCATCGCCTTGATCGACAGCGGATGGACGTAGCCGGATGGATTCGAGCCAGCACTGGCGACGCGGAAATTTTCATTCAGCGCGGCACGGAGGATGCCTTCTGCGAGGTGGGAGCGGCAGCTATTGCCAGTGCAAAGGATGAGGATGGCGGGTGGCATGGGACGTAGGTGGGGTTAAAAGTTATTTGTTATTGGTTAAAAGTTATTCGGGAAAGAGTTCCTATGCTTCGCATAAATCCCATGATTCCCATGAAGTGAAGCCTTACAAGTTCATGCTTTTTCTCTCCCTCTCACCGCAAAACAAAGCGGCACTGCGATGACTGCACCCAAAATCGTGGCGACAGGATAAAGCCAGAGATGCTGGAGATTTCCGCTAACAATGGCAGGAGCCAGCGAACGGGCCGGATTCATGGATGCCCCGCAGATCGGACCAGCGAACATCGCTTCCAGCGCGATGACTGCACCGATGGTGATTCCTGCCGTGAGACCTTTTTCCTTTGCCCCACTCGACACGCTGAGGATGACGAACATGAGGATGGCCGTGAGGATGATTTCTAAAATGAAACTCTGCGAGACACTCCCAGCGGGCAAGGTGGCGCCGAGCTTGGGATCGGCTGGAAACAGAAATTTCAACATCCCGCTGGCAGCAAACGCGCCACCTAACTGCGCGGCAATGTAGCCCGGAATATCTTTGGAAGGAAACCTCCCCGCCGCCGCGAAACCCAGTGTCACGGCGGGATTCATGTGCGCGCCGCTCACGTCGCCGAAGGTGTGAATCATCGCCATCACCACCAGTCCGAAGACTAACGCAATGCCCGCGTGACCGATCACCCCGCCGCTCGCTTGGTCGATGACGATGGCTCCAGTCCCCGCGAAGACCATGATGAAGGTGCCGAGAAATTCTGCTAAAAGGCGCTTCATCGTGTGACCGTGTGGCAATTCATTTCTTCTCTTTCCATCAACCATCAACTTCTTCAGCAGCATCCAGCCGGGCCACATTTTCCGCCGATGGCAGGCAAGCGATTGAGCGACGGCAGGCCGCAAAGTTCTGGGGCGAGACACTCGGTGTGTTTGTGAGCGAGTTTCAAAACGACGGCTTCGTCAGTGAGTTCGTGATCGGTGATGGTGTATTGAGAAATGACGCGGTCTTCGTATTCGATTTCCACCGGGACGCTGTCATCGGGCAGGATGGATCGGCTTTTTTCTAAAATCGCAGCCATTTTCCCGGTCTCGATCCGGTGATCGTAGTCCTCGCCGACCCAGATCTGGAGTTGGCAGGTGTCGGTGTTTCGCAAGGTGCCGCCACAATCGAGGAAGGTTTTTTGCAAGCGTCCGACTTCAGTGACGTGGAAGGAAATAGGAACGGCATCACCATCCGGCAAGGCGATGCGGAAGAAGCGTTCGGAGTGACCCGCGAGCAATGACTTGAGTTCAGAAAGTTTCATGGCGTGGTGAGTTTGGTTTTGCGGCGGGTGGCGAGTGACTTGGGGCCGGGGCAGCAGCTTTCCGCGCGAACAGCGAGGCGCTGACGAGCGCGGACCTCGTCGGTTTTGATTATGGCATCGTCTGACTCGTTGAAAAATTTCTCCAGCGTGGCGATGAGCTTGCGGTAGTCGCGGCTGATGCGGAAGTAGCTCCATTTCTCGCGCTTCTCACTCTCTAGCAGTCCGGCCTTGCGGATGATCTGGACGTGGCTGGAAACCGTGGACTGAGGCATTTTTAAAATGTCCGCGATCTCACAAACACACAGCGCGTCGTCCTGCACCAAGCGCACAATACGCCAGCGTGTAGAGTCCGCCAACGCGCGGGAAAACGAAACGATATTTTCCATGACGATGATTGTCATAACGACTAATCTCGTTGCGACAAGAATTTTTTACCGCGAATGAACGCCAATTGACGCGAATTTAAAAAATGGAATCAGCCGCATCAGAAATTTCTTTCAAAGCACCATCTTCATTCGCGTTGATTCGCGTCCATTCGCGGTAAAAAATCCCAGCCTTCGAGCTCTTCGTCGCGACCACCATCAGCCTTGCCAGCGATTCGTGGAATCCCTAGGAACCCGGAGTGACCCGCGCGTCTTCTGACAAACATCCCAAGCTCTGGAAATGGCGGCTCGAGTGGCTGGGTCAGACGGGGATCGAGAAAATAGCGGGCCTGTTACCGGGACCGTTGGTGTTTCGGCTGGGTGAGGTGATCGGAGGGATGGCTTGGTATTTCATGAAGGAGCGGCGACGCGTCGTTCTGCGGAATTTACGCATCGCGCTGAATGGTGAGCATGACTTGCCGACTTTGCGGGTGATGGCGCGGCAGTCATTTCGTCGCACCGGGGCGAATCTCTTCTCTGCCCTGCACACGGCGGGGCTACGGGCGGATCAAATTCTGGCAATGGTGAAGGTGGAAAATCCGGAACTTGTCGAGGCTGCACTCCGCCGCAGTCCCGGCCTCGTGTTGCTGCCGTGCCACATGGGGAATTGGGAAATCCTCACTCGCATCAGGCGTTTGTTGCCGCCGGACCATGCGAATGGCGCGCTTTATCGGCCATTGAATAATCCTCTTCTCGATGCCCGTGTCCTCAAGCAGCGGGAAATGGAAGGCACTCAGTTATTTTCAAAACGCGATAGTTTCCACTCGATCGCCGGATTTCTCCGAGACGGCGGTATTCTCGGCATTCTCGCCGATCAGCGCGTCGGTCAGCAGGGAGAGCGAGTGCGTTTTTTTGGGCGACTCACGCGGGCCAGTCCCTTGCCGAGCCTCGTCGCGCGGCGCAGCAAGTCACAAGTTCTCGGGATGTCGCTTATCACCGAGTCACCGGGAAAATGGCGGATTCGCTACCACGAACTCGACGGCCCGATCTCCACGGCAAGCTGCATGGACGCCATCGAGCGTGCCATGAAGGCGAGTCCGCTCGATGTTTTCTGGTTCCAGGATCGATGGAAAATGTATCTGCGTCCGACACGCAGCCTCAGCGAATGGTTAGGCCCGGATAGCCTCGGCAGCGGCAAACCACATCGCGCACTGCTCTGGTTGACGAGCGGCACGGCGGGCTGGGAACCCGCTCCAGAGTGGACGCACCCCGATGTGATTTACGAAGTAGTCACGAGCCTACCGACCTTACCGAGACGCTTGAAAAATCTCTACCTCCACGCTGGCCCGGATCGCAATGATCGCGACCACTTGGTGAAATACCTCGATAAAATCGACGCCTCTGCCCCACTGCCCATCGACTTTATTCTCACCCACAACGCCCCGAAGGCTCTCGCCAAAGCCGCCCGTCGGCTCGCGATCCCGCTGATTTCCCTGCCATGAAAGTTGTCCAAGTCCTCCCCGAACTCAATGCTGGCGGTGTCGAGCGCGGCACTTTGGAAATCGCGGCATACCTCGTGCGCGAGGGACACGAGGCAGTCGTCGTCTCGAACGGTGGCCGCATGGTGGACGCGCTCGAACGCAGCGGCGCGAGACATGTCAGCTTGCCGATCCACCGCAAAAGCCTCGCGACTTTGTTCCAAATCCGTGCGTTGCGGAAATTTCTCACTGAGGAAAAACCCGACATCGTTCACATCCGTTCGCGCGTTCCCGGTTGGGTGACGTGGCTGGCATGGCGTGGGATGGATCGCGCCACGCGACCGCATCTCGTCAGCACGGTTCACGGGTTTTACTCCATCAATCGCTACTCCGCCGTGATGACGAAGGGCGAGCGAGTCATCGCCGTCTCCGAGTGCATCCGCGACTACATCACGGAAAACTATCCGAAAACTCCGCGAGACATCATCCGCGTCATCCCGCGTGGAATCGCGCCAGAGAACTACGGCGCAGATTTCCGCCCCGCCGCTGACTGGCTAGCAAAGTGGCGTGCCGAGCATCCCGCTCTCGCAGGAAAATGCGTGCTGTTGCTCCCCGGACGGATCACGCGGCTCAAGGGCCATGGCGATTTCTTCCAGCTCATCGCCGCGTTGAAAAACGAGGGCGTTCCCGTCCATGGACTCGTCGTCGGTGACACTCATGCGAAGAAACAGGACTACATGGGCGAGCTGCGAGAGACGGTGAACCGCCTCGGAATCTCGGATGAAATGAGTTTCCTCGGTCACCGCAGCGACATCCGCGAAATCATGGCCGTCAGCGACATCGTCCTCGCGCTTTCCCAGCAACCCGAGTCTTTCGGCCGCACCGTGCTAGAAGCGATGGCCTTGGGGAAACCCGTGGTCGGCTATGATTGCGGCGGTGTCGGCGAGTTGCTCGGAGAAATTTTCCCATCAGGAAGAGTGCCGCTGGGAAATGCCGCCGAGCTTTTAGCCGTCACCCGCGCCGTCATCCGAGATCGGCCCACTCCTCTGGCCATCGGCGAGCCATTCACGCTGGATGCGATGTGCCAGACGACTCTCGGGGTCTATCAGGAGCTAATCAAGTCGGCTGCTCGCCTCTAGCCATCACGACTTTGCCAGTGCGGACGGTTATTACGTTCATTTTCAGGCAATAATGAGTTTTCATCCGATGTTGATAGGAGCGAGTAGAGTGGCGGTGGTCCAGGGACCAGGCTGGTGAGGGCGGATTTGTAAAAGCGTGCGTAAGCGTCGAGATTAAAAAATTTCGAGGTAGTCGAAAATTTTTCTTGGCAACTCGGCCTTAATCCCTACTCATTGCTCCAGATTAACGAATGCACCTTTCAAAAAAATCAGAATACGCGCTGCGAGCAACCATCCACCTCGGAATCGCCACCGAAGTCGGGCGTGGCACTATTTCAGGGGCCGAGCTCGCCGAGGTGAACCGACTGCCGCTAAAATTCGTCGAGCGGATTCTTCAGGAACTGCGGGAAGCCGGGCTCGTCGAGACCCACCGCGGGAAATTCGGAGGCTACTCGCTGGCCAAGCCCGCTTCCGAGATCGGCATCGGCCAGCTTGTCCGCCTGATGGACGGCCGCCTCGCTCCGATCTGCTGTGCCAGTGAAAACGCCTATCAACCCTGCACCTGCCCGGACGAGGACCACTGCGGCCTGCGCATGGTGATGATTGATGTCCGCAATGCCATCGCGGCCATTCTCGACCGCTACACCGTCGCCCAAGTCGTCGAGGTCACCCTGCGGAAAATGCGTCGCGACGGCATCGTCCCACCCTTTTCCACCGCCGCCGCGCTGGCCGCTGTCGGAGCTTCCATAAACCGCAAAGCCGATCCTGCCGACGGATTCCTCGCCGGTCTCTCCCAACTCGCCACTCTCACCACCACTCCCGATGAACTCGATCACCTCTGAACGCTCCAGACCCGACGGCTCCTCAGCCGACTGGCTCGATGTCGTCCGCCAGAATGTGGCCAATCTCCGCTTCGGCTCGGTCCAAATCACCGTCCACGACGGCCGCGTGACCCAGGTCGAAAGCATCGAGAAAACCCGCTTCGTCGCCGCTCGCGATGATGCGGCCACCAGCCAGAAATAATTTCCTAACCTACGCTTCAAGAGACCGACCGGACCACCGGAGGAATCGACCAGCGCGAAACCCATCCCGGCGTCATCCACGCTGCGGCTCGCGCATGATCATCCTCCGCCTCCCGTCGGTCTCTTTTTTTGCATCCTCCACTCTCCCACGCCCACCGCACTTGCGGGGGTTCTCAAAATAACCACTGCGAAAGCCCACCGGAACACCGGACGCGGACGCTCCGCAGACATCCATGAAAACAACACTACAACAGCATCAAACTAAGATCCGCAACCAATCCGGAAAGCCCCGTAAATCGGTCCTCGTCTTGAACTATCGCCTCCCACGCACCTCCGCGCTGGCCTTGCTCGCCGGGCTTACCGTGGTTTCTCGCGCCCAAGACAATTCCACCGAATTCATCGAACCAAGCGCCTTCGATAAGCTCTGGAGTTACGCCACCCTCTACAAGGAAGACACGAATCCCATCCTTCAAGAGTTCAAACTCCGCGGCCGCTATCAGGGACAGTATTGGGACGTCGATGCCGACCAAGGCAGCCAAAGCCACTGGGAAGACCGCCGCTCGCGCTTCGGCTTCGACGCCAAGCTCTTTGATAAAAAACTCGAAGCCCGCGTGGATTTCCAAAGCAACGACGGATTCGAAGACATCTACGACGGCCTCGTCGATGCCTACCTCCGCTGGAAGCCCATTTCATGGCTCAACATCACCGCCGGAAAAACCAAGCCGCTCGTCGCCCAATACGATTGGCTGGAGTCCACCAACACTCAGCCCACCTTCGAGCGCTCGCAAATTTTCAACCAGCTCGGCATCAACCGCGCCACGGGTCTAACGGCGGAAGGCACGACCGACGCTTGGTCATGGCGTGCTGGCATCTACTCGAACGACACGCCCAACAACACCGGCGGCACCGGATCATTCGGCGAAGGAGAGTTCGGGGATTTCGATGCCGGAACCTCCTACTCCCTCGGCGCGGGCTATGATTTCAAACACCTCATCAATCTGGAAAAAGCCGATTTCCGCCTCGACTGGCTGCATAGTGAGCGCGAAGCAGGTGATCTCGTGTTAGGAAAATACGATGATATCATTTCCGCCACGTTTTCGATAAAGGAAGGCAATGCTGGCTTCGTAGTCGAAGCCTTCTCCGCCAGCGGCGGGGACGGCAATAACAGCGACGTCTTCGGCTTCTACATTCAGCCGACCTACGACATCATTCCCAAGAAGCTCCAGCTCGTTGGCCGTTTTTCCCACGCCAACAGTGAAGGCCCGCTCGGCGTGCAAGGCCAGTCCAGATACGAGCGCAAGGTGGCCACTAACAAAGGTCTCGGCGACTCCTACCACGCACTCTACGGCGGAGCCCAATACTTCATCCACGGCGACAAACTAAAGCTCATGGCCGGTGCCGAGTGGGCGTGGCTCGATCACGAAAAGGGCGATTCCTACGACGGCGTCACCCTCCTCACCGGCATCCGCTTTTCCTTCTAATCAAATTATCACCCCATCAAACTATCATGAAATCCATCCGACTCATCCCACTGTTCACCGCACTGCTAGCATCCGCTTCATTCGCAGACGGACTGCTCAACGTCTCCTACGATCCCACCCGGGAATTCTATCAGGAGTTCAACGCTGCCTTTGCCAAGCAGTGGAAACAACAAACCGGCAAGACCCTCACCGTCAAACAATCCCACGGCGGCTCCGGCAAGCAGGCTCGCTCCGTCATCGACGGCCTCAGCGCCGATGTGGTCACCCTCGCCCTCTCCGGCGACATTGACAGCATCGCCACCCAGGCCAATCTGCTGCCGAAAGACTGGCAGACCAAGCTGCCGGATAACAGTTCGCCCTACACCTCCACCATCGTCTTCGTGGTGAGAAAGGGAAATCCGAAGGGCATCAAGGACTGGGACGATCTCGTCAAACCCGGCGTGAAGGTCATCACCCCCAACCCCAAGACCTCGGGCGGCGCGCGCTGGAACTACCTCGCCGCCTGGACCTACGCCGAACGTAAATTTGGCAGCGACGAGACGAAGGTGAAGGAATTCATCGGCGCGCTCTTCAAGAACGTGCCGGTGCTCGACACCGGTGCCCGTGGTTCCACCACCACCTTCGCCCAGCGCGGCATCGGGGATATTTTTCTCTCATGGGAAAACGAAGCGCATCTGATCGAAAAGGAATTCCCCGGCAAGACCCAGATCGTCATCCCTTCCATCAGTATCCTCGCCGAGCCACCCGTCGCGGTCGTTGAGAAAAACGCGAAGAAACACGGCACCCAAGAACTCGCCAAAGCCTACCTCACCTACCTCTACAGCGCCGAGGCCCAGGACATCGCAGGCAAGCATTTCTACCGCCCCCGCGATGCGAAAGCCCTCGCAAAGTGGTCGAAAAACTTTCCCAAGATCAACCTCGTCACCATCGACAAGGACTTCGGCGGCTGGACCAAGGCGCAGAAGACCCACTTCGACGACGGTGGCACCTTCGACCAGGTTTACGGCAACCATTAACTAACCTATCATGTCCAAACGACGCGTCATCCCCGGCTTCGGCTTGTCGATGGGTTTCTCCATCACCTATCTCAGCCTGGTCATCCTCATCCCCCTCGCCGCCTTGTTCATCAAGGCGGCGGGGCTTGGCTTCGATGAATGGTGGAATCTTCTCACCACTCCGCGCGTCATTGCCGCCACCAAACTCACCTTCGGCGCAAGTGCCGCCGCCGCCACGGTGAGCATGGTGTTAGGGCTGCTGGTGACGTGGGTCCTGGTGCGCTATCAGTTTCCCGGAAAACGGATGCTGGATGCCATGGTGGATCTCCCCTTCGCCCTGCCCACCGCCGTCGCAGGCATCACCTTGACGCAGATCTACGCTCCTAACGGCTGGATCGGCCAATACATCTCACAAGCCGCGAGATGGGTCCAGACCACCTATCAGCCATCAGGCTGGCTCGGTGGACAAGTCGATGACCTAGCGGCAAGTGGCGCAGCTTACAGCCCGGTCGGCGTCTTCATCGCCCTCAC
Organism: Luteolibacter sp.; assembly: GCA_031414935.1. Lineage (GTDB taxonomy): Bacteria > Verrucomicrobiota > Verrucomicrobiia > Verrucomicrobiales > Akkermansiaceae > Luteolibacter. The sequence goes on from JANOQR010000029.1 coordinate 11,330, forward strand.
CTTTATTGGGTTTCCCTTCGTAGTTAGGACGCTACAACCCGTTATGGAGGATCTAGGCGCGGACATTGAGGAAGCCGCCGCCACCCTCGGCGCGAACCGTTGGACTGTATTCCGCAGGGTGATTCTACCGCTACTGGTGCCCGCGCTGATCACCGGCTTCACCCTTGCCTTCGCCCGCGCCATTGGCGAGTACGGTTCCGTCATCTTCATCTCGGGAAATCTGCCCATGAAAACAGAAATCCTGCCGCTGCTCATCGTCGCGCAGCTCGAGCAGTTCAAATACGAAGCCGCCGCCGTCATCGCCTCCGCGATGCTGCTGGTCTCCTTCGCGCTGCTCTTTCTCATCCACCTCCTGCAACGCCGACTCGACTGGCAGCACCGCTGAAATCATGTCCAACCACTCCGCCACATCCGAGCCTCCGTTCGTCAGAGCGCTACTCATCGGGATCGCCCTCCTCGTGCTTTCTCTGTTCCTGCTACTTCCGTTAGCTGCTGTTTTTGTAGAAGCACTGCGGCGGGGTTGGGAAGTCTTCCTCGCTTCATTGCACGAGGAAGCAGCACTCTCCGCCATCAAGCTCACGTTCATGGCCGCCGCCATTTCCGTGCCGCTTAACACGTTCTTCGGAGTCTCCGCCGCGTGGCTGGTCACGAAATACCGCTTCAAGGGCCGCGCCTTCCTGCTCGCGCTCATCGACCTGCCGTTCGCCGTCTCGCCCGTCATCGCCGGATTGGTGTGGGTGATGATCTTCGGCTCGAAAGGCTTGCTCCCATCAGCGGCGATGGCCGAGACCTTCGCACCCGCCGCGCAATTCACCGCCTCGCTGGCGGAGCAGCGCGGTCTCGGTTGGTTGTTCGCAGATCTATCCGCATGGCTGGCGGACCCGACAATCATCTTCGCGTTTCCCGGCATCGTCATCGCCACCGTGTTCGTCACATTTCCCTTCGTCGCGCGAGAGTTGATCCCACTGATGGAATCTCAGGGCAGCGACCAAGAGGAAGCCGCCGTCACGCTCGGCGCGCGGGGCCGGCAAATTTTCCTGCGGGTCACGCTCCCTAACATCAAGTGGGGGCTTTTCTACGGCGTGCTGCTTTGCAACGCCCGCGCCATGGGCGAGTTCGGCGCGGTGTCCGTCGTCTCTGGCCACATCCGCGGGGAAACCAACACGCTGCCGCTCCACATCGAGGTGCTCTACAATGAGTATCAATTCAGCGCCGCCTTCGCCTGCGCCACGTTGCTCGCCTTGCTCGCGCTCGTAACTCTTGGCTTGAAGAGCCTCGTCGAACATCTATCCGGCCACCCATAACTTATCTTCCCCATGTCCATCTCCATCAAATCCATCAACAAGACGTTCGGTAGCTACGCCGCACTCGAGAACATTTCACTGGAAGTCCCGGACGGCTCACTGACCGCGCTGCTAGGCCCATCCGGCTCAGGGAAACCACCCTGCTGCGGATCGTCGCCGGGCTGGAATTCGCCGATCCGGGCGAAGGAAAAATCGCCTTCCACGGCGAGAACGTGAGCGGGATTCCCGCTGGAAAACGCGGTGTCGGCTTTGTCTTCCAGCACTACGCCTTGTTCCGCCACATGACCGTCGCAGAGAACATCGCCTTCGGCCTCAGCGTATTGCCGCACTCACGCCGGCCCGCCAAAGCGGAAATCCGCGACCGCGTTTCCGAGCTGCTCAAGCTGGTGAAACTCGAAGGACTCGACAAACGCCGCCCGCACGAACTCTCCGGCGGCCAACGCCAGCGCGTCGCCCTCGCCCGCGCCCTCGCGATCCGACCCAAGGTGCTCCTGCTCGATGAACCCTTCGGCGCGCTCGACGCCCAAGTCCGCAAGAGCTTGCGCCGCTGGCTGCGGCAGTTTCACGATGAAATCGGCCTCACCACGCTCTTCGTCACGCACGATCAGGAGGAAGCGCTCGAACTCGCCGACCAAGTCGTCGTCATGCGCAACGCCCGCATCGAGCAAGTCGGCGATCCGCAAACGGTCTATGATTCCCCGCGAAGTCCGTTCGTTTACGAGTTCCTCGGTAACGTGAACAAAGTGTATGACAAGAACGAAGTGTCCTACCTGCGGCCCCATGAAATCGAAGTGCTCTTCGCTGCGGAGTTCGATCCCGCCACCGACTCGCTCGCCCGCGTGCAGCATCTTTTTTCCGCCGGACCCATCGCCACCCTGACCGTCAAGCGCGGCGACGGCCAGTTCCTCGACATCGAGCTGTCGCGCAAGCAGCTCGATGAACTCGGACTCAGCGTCGGCGATGAAGTGGCGGTGCGTATCTCAAATGCCACGCTGGCATCGTGACCGAACTGACACACGGCGTGTTGATCAAGTCGGCTGCTCGCCGCGGGCCATGACGACTTTGCCAGTGCGGACGGTCTCGATGATTTCAAACTGCGACAACATGCTGATGGCGGCGTCGATCTTGGCGGAATTTCCTGAAATGAGCGCGATCATCGAGTTCGGCGTGAGATCGACGGTTTTGCCGCCGAAGTGCTCGATGATCTGGAGGCCTTGAGTTTGTTGGACCTCGTTGGCGAGGAATTTCACCATGATCATTTCTTTGACGACGGCGTCCTGATCGTCGTGCTCCGAGCAATGGATCACGTCGATGAGTTTGCTGACTTGCATGATGATCTGCGTGAGGCCTTGCGGGTCGCCGGAGATGCCGATGGTCATGCGCGAGAAGTTCGTATTGCGGCCTTCTGAGACGACGAGCGAGTCGATATTGAATCCACGGCGCGAGAAGACTTGGCAAATCCGCATCAGCACGCCGGGCTCGTTACTCACTAAAACAGAGAGAGTATGAGTCGGGCCACGGGAAACGGCGGGAGCAGGGACGGGCGTATCGGTAGTGATGATGGAGGGCATGTTTTAAGAAGTTGGAAGTGATCAGTAATCAGTGAGCAGTCGGCATAGATTCAAGAGTCGATACCATAGTAAGTGATATAATCCTGGAGAGTTATCTCTGGGGTCCAATCGATAAAGTCTCCAGTTGTTACGCACTTATCCAAGTATTTAAGTGCATCAGGTGCCAGTGGCGAAACGCTCGAGCTTAAAAACTGCTTGGTCACTTCAAGGCCAGCACCGCATAGCAGTTGAACATCAATGCTGCACCCCAGATCAAAATTGCTCGATTTTAGATTCCAGATGACCAATGAATCTTCAACGTTTCCAACAGAGAATAATTGAATACATAAACATGTGATTAGAATTTGATCGCCCTCTTCATCCTGATTTCGAAGCCATTCAGCTTCTATTAGAGAAAGAATTTCAGTTCTATGCTCTTCTGCTGCGGGCAGTCCAAACTTAGATATCGCTTCGTCTTCGGTCATGCTGACATTTTTTATTATTTTTCTGATCACTGCTCACTGATCACTCGGCACTTACCTCACGTAGAACCCACAGGTTTCGCCATTTTCGTTTTCGGTGCTTCGGTGATCATGTCTTCGAGCGCGGCACCAGCGGGGATCATCGGGAAGACGTTGTCGGTTTTGACGCACTCGGCGTGGATGAGGATGGGGCCGTCGTTGTAGGCGAGGGCTTTTTCTAACTGCTTGGTGACATCTGCGGGGCGCTTGATGTGGACGGATGGGATGCCGTAGGCGGCGGCGAGTTTGCAGAAGTCTGGGTTTCCGATGAGGTCCACGCCAGAGGTGCGGTCTTCGTAGAAAAGCTCCTGCCACTGGCGGACCATGCCGAGGTAGTGATTATTTAAGACGACGATCTTGATCGGCAGCTTGTGGATTTGCGCGGTGGCCAGTTCGAACAAGGTCATTTGGAATCCGCCGTCGCCAGAGATGGAAATGACCATTTTATCCGGGCAAGCGAGCTGCGCACCGATGGCGGCGGGGAAGCCGAAGCCCATGGTGCCTGCGCCGCCGGACGAGAGCCAGTGGTAGGACTCGTGGTTTTTATAAAACTGCGCGGCCCACATCTGGTGTTGGCCGACGTCGGTGGAGACGATGGCTTTGCCTTCGGTTAGCTGATAGAGTTCGTCGATGACTTGCTGCATCCGCAGGCCACCTTGTTTCTTGTAGCTGAGTGGATATTTTTTCTTGTAGCCGTCGAGTTTGGCGAGCCAATCGGTGGTGTCGAGCGGGCCGATCTTTTCGTTGATCTCAGTGAGTGCGGCTTTGGCATCGCCGACGATTTCGACGTGAGCACGGACCATTTTACCCATTTCCGCAGGGTCGATATCGATGTGGATGATGCCGGCGGTGGCGCAGAATTTCTTCGGCTGGCCGATGATGCGGTCGTCGAATCGCGAGCCGACGTTGATGAGCAAGTCGCACTCGACCATCGCCTTGTTCGCGTAGGCGGTGCCGTGCATTCCGAGCATTCCGAGCGAGAGCGGGTGATTTTCTGGGAAAACGCCTTTACCGAGGAGCGTCGAAGTCACCGGGCAATTCAGCGTTTCCGCGAGATACATCAGCTCCTTGTCGGCACGGGCGATCATGCAGCCTTGGCCAGCGAGAATGACCGGGCGTTTGGCCTTCGCGATCATTTCGGCGGCTTGCTTGATGGCCGTCGGGCAGATCGTGAAGGCGCTGGATGGATCGTAGCCGGGGAGATTGAACGGCGGGTTCATTTCGCCAGAAAATGGGCCTTGGGAAATGTCCTTCGGCACGTCGATCAGCACCGGGCCGGGGCGTCCGGTGGTGGCGATGTGGTAGGCTTCGCGAGCGATACGCGGGAGGGCGTTCGTGTCTTTGCAGAGGTAGTTGTGTTTCACCACCGGGATGGTGATGCCGAAAATATCTGCTTCTTGGAAAGCGTCCTTGCCGAGCATCCAAGTCACCGTCTGGCCGGTGATCACCAGCATCGGCACCGAGTCCATCATCGCGGTCATCAATCCAGTGACGGTATTTCCCGCGCCGGGGCCGGAAGTCACGAGCACGGCGGCTGGGCGTCCAGTCGCACGGGCGTAACCGTCTGCCATGTGGACGGCACCTTGCTCGTGGCGGACGAGGATGAACTTCATCTTCGTTTTCACTGTTTCGAGCGCGTCGAAGATCGGGATCGCCGCGCCACCGGAGTAGCCAAAGATGTATTCGATGCCGAGATCGTCGAGAGTCTTGATGAGTGCTTGTGCACCGTCCATTTTTGAATTGCTCATAAAAATTGGGGTTGAGGCGACAAACTAGGAATTTTTTCCTGATCGAGCAACCGAAAATTGCGGGAATTTTGACAAAGATGCCAGAATCCAGAATCCAGAATCCAGAAAACGGCCATTTTCGCCTCAACTTCGGAAAATGGCAGATTTTTTGTCTGTGGAAATTTTTCTACACCCCCGCCAGCCACACACCGACGACGAAGCCCTTCGAGCCGACGGCGTCCAAGTAGGCTAGGGTTTCCACACGAGAGATAAGAAGAATTCGAACCACAGGTGGACACGCATGAGACTGCCCAATGCCTGTCGGGATTTGAAACCCATGGAAGGGCAGGCTCTCATCAGCTCCAGCCCATGATAAGCCAAAGAATAAAGGACCAAGGCTCCCATCTGGCATTCCATGGGTATCGGCGATTCGGAATGCAGCGCGAGCGATAGCGAGTCCTTTTGAATCGCGCATCGCATCCCGCATGGCCATAGGCAAGTCGCCGCTCCTTGTTTGAGTCACCATGACACCATTCTGGATGAACATCCTTCAAAGCATCGCATCCAGAACTAAGAAACGGCATCTTCTCATTCTTGCGAAAGAATACCGTTAGAGTTGAAGGATACTCAATAAACTGGTGCGCCGGAGCTTTCACCGCCGCCGCTTCCGCCGGTCACTTTATTGGCGGAGCTTTCCAGTCCTTCGCCGCCCATCCGCATGTCTCGACCCAGGCCTATCATGGTGTTACATGAACTCAGAAGCACAGCCGCCGCCGATAAAGCAGTCAGAAAAATAGTTTTCATGGGCAGTTTTATTAACTCAATTCCATGATCCCGCAAGCCGATTTTGTAAGGATTTCTTAAATTTCTCTGAGTTCGTTCACTTGCGTTTCTTCACCGCCTTTTTTTGCTCGAAGCTGACCGTTTTCGGATCGAACGCTTCGGGATCGTATCCCGGATGCGCCCACTCGATTTCCCCGTGCAAAGCCTGCATGTACTGAAACGTGCCGCCAAAATCCTCTGGCGGACATGCGCGCTCACCCGCTAGCACTTCCGGTCCACCCTCGCCAGCAGCCCATTTCTCGAAGACAATCTCGTGAATCCACTCATCCGCGAAATCATAGCGATAGAGAATCCGAATCGGCAGCCGACGCTTGCCGAGGAAATTTTTCACCGTGAGCACAGCCTCATCTTGGAACTCGCCCGCCGTCTGATCTTCCAAGCCAATTGGCCCGATGACATCGACGAGCCGCTTCCCCTTCCCGTGGCGAAACTCATGCGGACTCTTGTTATCCCAGCCCATCACCGACAGCACCGCGTCACTGAACTCGACAAAGGTGATGTCCGCAGAAATGGAAAATCGCCGCCAAATCTGCGGCTGGATTCCATACAAAAACACCTTCACCACCACTCGATTTTCGTCCTTCGCTTTCGCCATGCCGCGAGCTTGTGGACGGCAGTGAAAGAAAAATCAAACGGGAATTTTTATTCAGATCCACCGCGTTTGTTTCGCACGGAAACCACGGTATAGACGATCAATCCTAACAAAATTCCCGCACCTAGGACCGCCCAAAAACTGGATTTCCCGTAAACTTGCTCCGGCGGATTCATCCCGAAAACCGCGACCAAAGTAGCAAGCGGAAAGAAGAACGCCGCCAGCCGGTTCAGCCGCCGAGCCTCTTGGTTCGCCACTTCCGCAGAGAGTGCTTGTTGGTTCGCGGACTCGGCGAGGGTGAAATCCATCCCCGCCTTCGCATCTGCGGCCACGAGCTCGATGCCGCGTTCCAGATCCACCGCCCGATCCCGCAAAGTAATGATGCGGCCATCATCCGGCAGTGCTTGGCGAGTCGCCTGCATCACTTCTAATAAATTCCGGGCAGACCGTTGCAGCGGGTGCATCCGCCGCATGATTTCGAAAAACTGCCGTGGCGATTTCGCCGTCTCGACGCCCTCGTCCAGCGCGTGAATCGCAGTGCGGTAGGACTCGAGATGCGCTTCCAGCCCGCCCAAGCCACCGGCGACGGGTGCGCTTTTCCACTCGCCTGCCGGATTTCTCCAGAAAACCACCGCCGTGCGCACCTCGTCATCCTCCGCCTTTGGGGCCTGATGCAGCAGCAGCAGCATGTGGCCGTCCTCGTCCATCAACCGTTGCCGACCCACGGAATCACCCAAGCGCTTACGGATGGCGACGGGTAAATCCCACGTCTTCGGAATGTAGCTGAATTTCTCCATGTCCCTAGCAGCGCATTTTTTCCTCAAGCGGGCAAGTGAAGAGAACAGCAAGCAAGGAAGGGCGATCTCCGAATCGCCCATGCGAATGGATGGCCGGTGGAAAAGTGCTTTTGCTCAACAACATCACCCTAACGAATCGCAAAAACTCCCGCGAGCATCCCCGCCAGCAGAACGACGGCAAGCAGCCACCAATACCACTTGAGACCCGTCCGCTGATGCGGCTTTTTGCCAAACTCGCGCTGGCAGAAATCTTCATAATCGAAGTCTTCATCCGGTAAATCCAGCCCATCTGCGGAGTGGGCTAGCTCCCGTGACTTCTTAGAGCTGACTTTCTGAGCCGACTTTTTCACGCAACCCGAACACGGCTCTCCCACGCGGACTTCGCGTTCGCAAAACGGGCAAAGGTAGCTGAGGACTTCTGGCATACGCACTCGCCATCAATCAGTGCGTGGGTCTGGAAGAGCGCAAGCCTGAAAAATCCCTGTGGTTTTGGCGACGACGCAGGACTTTCTCTCCCCAGCCTTGCATGGGGTGGCGGACTCATTAGGCTCGCCGCGTAGTGTCTGGCGTCTCTCTCAACACCCATCGCAGCTCCACCTGGTCGCGCACTCTGGTCCGGGGCCTGCTAATCTGCGGCGGCGCGCTCGCCATTCTGCTGCCCGCGTGGCTACCAAATCGCGGGCCGACGCCCATCGAGCAAAGCACGGTAGAGCTGCTCCAGGCATCGCTACTTGCCGCATCCGCCGCAGTGATGTTAGGTGCCTCGTCCCACGCTGGCTACAATCGCCCAGTCTGCCGGATCATCGCGATCATCCTGCTGGCGGTGTTCATCGCGGAAATTGAAGATTTCTTATCTGGCATCCTCGGACTGAAATTCCCCGAAGCGTGGGTGGTAGGCTTGATGTTGTTAGTCGCGCTCATCACTGGCCTGCGCCACCGCCGAGTGGCAGGTCATTTCATAACGACGCTGGGAAACCACGCGGGGACAGGATTCATCGGCGCGGCTCTACTCATCATCTACGTTTTCAATCGGGTGATCGGCAGCGCCAAGTTCTGGAAGGCGACGCTGGGTGACTCGTTTTCGCCAGAGATCCCAAAAGTCTGCCGTGGCTACCTGGAGCTGTTAGGCTGTTACCTGATCTTTGTCGGCATCCTCGGACTGTCCATCACCTTGGCGCGGCGTAAGGAGTCAGTCTGATTGCAATTCTATGTTTCACATCGTCCTCATCGAGCCGGAAATCCCACACAATGCGGGCGCGGCGGGTCGTCTTGCTTTGGCGACGGGATCTTCGTTGCATCTGGTGGGGCCGCTCGGTTTTTCGCTGGAAGACAAATACGTCCGCCGCACGGGACTGGACTACTGGAAAGATGTGAAGCTGCACGTTTGGAAATCATTTGATGAACTCCGATCCAGCGCAGAGACCAAGGCGCAGTTCTGGTTTCTGAGCACAAAAGCTAACAATTCCCCGTGGCAGGCAAAATTTTCCGCTGGCGACTACCTCGTTTTCGGCAGGGAAACGAAAGGACTCCCCGAGGACATCATCACCGCAGCGGGCGATCATGCACTGCGTATCCCGATGACTCCCGGTGGCACACGCAGTTTGAATCTATCCACTGCGGTGGCCATCGTGCTTTATGAAGCCGTCCGCCAGCAGCAACCAGAGTGGTGAGCTGCCGCACTGGATTTCACTCGCTTACTTTTTCGCCGAAAGCTCAGCCAATTTAGCTCGGGTGACGGGAGCCGTGATGTCCTTCCATTGCTCGCGGTATTTCGCAGCGTCTTCCTTGGTGACAGCGGCAGCTTTGTTTCCGAAAGAACCCCGGACGTAGGTCATCACCGCCGCGAGTTTCTCGTCATCCAGCGCAGCACCCAGCGGCGCCATCATCATCATGTATTCCGTGCCTTCTTTTTGAATGCCCTTGAGCACGAGAAGTGCCAAAATAGATGGGTCTCCAAGCGCAAGTTTCGAGTCGATGAGAGAAGGCGCGAGTTTGTTAGGACCGGCCTGGACACCTTTCGCGTCCATGCCGTGGCAGGCCGCGCATGTCATGTAGCTGGTTTTTCCAGCCTCCATCATCTTGGCCACTTCTGCTTCGTCAGCGAGAGCGGTCATAGAAAATCCTGCGGTGAAAACGAGTGGGAGTAACAGTTTTTGCATCGGGTAGATAGGTTGTATTCGCCGCGAGACTAAGGGCGCGATATTTCCCGCGCAACCCTAAGAATGAGCGTTTCCCTGTCCCAAACACACCGCAGACTTGACGCGGTGGAGTGAGGCACGAACCTCGCCGGGCATTGATCGAGGCTTCTGACATTTCATCATTTTTCGGCGCATCTCGTTGGAAAGACCGCTTCGACGACGAGATCATCGCCGCCGCGAATCCACTGGTCAGCAAGGTGAAAGAGCTGCGGCTCGAAGAAACCGCACCGGGCTCGGTGAGTCTAATCGGAAACGTCGGCAAGGAGGAAACCGAGGTCAATCTCTGGCAGTCAGGTGGCGTCTGGGAGTTCGAGTCCTTCTGCTCGTGTGATGTCGGAAATTTCTGTCATCACGCGGCAGCAATTCTAATCAAAACCGCGAAGGAACGTGACCCATCCAGACTCGCAGGCAGAAGCATCGCCGGAGCAGTGGCCGCAGTCTTGCCCCAAGCTCACGAAATCATTGAGGACTCTCCCACCGATCTGCCATGGCTGCGAATCGAGCCACGCTTCGAGCTGCAAGTGAACCGCGAGCCTGTGGACAAAGTGACGCGACTGCTGCTCCAGTCGTTAGGCCAGCCAAATGTCGATTTCTGGATCTCCGCCGAGGCGATTGTGATCTACGGCGAACACCGTAGTTCACTACGCGCCGGCGCACCGGACTGGACCAGCTCCATCACTCACGACGGCCAAGCTGCGATGCTCAAGCACGACGCCGCTGCCGAAAACGCCGCCACGCAGCAGCTCCGTGATACCGGGCTCTCCTCGCTCCAATCCAACTCTGCGTGGAAATTTCTGCTCAATTTAAAGTCCCGAGATACAAGCCCGACCAAAGGACCAGACCGCTGGTTTCCCGATCCCGCCCGCGTGCCGACTGATGCTTTTTGGCATCAGTTCCGCGGAGAAATGGTCAGCAAGTTAGAAAGTCTCGGCTGGCAAGTCAGCGTCTCAAACAACGTCGGTCACCGCGTGCATGATGCGGACCCGGACAGATGGCAAAGCTCGCTGGATGCCCGCGATGGCGGCTGGTTCAGCCTGTCCGTCGGCTTCGACGTCGCCGGCCAACGCTACGACTTGCTGCCCATCTTAGCTGGTTTGCTAGAAAATGATTTCCTCGAAGAAACCCTCGACCGTCCAGACAACGGCCACATCTACGCGCCGCTGCCCGATGGCGATGCGCTGAAACTTCCCATCGGGCGCGTGCGGAAAATTTTAAATCACCTCTCCGCGCTGATCGACCCGAAGTTTCCCGACAAGGCACGCTTGCACGCGCTGGATGCAGCATCGCTTGCCAGTCTCGGCGGTTTGGGCATCGACACGCCACCACAGCTCGCGGAACTCGCTTCCAAGCTCAAAGATTTTTCCGGGATCGATCCCGTGCCGACAGCCAGCGGCCTGCAAGCCACCTTGCGCGACTATCAGCTCGCGGGATTTCACTGGATGCAGTTCCTCGCCCGGCATGGTTTGCATGGAATACTAGCAGACGACATGGGCCTTGGGAAAACCCTCCAGACGCTCGCGCACATTCTCACCGAGAAACAATCAGGACACTCACGCGGCCTGCCCACGCTGGTCATCGCGCCTACCTCCGTCGTTCCTAACTGGCGGGCGGAAGTGCTGAAATTTACGCCCAGTTTGCGAGTGCTCGTGCTCAATGGACCGGATCGGAAGAAATATTACCGCTCCATTCCCCACGCGGACATCGTCCTAACTTCCTTCGCACTGCTCCAGCGCGACATCGACAAACTCGCCGCCGTGCCGTTCCACCTCGTCGTGCTGGATGAGGCGCAATACATCAAAAACCCGCGCTCCAAGATGGCGCAGGCAGCTTGCAAGTTAGACGCACGGAACCGACTTTGCCTATCGGGCACACCCATCGAGAACCACCTCGGCGAACTCTGGAGCCTCATGAATTTCCTCGTTCCCGGTTTCCTCGGCAGCGAAGACGCATTCAACAAACGCTTCCGCACACCCATCGAAAAAGACGGCGACCTCGAACGAAATGCCGTTTTAAAAACCCGCGTCGCGCCCTTGATCCTGCGCCGGACCAAAGACCAAGTCGCCAAGGAACTGCCGCCGAAAACTGAGCTTGTTCACCTCATCGAGCTCAATACCGGGCAGAAAGATCTCTACGAAACCGTGCGCGCCACGATGAACAAGCGCGTACGTGAAGCCATCGCCGCACGCGGCATCGAGCAATCGCAAATCGTCTTCCTCGACGCGCTGCTCAAGCTCCGCCAAATCTGCTGCCACCCAGCGCTCCTGCCGGAAGATTACTCGAATGACGTGGTGGATTCCGCGAAACTTGATTTCCTAACTGAGCT
>JANOQR010000030.1:0-22680 GCA_031414935.1 Luteolibacter sp.
GCGAGGTGTTTTGTTTTCATGGGATGGAGAGGTTTTGAACCGGGCTACTGAAAACAAAGAGCGCGACTTGATCGCGCCCCAACTTCAGGCACCGCAATGCGCCCCCAAAAAAGACGCGCCAAGCCGCGCCGATTGGCACGACAGCTCTGTCTTTTTTTGGGCAGCGTAAATTTGCGGTTTTGTGGGCAGCCCAGTAGCTTTTGTTTGGTCGCAAAAGCAGATGTGTGTGATTTAGGAAATTTGAATAGACGCCGTTACGAACGGCAAAAACACACTGCTGAAAAATCTATCGGGTTGGCAAGGGGGAATTGGAGAAATTTCACTCAACAAGAATGGCTGAGGGGAATGGACAGGATTTCTGGACTGAGCACAATCTGGCTTGCCCCGTGAGAGAGAAGCGAGTTCCTTGGCGGACTTTATGAATTTCCGTTGGTTGAACGCTATCCTCTGGGGCAACTCGGTGGCTTTGTCTTGGATGTGGGGGCTGGGATTGTTTTTCAGCGTGCAGATGACCTTCATGTTTGGTCTCGAAGGCCTGCTGATGTTTGCCATCCCGAACGCGCTGGGGCTGATGCTTTTCGGCCTGCTGACGCAAAACGTCGCGAAGAGCCACAGCGGTGGGCAGGAGTCGTTGGCGATCTTCTTTGATAAATTTTCTAAACCTTTCCGACTGATCCTTTACCTCTATCAGATCGTCGCCCTCTCGCTGACGGTGTTTGCGTTGGTGAATTACCTTTTTGTGCCGCTGCAGCTCGCGACGGGACCGTTGCTGGCGATGTATCTTTGTCTGATCGTCTTCGTGATTCTCGCGGCGGGCTGCTTGTTCGGGGAAGAGTTTGGCATCGCGAAAATCAAACTCAGTCACGCGATGCTCGGCGGCTTGCTGGTGATTTGCGTGGCGACGATTCTTTTCAATCTCAAGCCGCTTGCTCCAGAGCCATTTCAGTTGAAATCGCCTTTTGAAAACGATTGGCGTGGAGCGCGATTTTTCGGTTATGCGATCCCGCTGGTGATTGGCCTGTTAGTCGGACCGTGGCTGGATCTTCAGCATTGGCAACGGGCAATTCAGATTCACCGGGAAAAGACTTCGATTCGCGCGAGTTACTTTTTCGGCGGTGTGATCTTCTTTCTCATGCTGCTGTTCCACGGCTGCCTCGCGATGTGGGTGATGCGAGTGGATGGTGGAAATATCGTTCCAACCGCTGGCTTGGATAAATTCAAATACGCTCACGACCTCGTCACGCTCTACTTCCAGAATCATCCCGGTGCCGACGGACTGATGCGCACGGCTTACTTTGGTTTCCTCGCGATCTGTGCTCTGACGACGCTCGATAGCGGCTACGTCGCCCTCAAATGGTTCCTCAGCAAGAACGTGGAAAAGAGCGACAACATGCTCATTTCCCTGATCCCGAAACAAATCCTCGGCTCGCCGGTGCCGACGTTTTTGGTCGTCGGAGTGATTACGCTCATCGGTATTTTGGCGAAACTACAACTGGAGTATTTCATGGTGTTTTACGCCTCGTTTTTCGTTGGCTACGCGGCTCTCGCGATTGCTCGCTGTTACGTGCCGAACTCTCAGCAACCGCTGCCGCAGATCCGAATGTTTATGATGTCTAGCATCTCGCTGGTGATCTTTTCATTCGGCTACATGAGCAGCCACACGGCATTGATGTGGTTGGGTTCTATTTTGCCATTAGCCTATGTGGCGTGGCTGGTTTTCAATGCAGACTTGCTGCGAGTCGTGACGGAAAAAGCGGGTGAAGTCATGGAGGCGGCTTCGGAAATTCCGGCGATCAAGGCCATCACCAAGACGGCGGCTGTCGTCACGAATTCCGGCGTTACCGCGCCACAAGATCACCACGCGCTCGGCGGGCATTTCGAGGACAAATGGTTCGTCTATTCGATGATCGCCACCTATCAGGACACCAACTCGGTGGGTAATGTCTATTTCGGAATGTACGCTCTGTTTGTTGGGAAAACTCGTGAGCTATTCTTCAACGTCGCGATGCCGGACTTCGACCTGAAGACCACCAAGTTTTTCATCCTCACGCGCTCCTTCGAGCACAAGTTCGTCCGCGAGGCGCGCGAGTTCGACACCATCACGGTGAAGATCAAGGTGGCAGATTTTAACCGGAAATTCTGCACGCTAGAGCACCAGATTTTCGGCTCGGATAATGAGCTTCTCGGCAAAGGGAAACAAAGTCTGCTGTTTGTCGCCTCCAAAGATTACAGCCTGCTCGACATCCCATCAGAGGTTTACACGGCGTTTATGAAATACATTTGATGCTCGGATCGCATCAGCAATCATGCGCGGTTCCTAACGCACAGCCGCCGCTGCGGCTAATGCCTCACGCGTGATGCGCGTGATCTCGGACCACTTGCCATCATTGATGAGCTGCTTGTCCACCATCCACGAGCCACCGATGGCTGCGACGATGGGCAGCTTAAGATAGCTCGTTAGATTTCCCGATGACACGCCGCCTGTGGGGATGAATTTCACGCCTGTGTGGCCGTAAGGTCCGGCCAGTGCTTTGAGCATATCCACTCCGCCCGCGACTTCTGCGGGGAAAAATTTTAGGAGTTTGCAGCCCAGTGAGAGTGCCAATTCCACATCGCTGGGCGTCATCACGCCGGGTGAAAATTCTAGCCCGATCTCGTTAGCTGAGGCGCAAGTGAGAGGATTCAAGCCCGGAGCGAGTCCAAACACAGCACCTGCATCGTAAGCACGTTTCACTTGCTCCGCCGCCAGCAATGTTCCCGCTCCTAGCAGAATTTCAGGAAACCGATTCGCGATGCGCTTGATCGACTCCTCAGCCGCCGCCGTGCGGAAGGTGATTTCCATGATGTCCAGACCACCCGCCAGCAATGCCTCGGCGAGTGGCTCGGCGGATTCGGCTTTATCCAAAACAACGACTGGAACAATGCGCTTGGCGAGGATGCGTTCTAACATGAATTTGTGAATTGATTTGAAAAGATCACCTAAAATCTGCGCGAAAGTGAGAAGTGATGAGCAACAGCACAACCTATTTATCTGCCCCGTTTAGGAGCAAAAAAGACGTTCGTCACCGCGCCAGCATTTCCTCGATCATGCTGTTCACCGGGATGCCGCCGATGCGATAGCCAGCATCCTCAGTGAGTAAATCAAAACTGCGGGTGACGCCAGTGCGCGGCTCGATGCGGGTAACGACTTGCGAGCCACAAGCATCGCCGACCTCCAAGTTCGCGGCAGGCACTCCGTCGATCCGATGCTTTGCCGAGGCACTCACCACCGCGCCGTTGTCGAAGCGTAGCGTCAAATACCTGCTCGTCAGCTCGTCTTCCCGATACTGATGGATCTGGGAAATACGCACCGGACTCCCCGTGAATCCCGTCACCCAATCGCCTGCTTTGAGATCCTCGATCCGCACCGAGCCATCCGCCGTATCGATGCGAGTGCCCTCAGGCAGGCAACCAAAACGCAGTTTGATCATCCCCAGCCTCAACAGCCCGCACGACGGTAGTAGCACAGCGATCAACAGCACGGAAACCGCAAGCAA
The DNA here is from genome assembly GCA_031414935.1 of Luteolibacter sp. Taxonomy (GTDB): domain Bacteria; phylum Verrucomicrobiota; class Verrucomicrobiia; order Verrucomicrobiales; family Akkermansiaceae; genus Luteolibacter. The sequence continues at coordinate 3,537 of JANOQR010000030.1, forward strand.
CAACCCGATCCCGCTGCGACGGATTCTATCAAAATTTCGTCCGCGCAATGCGGCACAGGATGGTGCTGGAATCATGAAATATTTTTTACGGTCTGTGCTAGTTACTGAGATTCGAACCTGCCTCGGCATGAAACTCCCTGTGATTACCTACGGGGCGAGCAGCGTCTCCAGTTTCTCCCTGCCGTCAAGATTCGGTCTGTCGGGTGGATGCCTCGATGTTTTAGAACTGCGAGAAAACTTTTATGGGCACTCCCGCAGGCGGTTACTGAGTTGTGTGATCCTCCGTGTTCATTTTGTAAATGCGTTAGGAAAACTTCAAGCAAGCTCTCGAAGATCTTGGTGGCGATGAGCACTTCGCAGAAATCGGCGATCGTCTGGCAGTCGGGAACGAGGTCGGAATTCGTGAGACCGAGGAAGCACTGCAAGACGAGCACCTTGAATTGTTCAGTTCAGGAAGAGACTGTATGGAAGCCAGTCCATATTTTTCAGGCATTTCGGAGTTCCAAAATCCCACGACCCACCTAGTTTGCGGCCCCATGTCTACCAAAATTCGTTTCACTTCCGCCACTGCTAGCGACCTCGTTCTCGCCAAGGTCGGCCATCCGCAACGTGACGAGCCGTTGCAGACGTCCAAGGAGGTTTTCAAAGTTCAGGAGGGCGATCAGGAAACGTTGGCTGCCATTTTTTTGAAGCCGTTTAAAAACCTCACGGCGCATCGTTTCAGTCATCATTCGTCGCTCGATCAGCATGAAATGAATGCTTACGCGGCGGCGATTTTCGCGGCGGATGATGGGTTGTTGGAAAAGGGCTGCGAGATCGCGAAACGCCTCTACGCCAAGTCGAATCACCCGAACATCAAGTCAGGCGATCTTTGTATTTCTCTCATCCGAGACATCGACATTGATGGTCAACTGATCCAAGGACTCTGCATTCTCAAGTCAGAGAGCGTCGTCCCATTTCTCAGTATTTCCACCCGCGACGGCGACCTCGAACTCCATACCGAGCAAGGGATCAATCCTGAGAAAATTGACAAAGGCTGTCTGATTCTGAATCACCTCGCGACCAAGGGTTATTACGTTTTCACCTTTGATCGCACCGGCAGCGACTCGCGTTTCTGGGTGCGAGATTTCCTCGGAGTGGTTCCCATCACCGACAGTCCATTTCTGACTAACAAGTATGCGAACATGGCGGTCGCCTTCATGGAAAAAGAAACGAAGGAAAAGCCTTCTGCCGCAGACGACACTCCGCCGTGGGATAGCGCGAACGCCGCGCGGGATGCCATCACTTACTTCGAGGAAAAGGAAAAATTCAGCCTCAGCGAGTTCGAGGACGAGGTGCTGAAAACCCCGGAAGCTAAAGCGAAATTCGCCGAACACCGCAGCAAGATCGAGCAAGAGCAGGGACATAAACTCGACGACTCATTTGAGATTTCCAAGAAAGACGTGACCAAGGCTAAGAAGAAAATTCGCACCTCGATGAAGCTCGATACCGGAGTGGAAATCCGCCTCAAGCCCGCCCTCGCCGAAAAGCCAGATCAAGTTTTGGAACACGGATTTGATGAAGGACGGAAGATGAAATTCATCAAGATCTACTTCAATGAAGATCTAGCAGAGTGAAGCCTTAGATCAACTCTGCGGCGATGGGATCGACCAAGGCGCGGCCATGGTGGATGAGGGTGAGGCGATTTTTGTCGATGCGGGCGAGTCCTTCGGTGGCGAGATGGCTGGCTCGTGCTTGGGCGTCCGGGCTGAGGAGATCGAGGGAAATGCCGTCTTTCGTCCGCAGGCCAAGGGCGATTTTTTCTAAGCGGCGTGCTTCTGCATCGAGAGTTTCTGATTCGCAAAGGGCGTGGCCGATGGCTTGGATTTGGGCGACGTAGCGGGCGGTATCCGGGACGTTTTTCCAGCGGATGGCGTTGAGTGTAGAGACGGCGGATGGGCCGAGGCCGAGGTAGTCTTCGCCGCGCCAGTAGCCTTGGTTATGCGAGGAATGGTGGCTGGGCTGGGCGTAGTTCGAGGTTTCGTAATGATCGAATCCAGCGGCGGTTAGGATTTCGTCGGCGAGTTGGAAATGCTCGGCATCGTGGTCTTCGCTCTCGCGCATTTCGCCACGACGCAGGGATTCAAAGAACGCGGTGTCTTCTTCGTAGGTGAGATTGTAGGCGGAAATGTGGTCAGGTTTCAGGGTGACGGCGTGGTCGAGCGTTTTTTGCCAATCGGCTTTGGACTGGCCGGGGATGGAGAACATGAGATCGATATTGATCGATGGAATTCCTGCTTCGCGGAGGATGCCGACGGCTTCGCTGGCTTGCGCGACGGAATGCTCGCGTCCGAGAATTTCTAGCACATGAGGTGTAAAGGACTGGATGCCGAGGGAAATTCGGGTCACGCCGAGATCGCGAAATAGGCGGGCTTTCGCGGCGTCAAAGGTCGCTGGATTGGCCTCCATGGTGACTTCATCGAGGTTTGAGAAATCGACTTGATCGTGCAGCGCGGCGAAGAGCTTGGTGAGGTGGCCGGGCGAGAGCATACTGGGCGTGCCGCCGCCGAGATAGATGGTGCGTGGCTTTTCGGTTAGCCGGGATTTGATTTCCACCGCCAGTGCATCGACGAAATTTCCGATGGGTGTGGAACCCGGAGTGTGCTTGTAGAATGAGCAATACGGGCAGATGCGGTGGCAGAACGGGATGTGGAGGTAGAGTAGCAAAGCGGGTGATTTTTGCATGTAGTTTAACCCTTTAGGGTGTCTTCAGCGCGCGCCGACTGGCTTTCATGGCAGAATGGAGTCGTGGTGACTGCGATCAAGGAGCGGCGATCTCCGAATCGCCGATGCCCATGAAGGGCCAAAGGGTAGCGGTGATCCTCTGTTCTTTGGCTTTTCATGGGCTGGGGCGGATTGGAGTCCGCCCTTCCTTGGGTTTTGATGCCTTGAAGGGCTGAACTACGAACTCATAAAAACGACGGGCTTCGCGGACAGATGCAGGGACAGGTTGTCCCTGCTACAGACTACGAACTCACAAAAAACGACGGCCCTCGCGGACCGCCGTCTTTGGGTAGATTTTTGAAATCAGGGATCAGATTCCTTTTTTCACCACGTCGGTGAGGAGGTCGATGACGCGGTTGGAGTAGCCCCACTCGTTATCATACCAGCTCACCAGCTTGAAGAAGGTGGAGTTCAGTTCGATGGACGAGCCTGCGTCGAAGATGGACGAGTGTTTGTCGTGGATGAAGTCAGTGGAAACGACTTCGTCTTCGGTGTAGGCGAGGATGCCTTTGAGGTAGGTCTCGGATGCGTTTTTGAGCGCGGCTTTGATTTCCTTCAGCGAAGTTTCCTTCACGGTCTTCACTGTGAGGTCCACAGCGGAGACGGTAGGAGTCGGCACGCGGAAGGCCATGCCGGTGAGTTTCCCTGCCACTTCTGGGCAAACGAGGGCAACTGCCTTCGCCGCGCCGGTGGTGGAAGGGATGATGTTGATGGCGGCGGAACGGCCACCTTTCCAATCTTTCTTGGATGGACCATCGACGGTTTTTTGAGTCGCGGTGTAGGAATGGATGGTGGTCATCAGACCCTCGGCGATGCCGAAACCTTCTTTGAGCAAGACGTGGACGATGGGTGCCAAGCAGTTGGTGGTGCAGCTTGCGTTAGAAATGATGTGATGCTTCGCGGGATCGTAAAGCTCATCGTTCACGCCGACGACGAAGGTGGCGTCTTCGCCTTTTGCAGGAGCGGAAATGATGACTTTCTTACAACCAGCGGTGATGTGGCCCTTGGCTTTTTCGGCCTCGGTGAAAAGTCCGGTGGACTCGATGACGACATCCACGCCGAGTTCTTTCCATGGAAGACCTTCCGGGCTGCGGGCGCTGACGACTTTGATTTCGTGGCCGTTGACGACGATGATGTCGTCTTCTTCCAGCTCTGGGGAAGATTTCTTGGAGGAAACGGTGCCGGCGAAGCGGCCCTGCGTGGAGTCGTATTTCAGCAGGTAAGCGAGGTTGTCGGCTGGAACGATGTCCCCGACGGCGACGACGTTAAAGGTGGTTCCGAGGTGGCCTTGTTCGACAAGGGCGCGGAAAACGAGGCGACCGATGCGGCCGAATCCGTTGATGGCAATAGTAGTAGGCATGACAGTATTTTCAGAATACCGATGCGGCTTTTCCGCCCGGCGGCGGGATTGTGCATGGGGAATGCGAGGCGTCAACCTTTGGGGAAAATTCTGTGGGCCAAGGTTTCTTCACGCGGGATTGGAAGAATTCGAACCACGGATGGACGCGGGTAAACTCGGATGAAAATGCGGCATCTGAATCGTGGTTTCGCGCTCAGTTTTTCATCCCGGCGTTGAGCAACAGGATGCGGCGCATTTCATCAATCGCCTGCGGATGGTTGAAGGCACCGTGATTATCGGGGACGATGACTTCGGAGTCCGCGCTCTTAAGATGGGAACTCCAATAGGGGACAACGCCGTCGCTGCTAGACGCACCGTCGCCATGCCCGCGATCCCCCATGATGCTGTGGTGGGGGACGAGGATGGGAATTTCATCGAGGGCTTTGTAGAGGGGATTCGAAGGGGAAAGTCCGCCGACGCTGGTGAGCTTGCCATGGTCTATCAGGTTCGTCGGAAGATCGATCAATGCGCCGGTGATGGTGGCGGGAAGGGAGACGAGTTTAATGAACCATGAGGTGAGTGAGAGATCTGCCAGACCACTGCCGCGGTGTGGGGTGCAGATGTAGATTTGACGACCGATCCGAGGATTTGCGGAAAACAGCAACATCCGCTTTGGGAGGCTATTGCTCTTGAGGCGGGCGTCAGTTTCCTGAGCATTTTCACCTAACTGTTTGTTCCAGATTTCTCGCTCTGGATCGATGACCTGCATCCGCGACAGCAAGCCGCCCATGCTGTGGCCGATGACGACCATTTTCTTCGGCGTGCCGACGAGGCTGTGAAATGCAGCGAGTTCTTCGCGCAGGCGCATGGATGAGTAAGAAATCGGCCAGCCAGTGGGATAGTAAAATAGCATGAACTGATAGCGTCCGCGCAGCTTGGGATCGGCGCGGAGGTCGTTGATGACATTCCGCCACATGCGCGGGTGGGAGTTTAGTCCGTGAACGAGCAGGACGGGGATGCGATCTTTGTCGTAAGGCTCCATGAGGATCAGCCGCGAGTCGATACCACCGGGCTTGATGAGGCCAGTTAGGGCGATTTTAAACTCATGGATGTCGTTGGTCTGGGCGACGATGGGAGCGGTGAAATCCGCCGCCAGCGGGTAATCGGTGGCTCCCAGTTTCACCCGCGAGAGGTAGGTGGGATCGTAGCCAGTGATGGAGAGCTTGCGCGGTTCGCCAGCTTTCGCGGGGCTGTTGAAATTCATCAGGGCGGTGATCGGCTGCAGGTAGCCCCGAGTGGTGACGAATCGTTGCATTTTCGGATCTGTCGGACGTTTCCATTTCGGGGCGCACGGCACTCCCACGCCGTCTTCGAGGTGCCAGTTGGTGCAAAGCTCGTGTTTTACCTCGCGGGCAGGCTTGATGAATTCGAGTCGCGCCAGCGGATAGACGCCAGCTTTGTAGTCGATGCCTGCGGAGACGCGGTAGCTGATCCCGGCGTAGCTGAAGGTTTTCTCAGGCTGGTAATTCTCTGCGACGAAGTGAGGCGCGACGCCTTCGGTGGCTTTCGCGATGATTCTGAGCGCTTGCTTTTGAGGCTCGCCGAGATTTTTCACATCTGAAATGGAGCCGCCGTTGGTATCGAGCTGACTCCACGCGATTTCCGCCGCGCGGAGTTGATAGACGGCGGAAATTTCTGTGTCAGTGTCCATTTTCTTTGCGCGCTTCATCAGGGCACTGGCGTCTTTGAGGGTGTTGCCGCGAAGCTCGACAATCGCCTGATCTTCCGGTGCTAGATGGGTAGCGCAGGAGACAACAAGCAGAGCGGTGAAAACGGGTAAGAGTCGGACAAGTGACATGGCACGCAGATTTGTTAGGATTGGGGACGGGCAAAGTGGTAAGTGAGTGCCGCCATGGCAGCAAGTGGCTTGTGGCGTTGTTTCGGGCGGTTCTGTGGATGAGCGATTGCGGCTGGGATGATAGAGGATTTGTGAAGCAGATTCTTTTTGATGTTTTCGGTTGCGGGGAAATAGCGGGTGGCTACTTTGATGCCGACTGCTGTGTACGACTATTTTGGTAGCTGGCCCGAACCGATATGATTGAACCGGGGTCATCATCCGATGGACCATGTCATGCCTTCTCAGGAAGACGGAAATCCAACGGACGACCCCACTTATAGAGTTTACGGAACGTGGCTCACAGCGCCAAGGACGGCACAGCGGTTTTCTTTTTTTTCTGAGGTGGGAGACTCAGCGTTACGCGGTTCTTGCTTCGGTCGTGAGCAGCTAGCATCCTCGCCGCGTGATGCGATTTGTGGTGCTCGGAAGTGGTAGTGGAGGAAATGCGGCGGTGGTCGAGTGCGGCGGCCAGCGGCTGATGATCGATGCGGGATTGAGCGCGAAACAACTGACGCAGCGGCTTCAGCAGGTAGGCGTCGATCCTGCTTCGTTAGACGGCATTTTACTCACCCATGAGCACGGCGATCATGTGCGCGGCTTGAAAATTTTTCTCAAACAGAACCCGACGCCGGTGTTCACCACTCAGGCGACGGCGAGAGTGGTCCGGGAAACCGGAATCGAAGGCGGGTCATGGAAATGCTTCGAGGCGGGGGAAAAGTTCGCGCTTGGCGGGATGGAGGTGGAGTCATTTTCGATCCAACATGATGCGGTGGACCCGGTCGGCTTCGTCGTGGGTGACGCATCGCGGAGGTTCGGATTCCTGTCAGATGCTGGGTTTGTGACGCGCAGCATGACGGAGCGCTTGCGTGGGTTGGTTGGTATCTTCGTGGAGGCAAACTACGACGAAGAGCTGTTGGAGTCTGATACGAAACGCCCGTGGTCGATCAAGCAGCGGATCAGCTCGCGGCATGGGCATTTGTCGAATAGTCAGGTCGTGGAGTTGGTCCGCGAGATCGCGCATCCGGCATTGGTGAATGTGGTGTTAGGGCATCTGAGCTCGGACTGCAATACGCCGGAGATGATTCTAACTCGCTTGCGTGGTTGTCTGGGTGAGCTGGGTCACGGACATGTGGGTTTGGAGTGTGCCACGCAACATGAGCCGACTGGGTGGCTTCAATTTTGAGTGCCAGGCATTTTTAAAACTTGCCCGTCTTGCTCAAGGCGTTGGCGTAATTTCGGATAGGAAACTTGCTGGACGCTGGTTTTATCACTCACGGCGAGGGCTGCGGCGGTTCCAGTGCTTTGGCCGAGAATCATAAAAACGGACTCCATCCGAATGGAGCCGTAGGCGATGTGTGAGGCGGCGAGACATACTGGCACGATCAAGTTAGAGCATTCGCTTTCTCTGGGAGTAAGTGCGCGGTAGTCGATCTCGTATGGGCCTTTGATCTTTTTTTGAACATCGCCCTCCGCCGCGACGAAGCCGTCTGCGGTGACGTGATATTGGGTGTTGTGAGAGTCCATCGTGTAGCAACCCATGCCGACGGATTGGTCGGTGGTGCGCTTGGAAATATGGTTTTCCGTGATGACGTGATCGTTCACCATGCGGCGTGCTTCTCGGATGTAAAGCTGTGGCGACCAGTGGCCGTTGTCGGTGAATTCGTCTCTCGGTAGCCCCCACGGAGTGTAAATTTTCTGCATGGCTTCCGGGACGCGCGGGTGGTTTTGAAGCGTCCATATCAGGCCGAGCTGCCAGTTTTTATGCGCTTCCTCGATTCGGCTGCGGGTCGCGTAGTCTGCCTCGGGGTAATCGTAATTCATCCCGATGTAGTCGGTGGAAATTCCGGTTTCGTTGTTTGAATCAGTCTTGCGGTTCGGGAGTGCGCTGAACTTGAAGAAGCGATTCTTTTGCCCGGCCTCGATGGCGCGAAAGAGGATTTCGTAGTCTTGCTCGCGGTAGTTGTTAGGTTTTTCGATGGCGACTCGGTTCTCGGTGACATCGGTGAGGCACATGCGGTAGCAATAGGCTTGGATGCGCTTGTCGCCATCGCCGTTGTTGCCGCCTGCGCTGGGATTCACGCGCGGCAGCAAGCCACTCGTTGGCTCGCCTTTCCGCACGTAAGGGTCGATTCCTTTGGGGAGTTGGTTGCCTTTCAGCCCGACTTGGATGCCATTTGCGGTCTCGCCGTATTGTTGATTGGCTTCACGCCCGATGGTGTAGGTGACGCCAGACTTCGCCATGAGATCGCCCTCATAAGTCGCATCAATGAACACACTCGCTAGGATTTCTTTGCCATTTTCCAAACGGATGGCAGACAGAGCGTTCGCTGATTTTTTGACCTTGGCGGATAAATCCAGACGCCCGTGAAGTAGCTCCACGCCTGACTCAGCTAGGACTTGGTCGAAAATCTGTTCCGCGACGTGTGGCTCAAAGACCGTGGCGACTTCTAACTTTTCGTTGAATGCGGGACCGCTTTGGCCGGAGCTTTTGAACGACTCTCTTGGCTGAAATTTCCACGAGGAAGGTAGATGATAGTGTTTCCAGACCCGATGAAAATAGTCCCGGCTCAGTCCGCCGACGGTGCGTTCATTTCCCATGTCCGTGTAGCCTAAGCCGCCGCTGGTAAGGCCGCCGAGCTGGTTGGTGGGTGAAACGAGGATGACGGATGAACCCATTTTCTTCGCTTGGACGGCAGCGATCACGCCAGCGGATGTGCCGCCGTAAACGCAGATGTCGTAACGAGCTTGGGACTGAGCGAGACTGTTTCTCGCAGTAGCAAACATCGCCATCGTGAGCAAGACGTGAGGGATCAAGCGGGAAGACATGGGGTAGATTTTGAGTGGATTAAAGTCGCGCAAGCACGGCATCGCCCATGCCGACGGTGCCGACTTTGGTTTCGCCGGGTTGGCTGGTGGCGATGTCGCCCGTGCGGAAGCCGTCGGCGATGGTTTTCGCGACAGCAGCTTCGATGGCGTCTGCGGCTGGGATTTCTCCGAGGGAGAAACGCAGCAGCATGGCGAGCGAGAGGATCTGGGCGATGGGGTTGGCGATGCCTTGGCCAGCGATGTCGGGAGCGGAGCCGCCAGACGGTTCGTAGAGGCCAAAATAAAGACCGTCCTCGCGTTGTTTTCCTAACGAGGCGGACGGCAGCATCCCGAGTGAGCCGGAAATCATCGCCATCTCGTCGGACAGAATATCGCCAAAGAGATTTTCCGTGACGAGCACATCGAACGAGCCGGGGCGTTTGATGAGCTGCATGGCGGCGTTATCGACATACATGTGGGCGAGTTGGACTTCGGGAAATTCTTTGGAAATCTCGATGACGGTCTCGCGCCAGAGGACGGAGGAGGCGAGGACGTTGGCTTTGTCCACAGAGAGCAGTTGTTTTTTCCTGCCCATGGCCGCGGTAAATGCGACTCGGGCGATGCGTTGGATTTCGCTTTTTTGATAAACCATCGTGTCGAAGGCGACAGGCTCGCCATCGCGTTCCTCGCGGCCTTTCGGCGTGCCGAAATAGATCCCACCAGTGAGTTCGCGCACGCAGAGGACATCGAAGCCATCGGCGATGAGTTCTTGTTTGACGGGTGATGCGTGAGTGAGAGCAGGCAGGCAAACACCGGGGCGGAGGTTAGCGAAAAGGCCGAAATGTTTGCGCAGTGGAAGGAGTGCGCCGCGCTCGGGCTGGATGTCCGGCGGCAGGTTTTCCCATTTCGGCCCGCCGACGGAGCCGAAGAGAATGGCGTCTGCGGCCTCGCTGGCGGCAACGGTTTCTGGTGGGAGCGGATGGCCCGTGGCGTCGATGGCAGCTCCACCGACGAGGTGTTCGCTGCGGGTAACGGTGAATCCGAACTTGGCCTCAACGGCGTCTAGCAAGCGGAGGGATTCGGCCATGACCTCGGGGCCGATGCCGTCGCCGGCGAGGATGGTGATGCGGTGGGTGCGTGACATGCGCGGGAAAATGGCGATGCCGTTGGAGCGTGGCAAGGTTGCAAAATGGGGGAGGGGATTTGGTGGTTTGAAGCGAACGCGGAGGAGCCGACATTCGGGTGAAAAATCTTCCCTTGCCGATTGCGTGAAAAAACCGACTTCCCGTGAGGAAAATCGGTTTTTGATAACGAGCTTGGAGGCTCTCAAGAATGGCCGAATTACTCGGGTGCGACGACTTCTTTGAGCTTTGCCTTTGCTTCTTCAGCGGCTTTCGCGGCGTCTTCAGCGGCCTTGGCGGCGGCTTCCTGAGTGGCGTCCAACGCACCAGCGACCTTGGCTTTGGCCTCGGCGGTGGCAGCATCCATTTTTTCCTTACCGGCGGCGACGGCTTCCTTGGTTTTCTCACCAGCACGATCCATCGCGGCTTTGGTTTCTTCCACGGCTTTCTCGCCTTTTTCGCCGGCGGCGGTGGCCATCTCTTTGACGCCTTCGGAAACTTTTTCCGCTCCGGCACTCATTTTTTCAGTGGCGGTTTTTTTTGCTTCACAGGCGACAAATAACAGTGGCAGCGCAAGTGCAGGAATCAGTAGTTTGGTTTTCATGGTGTTGATTGATTAAGGCGCGATTGTTTCACGCAACCCGGCAGCTAACCGCATGATGTGAGGCATGTCAAAATAAGGATTTTGAAAAGCTAGACGCCCGCGATTTCTAGGTAGTAGAAAACTCAAGAAATCCTTCGCGCCAATACCGCGCGCCGATGTGCGGATTTCCATCACCCGACTTACCGTGCCTTGATCTCAGACTCCGAGCTGACAAACTCACCCCATGGCCGCGTCTCAATCCATTTCCTTGATCCATCATCGGCCCGACGGCTTGGTGGAAACTCGCGATCATGTGGCAGTGGAGGAGCCATTAGAAATCCGGCTCGATGGGCATCCGGTGGCGGTGGTGATGCGAACGCCAGGTCACGATGAGGAGCTGGCGGCGGGATTTCTGGTGACGGAGGGGATCGTCTCACAGGTCGGAGAGTTGAGGAAAATCGAGCCACGCGCGGAGGAGAATCGGGTGCTGGTGTTTCTGCGAGATGGGGTGGAAGTGGATCTCGGGCGGCTGACGCGGCATCTTTTCACTGGCTCGTCATGCGGGCTGTGCGGCAAGGCGACTTTGGAGGCAATTTTCATGAATTTCCCGCCGCTCGAACGACGCATCGAAATTTCCGACGCTGCGTTTCTATCCGCTCCAGACAAGCTGCGGGCCGCGCAGGAAACCTTCGAGTCCACGGGGGGATTGCACGCGGCGGGGGTGTTCTCCGCATCTGGCGAGCTACTGATTTCCCGCGAGGACATTGGCCGCCACAATGCGGTGGATAAAGTGATCGGCCATGCGCTGCTGCGTGAAATGGATCTGCGAGAAACCTTTCTCCTCGTCTCCGGTCGGCTGTCGTTCGAGATCATGCAAAAGTCTCTGGCGGCGCGAATTCCGGCAGTGGCAGCGATTTCTGCGCCGAGTTCGCTGGCCGTCGAGTTCGCGAAAAAATCAGGGCAAGCGCTCATCGGCTTCCTGCGGCCACCGTCGTTCAATCGATATTCGTGAACGGCTAAAATTGCGCTTGGCAGGCGGGATCGTTGGCCAGCACAGTCCGAAATGCCTTGGCACTGGATTATCTTCGTTGGTTTCGTTCTGTTTCTTCTCGCGCTGGATTTGGGGGTTTTTCATCGGAAATCCCATGTGGTGAGCTTCAAAGAATCACTCGGCTGGTCCGCCGCATGGATCACTCTGGGGGTTGGGTTTTCAGTCGTCGTTTACTTCGCCTACGAGGGACTTTGGTTCGGGCTAGGGACTCAAGTGGATGCGGTGGACGGCATCGTGAACAACGGAAAACTCGCTGCCACCAAGTATCTCACCGGCTTCATCGTCGAGCAGTCGTTGAGCATGGATAACATTTTCGTGATGGCGATGATCATCGGTGCGCTTGCCGTCCCGCCGATCTATCAGCACCGCGTTTTGTTTTGGGGAATCCTCGGAGCCTTAGTCATGCGCGGGGTGATGATTGGGCTGGGTTCCGCCTTGGTTCACAAGTTCCACTGGATTCTCTACATCTTCGGCGGCTTCCTGCTTCTCACCGGGCTGAAGATGCTCTTGATGAAAGAAAATGAGGAAGCGCAACACCCAGAAAACAACGTCGTCATCCGCTGGTTGCGTCGCCATGTCCCGATCACGAACAACTACCACGGACAATACTTCATCGTAAAAGCGGGCAGCGAAGCCTCGCGCGAGGCTGCCGAACCCGGCTTACCTGTGGTGCCAGATGCCGCTGTCGATGCCACCACCGTCGGGAAATGGATGCTGACGCCTTTGGCCATCGCGTTGATTCTCATCGAGATCACCGACCTCATCTTCGCGGTGGATTCCATTCCTGCCATTTTCTCGATCACCGCAGACCCGTTCATCGTCTTCACCAGCAACGTTTTCGCCATCCTCGGCCTGCGCTCGCTGTATTTTTCCCTAGCCGGAATGATCGCAAATTTCCGCTATCTGAAACCTGCACTGTCACTCGTCCTGATCGTCGTCGGCGTGAAAATGCTCGGTGCCAAGTGGCTCAAAGTGTGGCTCGGAGAATCGTTCAACCTCACGGTTCTCGGCCTGATCCTCGGCATCCTCATCACCGGAGTCGTCACGTCGATCATCTTCAAAAAGCAGGAAGCATGATCTACGCGCCCAAGTAGGCGGCTTGGACTTGAGGGTCTGACTTCACTTGGGCGGATGGCCCTTCGAGCAAGATCTTACCTGTTTCGAGAACGTAGGCGTAACTGGAAACATCCAGAGCCAGATTCGCGTTCTGCTCGACGAGTAAAATCGTCAGTCCCTGCTCGCGATTGATTTCCACGATGCGTTCAAAAATCGTCTTCACCAACAACGGCGCGATCCCGAGTGATGGCTCATCGAGCATGAGAAACTTCGGCTTACCCAGCAAGGCACGCCCGATGGCTAACATCTGCTGCTCGCCGCCAGAGAGTGTGCCAGCGGATTGGTTTTCACGCTCCTTTAGTCGTGGAAATAAACTGAAAACATACTCTGTCTGCTCTGCGATCCACTTGCGATCACGCTGGAGGTAAGCACCCATCTTGAGGTTTTCAAAAACCGTGAGGTTGGCAAAAATCATCCGTCCTTCCGGCACATGGCACAGCCCGCGACCGACGATCTTATGCGGTGGCAGCTTAGAAATTTCCTCACCGTCATACTTGATCGAGCCAGACGCCGCTTTGACCAATCCCGACAAGCTCCGCAACGTGGTGGACTTTCCAGCACCATTGGCCCCGATGAGCGTGACGATGCTGCCTTGCGGCACCTTCAGACTCACGCCGTGGAGGGCTTTGATCGCGCCGTAAGAGACGTGGAGATTTTCGACAATAAGCATGTGTTTGAAGAGTTAAGGCACCGCGAATCTTACGAATCTAGCGAATCTTTTGAAGAATGGTCGGTGCGAACGATTCGTTCGTATTCGAGACCTCCAGATTTACCGAAATTGACAAGAAGTCCGACTTTGAAATTGGAGGCTTTGAGGTAGTTGTGAACCTGTGCTCGATGCTCGTCAGCGAGTGCTTTGACGGCTTTGATTTCCATGATGATCTTGGAGTGGATAACAAAATCAGGCTCGTATTTCTTAGTGATTAGCTGGCCCTTGTAATAGATTGGCAACTTAGGTTTGGCTTCAAAGGGAATTTCTCTGAACGCGAGTTCACGCTCTAAAGATTCTTGGTAAACTTCTTCCAAAAAGCCCGAACCCATTTCGTTATAGACCTCGAAACAGCCGCCAATAATGGCGTAAACTTCCTCTCGGTAAATTAGGTTCATGGCTGGATGGAGTGATTCTGAAGATGAAGAGTAGAATGATGAGGAAATTTCACTTCTTAAATCTTAGTCATTCGTTAGATTCGCCAGATTCGCGGTGCCTAAATTCTTAGTCCACCGTCGCGCCGAGGTAGGCTTCGATGACTTTTGGATGACTCTGAATTTCACTCGGCGTTCCCTCCGCAATCTTGATTCCATATTCGAGCACGGCGATGCGTTGGCAGATGCCCATGACGACTTTCATGTCGTGCTCGACGAGTAAGATGGCGAGGCCGAAGCGTTTGCGGATGAACTCGATGAGGTGCATGAGTTCTTCTTTCTCGGACGGATTCATTCCAGCGGCGGGTTCGTCTAGCAAAAGCAGCTTGGGTTGCGTCGCGAGGGCGCGGACGATTTCTAAACGCCGCTGTCCGCCGTAAGGCAGACTGGTGGCGGGTTCGTCGCGGAAGTCTTGGAGTGAAAAAACTTCGAGCAATTCCATGACTCGATCTTCCACTTCTTTCTCGCCGACTTGATGAGAATGCCCGCGCCAGAGAGCTTGGCGGATGCCGTGGGCGCGGTGGAGTTGAGTCGCGGCGCGGACATTGTCGAAAACGTTCATCGAGCCAAACAGACGGATGTTTTGAAACGTCCGGGCCATTCCACTTTTCGTGAGAGCGTGAGGTTTCTTGGCGGCTGTCGGTTTTCCGGCGAAGCTGATTTGTCCGTCCGTCGGCTGATAAACGCCGGTAATCATGTTGAAAACAGTAGTTTTTCCTGCTCCGTTCGGGCCGATGAGTCCGATCAACTCACCTTCGCTCACCCGCAAGCTCACGTCGCTGACCGCCACCAAACCGCCGAAACGAATGGTGATGTTTTTCAGTTCAAGCAGCGCAGCACTCATAATGGGTTAGGGCACAAGTGGCTTTTTTCTTGATCCAAAATTGAAGAGTCCCTGAGGTCTGGCGATCATTAGGACTATGATGAGCAGCGCGTAGAGAATGGTTCTCAGCTCGGCGGCACTGCGGAGTTGCTCGCTCACGATCGTCAAGATCACCGCCGCAGCGATGACTCCTGCGGTGCGCCCCATTCCACCCATGATGACCATCACGACGACCTCGAAGCTTTTCATGAAATCGAAGCCCTGGGGACTGATGAAGGTATTTTGATGCGAGTAAAGTCCGCCTGCGATGCCTGCGAAAAATGCACCGATGACGAATGCGGTGACTTTGTAGCGAGTGGGATTCAAGCCCATCGAACTGGCGGCGATTTCATCATCGTGGACAGCGATGAAGCCGCGGCCATAAGTGGATTTTACCAAGCAGCCGACGACATAGACTGTAAGTGCGGCGAGTCCGAAGGTCCAACCCAGACCCGTGAGTTTCGGGATGCCGCTCAGGCCGCTCGCACCGCCTGCAGCTTCGACGTTCTGGAAAATGACGCGGATGATTTCACCAAAGCCTAGCGTGACGATTGCGAGATAGTCGCCACGCAACCGCAACGATGGAATTCCAACTAACAAGCCTGCTAACGCAGCCACTAAGCCTCCAGCTAAAAGCGTCGGAGGAAATGACCAAGGCAGAATTTCCGCTCCGTAAGATTTCTCAAGGGCCAGCGTGATCATCGCCGCCACGTAAGCTCCCACCGCCATGAATCCTGCGTGACCAAGGCTGAACTGACCGGTGTGGCCGTTGATCAGATTCAAACTCACCGCGAGGATGATCGCGATGCCGATATCGATAACGACTCCGCTGAAATAGGGATTCATCCCCTTCGCCCCGAGGCCAACGAGTGCGGCGATGACAATCGCAGCAATGAGTTGGAAACGCGGGTCTTTAAAAAAGTGCGGCATAGTTAGACTTTTTCGATCTGCTTGGAACCGAGAAGACCGGTCGGTTTGAAAATCAAAATGAGGATGAGAATCGCGAAGGCGATCCCGTCTCGGTAGGTCGAAACTCCCGACATTCCGCCCGCGTAAGTTTCCACCACGCCAAGGACGATTCCACCCAACGCAGCTCCGGGAAGATTTCCGATCCCGCCTAAAACAGCGGCGACAAAGGCTTTTAGTCCGACGTTCACGCCCATCAGCGGCTCGATGCCCGTGTAGGTCATTCCGTAGAGAATGCCGCCCGCTCCGGCCAACGCGGAGCCTAGGCCGAAGGTGAAGGAGATGATGAAACTGTTGCTGATGCCCATCAGCGAGGCTGCGGCGGAGTTATGCGAAACGGCGCGCATCGCCATCCCGAGTCGTGTTTTTTTCACGATGAAGGTTAGCGCGACTAGCAGAACTAAAGTCACGCCGAGGACGACGAATTGCGTGGTGTTGAACGACACGCCCCACAGGTTGAAATTTCCTGCGGGCAGGAGTTTGGGAAATGCTTTTTGGGATGCTCCGAAGAATGCTTTGTGCTGGCAGGTGTATTCGATCAGCAATGAGACGCCGATGGCGGTGATGAGCACGGTAAGTTTTGGGCGATTGCGCAGCGGACGGTAGGCTAGCAACTCAATCACGATGCCGATGCCCGCGCAGATGAGCATGGTGAGAATCATCACCGCCGTCCATGCTCCCCAGCCCGGCAGCGGGAACCATTTTGCGACATGAGGCGCGAGATAGAAGCCAGTGAAGGAACCGAGCATGAACACATCGCCATGCGCGAAGTTGATGAAACGAAGCACGCCATAAACCATCGTGTAACCGATGGCGATCAGCGCGTAAACCGCGCCGAGGGCGAGACCGTTGACGAGTTGTTGGGAAATCTCGTTCACAGGCGGACGGCGGAAGTCTTAGGTGAAATGATCCTCAAGGCGCGATGGTTTCGAGGAACTTGAACTTGCCGTTCTTGATTTGGAGAATGGCGGCGGACTTCACCGCGTCGCGCTTGGCATCGAGTGAGAATTTCCCGGTCACGCCTTCAAAGTCCTTCGTGGCGGCAATCGCGTCACGCAGCTTCGGCCCTTCCGTGGTGCCAGCGCGTTTCATCGCCTCGGCGAGAACGTAGGCGGAATCATAACCAAGAGCGGCCATCGCATCGGGAGTTTTGTTATACTTTTTCTTATAGGCGGCGACGAAGGCAGTCATCTTCGGCGACGTGTCTTCCGGTGAGCAGTGAGTGGAGAAATAATGACCTTCCACCGCATCTTTGCCGACTTGCAGCAAACTTTCAGATTCCCAACCGTCACCACCGAAGAGCGGAGTTGCTAGGCCGAGTTCCTTGGCTTGGATGGCGACGAGCGCGACATCGTTATAGTAACCGGGCAGGAAAACAGCATCAGGTGCAGCGCTCTTGATCGAAGTGAGCTGGCCTTTGAAATCTTTATCGCCGCCGTTGTAGTCGAGTTCGGAAACGATGGCGCCGCCATTTTTTGCGAACTGCTCTTTGAAGTATTTCGCGAGACCTTTCGAGTAGTCACTCTTCGCGTCGGTGAGAACAGCGACTTTTTTTGCTTTGAGCGTCTTCGTCACGAAGTTTGCCATCACGGTGCCTTGAAAGGGGTCAATGAAGCAGATGCGGAAAATGTAGTCGCCCGTTACAGTCACAGCCGGATTGGTGGATGCTGGCGAAATCATCGGAATTTTCGCATCTTGTGCGATAGGTGCAGCTTCCAGCGATCTGCCGGAGGCGACTTCACCCAGAATGGCCACCACGCCATCACGGTGGATGAGTTTATTGACGATGTTCTTTGATTCGCTGGCCTTGGTTTGATTGTCCTCCGTGAGTAGTTCGATTTTTTTCCCAAGCACGCCGCCCGCCGCGTTGATTTCCTCAAATGCCAGCTCCGTGCCTTCGTGAGAGGAAGTTCCAAAGGTCGCTTCCTTGCCCGTGAGCGAGGCGAATTCCCCGACTTTGATGGTGTTTCCACTTTCCGATTTACAGCCGACGACGGCAGAGGCGATGGCGGCAACGACAGGGACTAGGAGGTATTTAAATTTCATACAGCGGCTCAGAGGATCGTGATTCGGAGGCTAGAAAGCTCGTGATACGAGCGCAACAGCATTGTGGAGTGTCGCGGAAAATGATGAGCACGGAATGCGCCATTCTTTAGGACTGGGTAGGGCGTGTCCTGCTCAATTCCCAAGAGCTATCGTCTTGCGTCCCCTTGGGGCTGAAAATGATACTTGTGGGTAATGGGCAGGACATGCGGAGCAGTCCATGTCAGTTCGCCTGAAGCGCGGCGTTGAGCGCGTCACTGTCGCTAGCGGTTTCGCTCTCGGCGTTTTTTATGGCGGCGATGCGGCTGGGCCGGATATGGGAACGCTCGTTCAGGAAGGTGAGGAGGTGATTGCGGATTTCCAGATAGCGTGGGTCCGCCATGACTTCGGCACGAATGCGGGGGCGGGCGAAGGGGATGGTGAGGATGTCGCCGACTTCCGCCTCGGGGCCGTCAGTCATCATCACCACGCGGTCAGAGAGGAAAATTGCTTCATCCACGTCGTGCGTGACCATCAGAGTGGTGAGTTTGTTGCGCCGCCAGAGATCGAGTAGGACTTCTTGCAGTTCCATCTTCGTGAGCGAGTCCAGCATTCCAAATGGCTCGTCCAGCAGCAGCATCTTCGGCTGGAGCGCGAAGGCGCGGGCGATGCCGACGCGCTGGCGCATCCCTTGCGAGAGATCGCCGGGATACTTGTGCATCGCACTGCCGAGTCCGACGACGGATAGATAATACTCTGCGAGTTCTCGCCGCTCTTGCTTGGAGGCGGTGAAATAAACTTGGTTCACACCGAGCATCACATTTTCAAACGCGGTCATCCAGGGCAGCAGGCAAGGGGACTGGAAGACGACGCCTCGGTCCGGTCCGGCTTCGTTCGTCTCACGTCCGGCGAGGATCATCGCGCCGTCCGTCACGTCGGTGAGTCCGGCGACCATCGACAGCACCGTAGATTTCCCGCAACCGGAATGACCGATGAGCGTGATGAACTCTCCTGCGGCGAAGTTGAGGGTGAAATCTTTCACAATCACAGCAGGCCCCTTGGCCGATGGGTAGGCTTTGGTCAGTTTAAAAAGTTCGAGGACTGGGGCGTGGGCGGTCATGTCGTTACGACGGTAAAAATACTCGTGGATGCGACATCAATTAAGCACCCACCATGCCATCCCTAATTTTGCCTGACCGACCAATGAGAAAACCCCGACATCTGAGGGATTAGCAATGCTCATGGACTCGTGGCGGACTTGCTTTGCTCATCGGCACGGTGCTTCCGGGATTTGGCAACCTGCATCGGCTGGCTAAAAGTCAAAGATGTCTCCCTCACGCACTCGGACGGCGACGCTTCAGCAAAGCGCAAGAACCAAGCAGCATCATCACCCCGCAGGAAGGTTCTGGAATCACGTTCACTGTTACCGTGCCGAAAAGTAGTGAGCCAATCGAATGCGACCCCTCCACCAATGCG
>JANOQR010000031.1:0-36486 GCA_031414935.1 Luteolibacter sp.
CGCTTCTCCGGTGGTGAAAACGGTGGTGAGGAGGGTTGCAAATTCTTGGCGGGTGATGGTGTTTTGAAAAATTTCCAGCGACTCCCAATCGGGCGGCGGCGCGAGGATGGAGAGGTTCGACGCCATGGGTTTTTCTGGCGGGAGGGAAATGGCAGGCTGCTTACGCGGGAAGGACCAAAATACCGCGAGGCCGATGAACGCCGCGCTGGCGAGTAATAGCAGTGTGTTACGTAGAGGCTGGTGGGGCTGAGGCATTTTCAAGAAATCTGGATGAGGGTGAGCGCGGGAAATTCCAGCGAATCGCCGGAACGCAGGCCGAGTAATTTTTGGTAAAGCGGGCTGTCTGGAGTGAGCAGGGTGATTTCCATGCCCGCGTGCGCGATGACGAGTCCGCCGGACGTGGGAACGAGCAGGAAAAAGGCGGGGCTGCCGTGGAGTTCGGCCTCGACTAGTGCTCCGGCGTCGATGGCCGCGTCCGGCTCGAAATCCGGGAGCGCGAGCGTTTCGAAAATACGGAGCGAGGCAGCGAGTTCATCGACTTGGCGGGCTTGGCCGACGGCGAGGTAGGAGGCTTCGAGGTTGCGCGTGTCGTATTTGCTTTCCGCCTTGCTGCCGGGATCGGTGGCGGCGGCGTGGGCCTCGTGGGCGGCTTTGGTGAGGCGTTCGAGCTGGGCACGCAGCTCGGTGCGGATTTGTTCAAGCAGGCGAAATTTCATCAACGGAGGCGAGACTTGCACGGTGGCAGGAGAACGGCAAGGTTCGGCACATGCTTACAGTTTATATCTACCAGAAATGCAGCACTTGCCGGGATGCCCTGAAGTGGTTGGATGCGCGCGAGATCGGCTATCAGGTGAAAGCGATCCGCGAAACTCCGCCTACCGTGAAGGAGCTGGAAATCATGCTGGCGGCAACGGGTGGCGAGTTACGGCGAATTTTCAACACCTCTGGAGTCGATTACCGAGAAATGGGGATGAAAGATCGACTGGCGACGATGACCGAGGCGGAGGCTCTGGAACTGCTGTCCACTCATGGCAACTTGGTGAAACGCCCTTTTGTGATCGGCGATGGAAAGGCACTGGTCGGCTTCAAGCCAGCGGCGTGGGAAACGATGTTGGGGTAAATTTTTCGAGCCGAGAAAAATCTCAATTTCCCGCCACTGGTGGGTTGACAACCTGATTTCGACCCCTAGAGTGCGCCCCCCGAGCCGGAAACCGGACGGAACAAGAACCTTTATTTGAGGCCCACGCCATGAGCAAACGCACCTATCAGCCATCCAAGCGCACTCGCAAAAATCAATTCGGCTTTCGCGCCCGTATGGCCACCAAGTCTGGCCGCGACATCCTGCGCCGCCGCCGCCAAAAAGGCCGCAAACGCCTGATTCCGAAAGGCGTCGAGCTGCAATACAGCCGTCACACGACGCAGCATAACTGAGGCCATTCCTTGGCGTTGTTGCTCCGGGATTTCATTTCCCAATCATGCGACTCCCGCGGACATGCAGCATCACCCGCCGCGAAGATTTCGCGTGGGTCAAGAAAACCGGTCAGGCAAAAGCTGGCCGGTTTGTCATTTTGAGCACCTTGCCGGATCAGAAATTGACCACCATCCGCACCGGATTCATCACCACCAAACGCTGTGGCAAGGCCCACGACCGCGTGATGCTCCGCCGCAGATTTCGCGTGTTCGTCCAGAGTCACGCGCCGAAGTTCGAGGAAATCCGCCGCTACCTCGTCACCATCGCCCGTGCCGATGCCGCCACCGCCACCTTCGCCGAACTCGAAGCCGACTGGCTCCGCCAAGCCCGCCGACTCGGCCTCTTTCCCAAACCCGAGGAAAAATCGTGATCGCCCGATTTCTCAGCTTCCTCATCCGCATCGTGATCCGTTTTTACCAACGCATCCTCAACCCCATGCTCAAAGCCATCTCCGGCCCGGCCATGGGTTGCCGCTACGAGCCGACTTGCTCAAACTACTTTCTCCAAGCCGTGGAAATTCACGGCCCCTTCTGTGGCTCATGGCATGGAATTTGTCGGATTTTCCGCTGTCATCCGTGGGGCGGCTGTGGTTATGACCCCGTCCCGCCGCCGCAGGATGCAGAAACTATTTCCTGCTCCTGCCATCGCGAAACTCCGCATCACTAAATTTTCCTCAACCTGACTCATGTACGATCGTAAAACCTGGGTGCTCCTCGCCCTCTGCGGTGCCATCCTCGCCGCCAATCTCTATTACTCCGGCAAAGCAAACGAGGCACTCAAAGAGCGCGCACGCAAAGAGGCCCTGCAAAAACCTGCTCCGCCGACCGATGCCCCCGTCACCACCACGGCGGAACTCACCGTAGAAACCCCTCCCCCACCCACCGCAGAGGAGGAAATCATCCTCGAAAACAGCGAGGTCATTTACACGCTCTCCAATGTCGGTGGCGGCGTAAAACACGCTCAGTTTAAGAAACAATTCCAAGTCGGCAGCAAGGATCTCGTCAAAGTCAACCGCTGGGGTTCAGGCCCCATCGGCACCCTCGCCGACGCCGGGGAAAATCTCATCAACTCCCCAGCATACGCCTACAAAGCCGAGGACTCCGAACCGGGCAAAAAAGCCGTCTATATCGCCCAGCTTCCCTCCGGCCTCATCGCCAAAAAAACCTTCTCCCTCATCCAGTCCGACAAACCCGGCACGCCCTTCCTGCTCGACTTCGAACTGAGCCTCCAAAACACCACCACCAACTCCATCAACCTCAGCCAGTGGAGCCTTTTCCTCGGCGAAGCATCACCACTCTATCAAGCCGAGACCGTCACCCAGACTGGCTTCTTTTCCCGCACGCAAAAAGGCATCACCTACCAAGACGGCGCGGCTTTCAAAGGCGGCATGTTCTGGGGTGCGCCGAAATCCATCCTCACCCACGAAACCGCCGAGCCACTCCAGTTCGCCGGCGTCACCAACCAGTTCTTCGCCACCGTCATCCGTGCGAAGGAACCCTACCTCGGCAAAGTCTGGGCGAAACCCTCAGAAGTCTCCATCCAAGCCAAATCCCCCAACCTCACCTCCGTCCGCGCTGGCCTCACACTTCCCGACGCCACTCTCAACCCGCAAGAAATCAAAACCCTCAACTACCAGATTTTCATCGGCCCCAAAGACAACACCATGCTCCGCAAAATGGACGGCGTCTGGGGCGACGGCTGGGGCGATGTCATGCAATACGGCTGGTTCTCCATCGTCTCTCGCGTCCTCAATTTTGTCCTGAATTTCTTCCACAGCATCATCGACGGCTTCGCGAAAAACTGGTCATGGGGCCTCGCCATCATCCTGCTGACCATCGCCGTCCGCACCGCCATCTGGCCGCTCCACGCGAAGTCCACCCACACCATGAAGCGGATGGCCAAGCTCCAGCCTGAAATGGCGAAACTGAAGGAAAAATACCCCGACGATCCGCAAAAAGTGAACACCGAAATGATGGGACTCTATCGGAAATACGGCATCAATCCCCTCGGCGGCTGCCTGCCCATGCTCATCCAGATTCCCATCTTCTTTGGCTTCTACCGGATGCTCGAATACGCCGTCGAACTCCGCGGCCAAGGCTTCCTCTGGGTCAACGATCTTTCCCAGCCAGACACCCTCGCCCACATTCCCATCCTCGGCGGCATTCCCTTCAACGTCCTCCCCATCGTCATGGCCATTTCCAGCTTCTTGCAAATCCGCATGATGCCCAAAACCGCCGATCCGATGCAGCAGAAAATCATCATGTTCATGCCCTTCATGTTCTTCTTTTTCTGCTACAACTTCGCCTCCGCCCTCGCCCTCTACTGGACCACCCAAAACATCTTCTCCATCGGCCAAACTTGGCTCATGAACAAAGTCCCCGAACCCGAGCTGAAAGCCCGCCCCGTCAGCAATAAAAAATCCTTCGTCCAACGCATGGCCGAGCGCCAAGCCGAGATGGAAAAACTCCAAAAACAGCGCAAGTCCGGCACCATGCGCGATGTGACGCCAGACAAGAAAAAGCCGCGTCCACCCCGCACCGGCGGCTGAGTAGCGGCGATCACCGGTCGCCGCGAATTCATCCATTTCCTAATCGCTCACTCCTCTCAGCTTGATTCAAGCGCATCAGAAAATCCAACCACAGATCAACAAGATGAACGCAGATCAAGAGAGCAAAAATTCAGTCTCTATCTCAGGGTTCCTACACTAAGGAGAAAACCCATCCAAATGAAGGAGAGAACCACGATTCGGATGCTCAATGCTGAAGAAGTAGTCTTCATCTGAGTTTTTCATCTGCGTTCATCTGCGGTTGAAAATTCTTAAACCGACAGGACCGGGCGAGACACCTCTACCCCACGCTCTCAAAAACCCCACCGCCTAACAAGCTGCCACCGTCGTACAGCGCACAAATCTGCCCCGCAGCGATTGCACGCTGTGGACGCTGAAATTTCAGCCTAATTTTCCCGCCCTCCAGCGGCTCCAGCACCGCTGGTTCCGCCTTCGCCCGATAGCGTGGCTGGGCGTCGATCAGTCGCCTCACATCAAACGGCTCGTGGATCGCTGACAGCGAACCCACCGTGCATTCCGTCGCATACAGCCCGCCAGATTCCGGCGTATCCCAGCCGACGACGAGCTGATTTTTAGCCTGATTTTTCCCCACCACCACATACGCCATCCCATCCCTCGGCGAGGCCACGCCATGACCTTTCCGCTGCCCCAGCGTGTATAAATGCAGCCCCCGATGTTCGCCTAACACCTTCCCGGACGTATCGACGATTTCCCCCGGCGCATCCGCCACATAGTGCCGCAGAAAATCACTCATCTTCACCTGACCGAGAAAGCAAATCCCCTGGCTGTCCTTTTTTTCCGCCACCGGCAAATCAAACCTCCGCGCCACCGCTCGCACCTCCGGTTTGAGCATTTCCCCCGTCGGGAAAAGCGCGTGGGCCGCCTGCTGCCGTGTCATCAGCGAGAGGAAATAACTCTGGTCTTTGTTAGGATCCGCCCCGCGCAAAATCGCGGGTGAACCATCACCCAAAGTCCGCTTCCGCGCGTAATGACCCGTCGCCACAAACTCAAATCCCTGCGCCAGCGCGTAATCGAGAAACACCCCGAATTTCATCTCCCGGTTACACCACACATCCGGGTTCGGCGTGATCCCCGAGCGGTAGCCCTCGATCAAATACTCCACGATCCGGTCGCGGTAGGAGTCGATCAAATCAATCACCCGATACTCAATTCCCAACGCCTTCGCCACCGCACGTCCGTCCTCAATATCCTGCTCCCACGGACAATCTCCCGGAATCCCCTCTTCATTGATCCAGTTCTTCATGTAGCCCGCCGCCACCTCATGGCCCTGCTCCACTAACAGCGCCGCCGCCACCGCGCTGTCCACGCCGCCCGAGAGTCCCACCAACACCTTTGCCATGCGCGAGGCTCGAACATCGAACATCGAACGTCCAACATTGAACATCGAAGGGAAGAAAATTTCCCCACTTCCGCGTTCGATGTTGGACGTTCAATGTTCGATGTTCATCCTCGCGCCATGCACTCCATGACAGGATTTGGCCGAGGTTCGGCATCGACTAACACTTGGCTCGCCACCGTAGAAATCAGCTCCGTGAATCGCAAGCAGGCCGAAGTCGTCTTGCAAGCACCCCGCGAACTCAACGAACTCGACGCCCGCATTCGCAAAACCGTCCTCAACGTCGTCTCACGAGGCCGCATCCAAGTCTCAATCAACGTTGAACGCCCGCAGGGAGCTGCCGCTGAATTTCGCGTCGATCCCGCGCTGGCACTCGCTTTTTCCGCTGCTTTTTCCGAGCTAGAAAAAACCGTCGGCCACCCGGTCCATCCCTCTGCCGCCGACTACCTCCGCCAGCCCGGCATCATTTCTACCAGCACCTCAGAAATCGACGCCGAGAGCGCATGGCTCGCCATCGCCCCCGCCCTCACCGACGCCCTCACCCAGCTCGCCGCCATGCGCGCCAGCGAGGGAAACCACCTCAAGTCCGACTTCCTCGCCCGCCTCGCCACGCTTGATTCATTTGCGAAAAAAATCTCCGCAGAAGCCCCCGCCCGCCCCGTCCGCCAACGCGAGCTACTCACCAAACGCCTCCGCGATGCTGGCCTCGATCTCGATCCCGCAGACGAGCGCGTCGCCCGAGAAATCGCCCTCTTCGCCGACCGCTGCGATGTCAGCGAAGAACTCACTCGGCTCGATTCCCACTTCGTAAAATTTCGCGAATACCTCGATGCCAGTGAGCCACCCGGACGAGCCTTAGATTTCCTATGCCAAGAACTCTTCCGCGAGTTCAACACCATCGGTTCCAAAGCCAACGATGCCTCCATTTCCCAAACCATCGTCGAAGCCAAGACCGAGTTAGAAAAAATCCGCGAGCAAGTTCAGAACGTGGAATAATTTTCGAGTCACCTCACCCCACTGGCAATTTTATCCCAGCTAGATCCCGATCTTCTCGCGCGGATTCCAGATAGCTTTCATCCATCTCGATGGCTTGTTTCAAGTGACTTTGCGCCCGAGTCCCCTCACCCAGCGTCCACAGATAGCAGGCGAGGTTGTAGTGAAAAACCGCCATTTCAAACAGCGTCTTCGGCCCGCGCAAAAGTTGATTACATGCCGCCAGCGTATCCCCGGTTTCGTGCAAGCAATACGCCGCCCGCAGGAAAAACTCCGGCACGTCATCGGCCTTTAAACATAGCAACCGCGCCGTCTCAGAAGCCATATTCCACTCCCCGCGCTCCATCTGCGCTGCCAATTTCAACTCTAACGGCCCCCGCAACAACTGCACCTCCGTCGGCAACGCCTGCAACTCATAAAGAGCCTCGTCCGCAAGCCCCAACTCCAGCCAACCCGATGCCGCCCGTAACGTTTTTGTCACCACCATTGGCGTGACCCTAGAATCACCACCCGATGCTGGCAATCCTACAGGTTCACGAAAATCACCGCATCAGCTCCAACTCCGCAGCAGAGTTCTTCCGCCGCCTGACTCCCCTACCCTCGCCCCAGCTCGAATCCCACATCATCCAGCAAGTCCTTTCCCGTCACCGCGATGTTTCCTAACTCATCACAGCGTTCATTCTCACGATGGCCAGCGTGGCCTTTGACCCAGCACCAGTTGATCCGGTGTCCCGCCATCGCGGCGAGCAGTTGTTGCCAGAGATCCTGATTTTTCACCGGAGTTTTGTCTGCCTTTACCCAGCCGCGCTTCTTCCAGCCATCGATCCATTTTTTAGAAACAGCGTCTATCAAGTATTTCGAGTCCGAGTGGAGTTCCACTTCGCACGGCTCGCTCAGTAGCTCTAACGCTGCGATGGCAGCCCGTAGCTCCATCCGATTGTTCGTCGTGTGGCGGTAGCCGACGCACAGCTCCTTGCGGTGCTTTCCAAAAACTAACACCACCCCGAACCCACCGGGGCCGGGGTTCCCCTTGCAGCCGCCGTCGGTATGAATCACCACCCGTTTCATCGGCGGCGAAGCTGTCCGCCTCACCTCGCACTGACAAGCCAAACGGACCGCGAAATTCATTTCGCCTCTTCTCTTGCTCCCCCCTCAACCGCCCATTTTCACCTTCATCGAAATTTTTTCTAAGGAAACGCCCCCATCCGTGTCTCCATTCGCGTAAGCATGATCTCACCCTTGCCGATTCATGAAAACCCTAACCTCCAGCGCACATTTCTTGGCTGATGCTGGAGCTCGACCAGTGATCCCATTTCGCGCTCAGAAGAATCCCATGGAGGAAAAACTCACACTCCGCCAAGTCTTCGAGGCGGAGGAATCTCCCCTGCTCCGTTTCGCCCACAGCTTCGTCGGACGCCGGGAAATCGCCGAAGATCTCGTCCAAGATGCTTTTCTAAAACTCCATCACCATTGGGACGAAGTCACCCACCCGCGAGCGTGGCTCTTCCGCTGCACTCGCAATCTTGCCCTCAGCCACATCCGCGACCACAAGCGCGAGACCCCCATCGAAGACCATCGTGATTTCCAAAGCCAATCCCCAGACCCCGAGCAAACTCTCGGCAAACTCGAAGCACTCGGCACCCTCCAAATGTTAGTCGCCGAACTCACCGAAGAAGATCGCTCCCTCATTTCCCTAAAATACCACGACGGCCTGAAATACGACCAAATCAGCCAACGCACCGGCCTCAGCATTAGCAACGTCGGCTACAAACTCCACCACGCTCTGAAACACCTAGCAGACTCACTCCGCCGCCTCGGCGTGGAGTCGGCGGAGGGATGAGAGAACATCGAACATCGAACATCGAACATCGAACATCGAACATCGAAGTTAGAAACCTCTGCCAATCTTCCCTGAAAACTGAACACTTCCCACTTTTCCCAATGAACGAAGATCCTCCATCCCCATTCGACACCATCGGCGACGAGCCAGTCGAAGCGCGCATCGTCGCGTGGGTCCTCGGCGAGGCATCCGCCTTCGAAGCTGCCGAACTCGAACGCCTCTGCGAAGAACGTCCCGAACTCCTCGTCTTCCGCCGCCGGATGCGCGCCCTCCACGGCCTCCTCACCGAGGCTGAGGCTTCGGAAGAAGACCACTCATGGAAACTCCCGCCAGAGAAACGTAAATTGCTAGACGAAATCTGTGGTGAGGATCAAGTAGTCCATCTTGAGCCAGCCAGAGAGCAAGTCATCCGCAGCAGTGGCCGCCGCGCCGCGCTCGCGATTGCCGCGTGCTTGGTGATCTCATTCGCGATCTTCCAATTGATTCCGAAGCCCTATGAGAGTGAGACGGTCATTGAAATAAGGCCGAGTAGCAGAGTTTCTCCATTGGGATCAGGAATGAGAGAGGTAGCGGCTGTATCAAGCGAGCAATTTTTCGGAACTGAGGTTGAGAGCATCAAAAACCGAAAGTCGCTGGAAAAAGTCGTTGATAAGCTTGAACTTACACAACGCTGGAAAATGGATAAAAATGATGCGTTGCAGCGATTAAAAAAGAACGTCACCTCAGAGCAAATCGAAGGTACCGATTTGATAGCCATTCGAGTTAAGGAACAAAATAAACAAGATGCTGACGAGATCTCAGTAGAGGTCGCAAAAACCTACCAGACCTATCGCCAAGAGATCGAGAACAAGGAATCTGAGAAGGCTTTGTATGAGTTGAACAAGGCAGTTCGCGACCAAGAAGATAAAGTTGAAGAACGCCGCAAAGTTCTGGCAACCATCGTCCGAACCAAGGGGATAATTTACAAAGGAGAGGACTCGTTCTACGGCCACTCCGGGTCGGATGAAGACGAGGGCACTCGTAGCGAATTGGCAGTGAACGACACTCGTGAAGACGCGATCAAACGCGGTCTTAGTAATCAGGATTACGTCGATGTGAAACGTGACTATGAAACGGACATGGACCTTCTCAATACACTCCGCATGAAGCAAATCGGTGCGACCATTGGCAGCAAGTCTCCAAGTCAGAGCGTCATCATTCATGAAACGCCTTTCAGTCAGCTTGCCGAAACAGCAGCTATTCCTGCTAGTCCGGCTGTTCCAAGACAGCCTGCGGCAATGACCATGTCTCTCGCGAAAGAGAAGGATGGTTTTAGTGATGCGCAGCAGTACAAAAAGCGTGAGCGTCTCGCATTTGCGGGCAAGGCAGAACCGACAGTCTCAGAAACCGAACCTCAACTTCCAGAACTCGCAGAGTCATCAAATCTCGCCGCCTTGCCACCACCATCTGCTAGAGGATTGTCCACAGTTGACCTCGCAGGAAATCACAAGGGCTTTGGAGGTGGACTACCGACCTCAGAGTTTAAAGAAGACGATGAAAAACTAGCGTCCTCCACCCCTTCGAAAGCAAGCGATGCTTCGATCTATCGCAACAATTTCGATGCGATTCCCAACACTCCGAATCTCAGAAAGAGCGATGCTCTTCTCAAAATAGGTTCCTCTAAATTGCAGGTAACTAACTCTGCAAGAGAAGAAACGATGCCCAAGCTTGCTGGGAAAGATTCTAGCATACGTGACCCAAGACCACGAGTTGCTCCGCAAGAAGCGACGCCGACTCCAAGTGAAGATGCCATTCGCAGGAATGCCGCAACGACTCACCTACACGATTCTAAGGTCGATCAACTGCGAAGAGATCTCTACACTGCTGAGGGGAATTTTAATTTGGGCAAATACGATGATGCCAAAAAATCCTACGAGGATGTTATTCGAGTTGATCCTTACAATGCCGCGGCCCGCCGTGGTTTGGAAAGAGTTTCACGGGCAAGGAGTGATTACTATCGCGCGGCATACGATCACACGAGAGCGGAATTGTTATCACAAGTGGATGCATCTTGGGAGCTTTCAGTCCCAACTGAGATTCCCACACTAGAAGAGAAAAACGGGACCAATTTAAAGGAGCTAAGAGAGAGACTCGAAAATATTCGTGAGCAGCTTGAAGAACCTGTAATTGCCGACACAAAAAAGCAGTCTTTGTTCAAGGAGTGGGAGGAATTGAAGAAGCAAATTGAAGCAGCGCAGGATGGAGAACCTCAGGCAGAAATTGCTGAAGCACAACCGATGCTCACCGACTTCATCGAAGAAATCCCCGCTTCGGAAAATCCTTACTCTACCTTCTCTCTCAACATCAGCGACGCTTCTTTCCAGCTTGCGAAAGCGGCTCTCGCGAAGGGCGAACGGCCTGATCCTGCGAGCATCAAGACCGAGCAGTTTTACAACGCGGTGGACTATGGCGATGCAGCACCAGCGGCTAACGAGCCTGTCGCAGCGACCATCGAACAGTCCGCGCATCCGGTTATTCCTGGCAGAAATCTCGTCCGTGTGGCTCTCCGCACTGGCTCAGTCGGGCGCAGTGCGGTGCAACCGTTGCGACTCACGTTGTTGGTCGATCAATCCGGCTCGATGGTCCGCGAAGATCGGCGGGCTTCGATGGAACATGCGCTGGCCCAGCTCGGCGTTTTGCTCACGAAAAACGATCTCGTCACGGTCATCGGCTTTTCTCGCACGCCGCATCTTTTGGCAGATGGGATGACTGGCGACCAAGCCACCAAGCTGGCGGATCTTGTGAATCAAACTGCCAGCGAAGGCGGCACGAATTTGGAGGAAGCGATGAAACTCGGCGGGCAGTTAGCACAACGCCACCATCTCACTGGCGCACAAAACCGCATCGTGCTCTTCACGGACGGCGCGGCAAACCTCGGCGATGCAGACCCAGCCCGTCTCGCCGAGCAGGTGAAGATTTTCCGCCAGCGCGGCTTCGCGTTCGACATCGCTGGCATCGGGGCAGATGGCTTGAATGATAAATTGCTGGGTGAACTCGTCCGCCACGGAAATGGTCGCTACTACGTCGTCGGCAGTGAAAAGACCGACAGCTTCGCAAAGCAACTTGCCGGTGCCTTCCGCCCGGCAGCGGAGAACGTGAAAGTGCAGGTGAATTTCAATCCGCAACGAGTCGGGAAATACAAACTCATCGGCTTTGAGAAGGATCGCCTGAAGACCGAGGACTTCCGTAACGATGCGGTGGACGCAGCCGAACTCGCAGCAGAAGAAGCCGGAGTGGCGATCTATCAAGTCGAGACGCTGCCGGATGGAAGCGGCGAAATTGGCGAGGTCAGCGTCCGTTTCCGGGATGCCGCCAGCAAGGAAATGGTCGAGCGGACCTGGACGATGCCGCATGAGCCGTCCGTCGTCGCGTTTGATCGAGCCACGCCGTCGATGCAGCTTGCGGGCTTGTCGCTGTTAGCCGCAGAGAAACTCAAAGGCGGGCCACTGGCAGATGCGATTGATTTCAAGCTGCTCAGTGGAGTGGCCGCCGAGGTGAAGCAATTTTACGGAGCCAGCACTCGCGTCGGCGAGATGCTGCAAGTCATCGAGAAGCTGAAGTGATCGGACACCTTGGACTGCGGCAGCTTGCTGCCGCTTTCGCATTGCTAGCTTGCTGGCCGTGAATGTGCAGCAAGCTGCGAATCCCAAAGCGGCAGCGAGCTGCCGCAGTCCAAGGAATTTTACACACCATTTACCCACGCGGCTTATCTGCTGCGATAGAACACAATCTCCCATGAGAACATTTCTGAAAAGCACCACACTCCTGATCGCGCTCACCAGTCTCACCTTCGCACAGGAAGCCGATGATCGCGTGGTCCTTGTTCCGTTAGGAAAGGCACCGAAGGAAGTTCCCCTATTCTTTTCCGCAAGCGTCGAGGCCAAAGCCAAGGTCGGCTTGGCCGCAGTGACCAGCGAGCAACAGATTGATTTCAAGATCCTCCAAGGAAAAGCAGAGACTCTCACCCTCGCGATAGGCGGCGAGGGTGAAGTGATGTCCGTAACGGGTGAAGGACTCAAAGATTGGTCCGTCCGCGTAGGAGAAGATGGCTCGCGGTTTCTCGATGTGCGCCCGCTGGTAGTGGATCGCACGGCTCTAGCGGATTTCAAAATTCAGATGAAAACGCGGCTGAGTGGCGCAAAAAAATCCACAGCGTTGCTGCTTCCCGGTCCCGGAATGGCGGCGGGATTTTCGCTCTCAGTCGCGGTGAGCGCGGAAGCGAGTGTTGATCTCCGCATCTTGAAGGCGGATGGATTGGTGCCAGTCGTGGCTGAAAATGGTTTCACGTTTCTGGGAAATACGATGGCCGCACTGGAGATCGCTGCCACGCCCGGCGGCACGGGTTCGCGTGGGCTGGAGTTGATGAATACTTCCCTAACTGGAAAACTGGCGGCAGACGGAAATAGCGTAAGTTTCCAGCTCAAGGGCGTGGCTCGCGCGACGGCTGCTGGCTCGGCGACAGAAATCTTCAGCGGTGGCGCGGCTCTATCTGGTGGCGTGGCTGGCGATGGCTGGCACGTAGTTTTACGCGGGAAAAATGGTTATGATCTGGTGGCAGAACGCGCGGGGGAACTTCCGGTGCTGATCGAATTCGAGGTGCCGGTGAGTCGTAACGGAGACTGGCGCACGCTGGATTTCAAGCTGCCCGCAGGCGTGGTCGTCCCAGTGGAAATCGCAGGACTCGGGCAAGGCGTCGCGTTTGATCGCTTGCTAGCAGTGGTGCCGACACGGGCTGGGGAAACGTGGCGCGGATTTCTGCCAGCGACGGGCATGGGCGCGATGGCATGGCGCACGGTGGATACAATCGCAGACGGAGCGTTGTTTTTTTCCAGCACGGAATCCAGTGACGTCCGCATTGGCAGCGGATTATTGCGTCAACTCACGGTGATCGACTTGCGGGTGTTGCAAGGGAAGCTCGCGGATTTGTCACTCGCACTCGATGGACCGGGTGAGGTGTTAGCCGTCTCGGGTGAGCCGGTGCTGGGTTGGTCGGTGGTGGAGGATAATGGTGCGAGGCGGCTAGAAGTGAAGTTGAGTCGGCCCATCGAAGGCAGCGGACGCATCGTGATCGAAGCGCAGGCGGCGTTGGGTGGATTTCCAGTTAGGTCAGAAGCGTTGCGAATCATTCCGCAAGGATCACTGCGTCACAGCGGCTGTTTGCGGGTGGCGAATGAGGGCGCGGTGAGGATCGCCGTCTCGGATGCGAAGGGCCTGATCCAGCTTGCGCCGGGGCAATTTCCGGGCGGCGTGGATGAGTCGTTGCGGCAGGTGTTCGTCTATCGTTTTCCATCCACAGACTACGGCTACGCCATCCTCGCGGATCAGGTGTTAGCAGAGGTGGGCGTGACGGAGGTGACGGTCTATGAAGTGGCAGAGACGGATCGGCGGATCTTTGCCGATGTGGAGTTGGACATCCGCGAGGCACCGCTACGTGAGTGGGAGTTAGAAATTCCCGCAGACCACGCGGTGGCGACGGTCACGGGCGCGGAGGTGGCGGACTACGTGGTGGCCAGCGAGGCAAAGGATGGCAGAAAGCGGCTGAAGATTATTTTCAAAAAAGCGGTGATGGATCGCCAACTGGTAAGCATCCGGCTAGAGAAAAATGAAGCAGCCAGAGCAGGGACGTGGCAGCTCCAGCCAATCGGATTTCCCGGAGCGAAATCGCGGCGCGGATACGTCGGCGCAGTGGCGGCGGCAGGCTATCGTCTTGTCGCGGGCAAGACGAGTGGCGTGGCGGAAGTGCCGCTGACATTTTTCCCGAAAAAGGTCGCTGGATTGCAGCAGGCGTTTCGGTTGCGAGCGGGTGATTGGCTGGTCGGTCTGACCGTGGAAGCACTTGGACAAAGCGTGCAGGCTGATGTTTTTCACCTCTATTCGCTCAAGGCAGGCGCAGCGTATGGCAGTGTGCTGATCAACTATTTCGTCGTCGGCGCACCGGCGACGGAGTGGAAAATTTCGGTGCCGGATGGCATCGGGAACATCGACGTGACCGGGCAGAACGTGGGCCGGGATTGGCGGCGTGAGGGAAATACGGTGGTCGTTCCCTTGTCGCGGCCCGTGCTGGGAACAGGGACAGTTTTACTGACGTTTGAGCAGCCAATGAGCGCACGCGGCGGCGACCTAACACCCGGCGAAGTGAGGCCGCTGAATGTGCAAACAGAACGTGGCTATGTGCAGGTGGTGAGTCCGCTGCAAGTGAAGCTCGCCAAGCCGGTGAGCGAGGGCGCGTTGCTCGTGATCGATGCCTCGGAACTGCCTGCGGAGTTTCGTTTGTTGAGCAGTGCGCCGACGTTGGCCGCGTGGCAATACACGGCGCGGGATTTTAAAATCGGGATGAAGATCGAGTGGTTCGAGCCGGGCGAAACAGTCGATCAAGTCGTCGATTTCCTGAAGCTGTCTAGCCAAGTCTCGCGTGATGGCCAGTGGGTGACGGACGCGCGATTTTTCGTGAAATCCAAAGGGCGCAGTGCGCTGCGGTTAGTGATGCCGAAGGAGACTTATTTGTGGGAGGCAAAGGTCGATAGCGAGGCGGTGAACGCGCGTGCGGATGGTGGGGAAACTTTGATCCCGCTCTCCTCCCAGATGGATCCGAACCGCGCGGTGGAGGTGACTTTGCGCTACGGCGGGCGTTCTGATAGGGCGACTCAGCCGAGGCTGTCCGCGCCGACGCTCGTGGCGCCAGTGGTGATCGGCGAGTGGACGGTGACAGGCGATGAAGGCCGCCAACTGGTGCCACGCGGCGGCAGTGCGGAATTGGTTAAGCCGGTGTTAGCGGAGAGCGGCTGGGAGTGGATGGCGAGGCATTCGGTAAAAGTCGCGGCGTTGATTTTGCTAGGAGTGATGACTCTTGTGCTGGGGGCATATTGCTCGGGGAAAATGGTTGCCGCGTTGGCGGTTTTGACGGGCGTGATTTTCATCTTCGTTTCAGCAGGGCTGGGCTTGTCTGCGGCGCACACGAGCCGAGCGAGTGCGAGTGTGCTAGAATACGCTGCGCCCGTGGTGGCGGCTGGAAGCGAGGTGGCGATAGAAATCGGTAACGTCGCGCCATGGCAGGCGCGGGCAGGATGGGAAATGGGGCTACTGTTAGCACTTGGCTTGGGGATCGCTGTGCGCGGGATTTCTACGAATAGCCGCTGGTGGACGGCGCTTGGGGTCGCGTTGATCGGGGCAGGGATTTTATCGCTGCGCGGTGGAGCGCCCGTGTTTTTTTCGGTTCTCACGCTGGTTGCGCTGGCGTGGTGGTTGCCACGGGTTTGGCAGGCTATTCTGGGCCTGCGCAGGCCCAAGGTGGTGGACGCGGCAGCGGTGGTTTTGGCTCTATCGGCAATTGGATTTCATGAGTCACGCGCTGAGGAAGCGGCTCGTTTCAAGCCTGCGGAGTCGATGACTCAGGAGTGGCAAATCCGCGACGGGCGGGCGCGTGGGACGCTGGAGGTGACGGTGCGGGCCGAGACTGGAGATCGGTTTTTGCTGCTGCGCGAGCCAGCGGTGTTGAGCGGATTCGAGGGCAGCGGCTTGAAGGTGGTAAAATCCCCGTTAGGCGAGGCGAGTGCGTATTTCATCGTCGCGGAAACGGGCGGACGGCTGAGTGGGAAAGCGACGTTTGAAATGCCGCTGGCGAATCCCGAGCAAGGCTGGACTTTGCCCGGCGGGCCTGCGGCATTGCGGCAGGTGACGCTGCAATGGAATCAAGCTGGCTGGGAGTTTTTCTCATCCGGCGCGGCAAAAGTTTCAGCCCTAGCAGGACAACTCAACAACGAAAGTGGCGCAGTGCTTGTGCTGGGGCCGACAGATCCGGTGACGATTCAGGCGCGTCCGGTGCGGCGAGATGTGGGAGCTGAGGAGACGCGGTTTTTCGCGGAGGTTTCTAATTTATTTCTCCCCGGCCCCGGTGTGGTGAACGGGCGGCATTTGGTTTCGATCCGGCCAGCACAGGGCAGAGTGACGTCCTTGGTGATGAAGATTCCTGATAGTTTCACGGTGAGTGACGTGGTGGAGGGGCCGACAGGTTCATGGAGATTTGATCCGGTGAAACGCGAGCTGCGTGTGCCTATCGAGCCAGCGCAGGATCAAGCGTTCGGCTTCGTGATCGAGACTCAGCGAAGTGCTGGAGCTTTGCCGATGGAGTTGGAGCTTGAGCCAGTTCGAGTCGATGGCTCGGCAGGTGAGATTGGATTTCTCGCGCTGGCTTTCGGCGAAGATGCACAGTCGGAAAGTATGAAAGTCGTCGGCTTATCACAGGTGAATCCCGAGGATTTCAACGCGAAGCTTTTGCCGCACGATGTGGATGGAAGGCCGCTGGCATTGCTTCAGAATGCGTATCGCTATGGCTCGGGCGAGGTAAAGGCACGGGTGAAAGTGGCAGCAGTCGCGCCGGAGTTGAGGTCGGACTCGTGGCAGTTAGTTTCGCTGGGGGAAGATCGGTTAGTGGTGGCGACGGATCTCACGGTGATGATTACGCGCTCGGGTGTTTTCCGGTTGGATGTCGAGGTTCCAGAGGGTTTAGAAATTGAGGCGGCGACGGGTGAAGGCTTGAGCCACTGGACGGATGGAAAAGTCGGCAACAAGCGGGTGGTGACGCTGCATCTGAGCGGCAAGACGATCGGCAAGCGGGTATTTCATCTCACGATGACGGGCCAGCCGACCGGGCCGCAGACGAATTGGCAGGTGCCACGGATTTCCCTGCGTGATGCATCGCGCGAGACGGGCGTGGTGACGATTGTGCCGGAGCGTGGGCTGCAAGTGCTGGCGGTGAATCGGAAAAATATCTCTCAGCTCGATCCACGCGAGTTAGCGGATGCGCCGCAGGACTCGGCGCGAGCATCGGCGAAACCGGGCGCACTGGTCTATCGGTTACTGCAAGGCGATTGGGCACTCGGGCTGGCGATCAGTCGGCTCGATCCGTGGGTGACGGCGCAGGTTTTTCACGAAGCGACTTTGCGAGAAGGGCAGATGGTTTCTCGGGTGGTGATTGGTTACCAGATCGAGAACGCCGCGCTCAAGTCGCTGCGGGTGAGGATTCCGGGACTGGATGAGGCGGCCACATCCACGGTGAGAGCGACGGGTTCTGCGGTGGCGGACTTGGTGCCCGTGACGGGTGAAGCGGGGCTATGGGAAATCCAGTTTCAACGAGGAGTGGCGGGTGAATCCACGGTGGAGTTAGAATACCAACGCAGCAGCAAAGACATCGGCAGTGAGCTGATCGAGCCAGTGACCTTGGAGCAAGTGAAGCAGTCTGCGTATTTCACAGCGATCCGTGCGGGCGGAAGGTTAGAGCTAGAATCCGGGGCGTTGCCGCGTGGTTGGCAGAAGGCGGATTGGGCGGTGGTGCAATCCAGTCTTGGGAAAATCGCGGGTAATGTCGCGCCGCAGATGGCGTTTCGCGTGGCGGATCCAGAAGGACCGCTGCCGGTGGTTTTAAAACGCAATGAGTTGGCGAAGTTGCAGAAACTCCGCGTAGCGAGTGGCTCTCTAACGACGCTGATATCGCCCAACGGCGACGCGCTCACGGCGGTGGATTTGAAAATGCAGACGGTGGGCAAAGGCACCTTGCGCTTGAAGCTGCCGACGGGTGCTGCGCTCTACAATGTCTTCGTAAATGATGAAGGGGCGACCTTAGTCCGCGAGGGCGAGGAGTGGTTGTTCTACATTTTCCCATCACCGGAAGTAACTCAACCCGCGACGGTGCGCTTCGTTTATTCCGCAGGCACTGGCAAAGGAAAGCAGCTCGAAGGACCGGTGCTGAATGTGCCGATGGAAAATCTATCATGGCGCGTGCTGGTGCCAGAAGGATGGGAGATGAACCGTCACGGCGGTGATTTCGATCTGAAAGAACAAGCGGCGATGGGTGGCTTCCGGCTGAAGGATTACCAGTCGTTCGTGCAGAGTAAGAAGGAGAATGACTCGAAGAGCGCAGTGGCTCTGCTCGATCAAGCAAACGGTTGGCTAGCGGCGGGAGATCAGGAAAAGGCGAGCAATGCATTTAGTAACGCCGTCCGCAGCAATCAGCTCGACGCAGCTTCCGGCGAAGATGCGCGGGTGCAACTCCGCCAGCTCAAGACGCAGCAAGCGGTGCTGGGGCTGAACACGCGGCGGCAGAAGTTGACGTTAGATAATACGAGTAACGGCGCACCCGGCGAGAATGTGCAGATCAATCGCGCGGCTGAGGCGAATCCCGTTCTGCGCGGAGACTCCAACTACGATCCCAAGCAGTTCGAGCGTTTCCTCGAAGGAAACACGGCAGCCGAGAACTCCGCGCTGAAGGAAATCGCGAATCGGATCGTGACTCAGCAACTTGCGGCAGAGCCTGCGCCCGTAGCACTGGATGTGACGCTGCCAGAACGAGGCACGGTCCTAACATTCGGGCGGAGTGTGCAAGTGGATGGACTGCGGCCAATGGCGATCACGCTGGACTTGAAACGTAGCGGTGGTGGTTTCGCGTGGGTGGCGATTCCGCTCTGCTTGCTGCTGGGAATGATGGGAGCGAGGGGAAGGATGCGGCTTTGAGAAATCAGTTTCACATCGCTGAGGAATTTCACTTTTCAGGAGAACGCGGTATTGGCTCACGCTGGACGGAGACTTTTAGCGGACGACGCGGGGTTTCGCTATCAGCTCGGAAAATGGTGACCAGTGAGCGTTCGCCCGGATTCTGGGTGATGACGCCCGAGTGAAGATTTCGCAGATTGCCGGTGGCGTCGGGCAGGAGAACTTGGAAGGCTTGCTCGACATCGGTGCTCACCATGCGTTGCAGAAATTTTCCGGCCTCGAGGATGAGTTTCTCGTCGCCAATCACGAACCTAACGGGAGTCTGCGAGACGTTGACGATGCGGACACTGCCCGCTGGCGCACTGGCCAGATCATCCGGCAAAATGAACGAGCGAGCTTTTTCCCAAGTTCCGTGCGCCGCATCGCGCCAGAGCATGACGAGGAAATCACCTTTTTCTGGGCAAGCAATCCGCAGCCATGGTTCGGCATCAGCCGCCGCTTCTTTGCGCTTTAGTAACAGCGGAGCCGCTCCGTTTGGAACTTTGAACGGCTCACTCATGGTGCCCAATCTCAGCCGAGCCGCCGCCACTTTGTCATCTGCCGTGTTTACGATGATTTCGCGTGGCGGGATGCTGCCTGCGGGTGGTTCAAGCTCGTGACGGACATCGCCACGAATTTCTTGGCGAAAGGGTGGCATCTCACCCACTGCTAGAAATCGGACTCGGCGGGCGGTATCTTTTTCCGGCTTCGCCAGCAGCGTTTGAACGATCAACAACGCGATGGCGGCGGTGGAAAAGATCAGTTTCATAGGAAATGTGATTTACGCCTCATCGGGAGCGAGCCAGCGGAATGAGGTGATGATGAACTCCCTGCCGAAATCGTTAGTCTGGCCGTTGTGGCGAGAATTCAGGCCGCTAGCATCCGGGGCCATCGGTTTTGGCGTCCGCTGGATCACCGCCTCGCAGTAAGCGCGGGCCTGGATTTTCCCGCCGCCATCGACGGCATCTCCGTAGGCGCGAATCACGAAGCTGTCTGACCTCGCTGATAGAACAGGGCCGATGACTTGCAGCACATCCGCCTGCGTGAGGTAGGCCGGCGCACCCCAAGTCTTAGAGTCGGGCTTGAGTGTCTGCTCCATGCGAGTGGCATCGGGGATGTTTTCCGGGTGCTTGTAGTCCGGCAATGAGCCAGTGTTAGACAAAGGATACGCACCGACTAAACCCGAGTTTAGCCCAGCATTCTCGATGGCAGACTGGAGCGCACCCATGCGGCCAGTTTGATTTTCTGCGAGGCGACGATTGACGAAATCCGCGAGGGAAAGAAAGGGGCCGCGTGCTTTTACCTCCACGACGATGGCCTCGGCGAGACGATGGATTTCATCGCTATCCAGCTCGCGAAATCCAGACCACACCGCATCGCTAAAGGCGGCATCACCATTTTTCCAAGCACCATCTGCGGGATCGAGCACCCGGGGAAAAGGCACCTTACCTTCGCTGCCAAAGCCCGATTTCCGAGTCGAGCCGAGCAGTGCTTTCCAAGCCTCCACACGAGTAGAATTCACGTTAAATGCCCCATCCACCATGAGATGCCGGGCCGCTTGGTGGAAATTCGTTAGTTTTTCCGCCGTCGCTTCCCGACTGGCTGACGGCGCAAGCCGCATTCGTCCGTTGGGCAACGGATTGTCGAATGGATCAGCCAGAAATTTTTCCTTCTCAGCGGTGGTTCCGCTGGAGAGATAGAAGCGATCCCACAGCTTGCGATTGACCTCGAACGACAGGTCATAGACGAGATTATCTTTCGTCGGCACCTCGCCGAGGATTGCGCGGGCGTTTGCAGCCCACTCGTCGGTGTTCTTCGAACGCTGGAGATCGGAAGCCCAACCGATTTCGTCTTTGTGAAAGCCCCCCGACTTCGCCGAGCTGGGATTCGAGGAGCGCGCAGCGGTGCGATGGAGCCCGAGAAATCCACCCGTGCCCAGCCGAGGGTCTGCCAACGAATTCCCGACCGCATAAGACGGATGCCAGATCAGTTCTGATAATTTCGCGTGCTGAAGTTGGCCGAGGGAAACAAGCCCGGTCTCGGTGCGTGGCACATCGAATAAAATGTATTTTCCACTCCCCTCCTGTGGCGGCCCGAAAGGATTTCCGTGGTAGCGACCATTGCGGAAGACAGGCATTTGGTCATCCCAGCTCACTGCTTGGTCGTAGAGGTCTCGCGTGTAGGCTCCGAAAAACCAAGGTGCTTCGCCGCCGATGTTTTCCCACGGTGAACGCATGATATACGAAGCCCGTGGGTTCCAATTCGCAAGTAAGGCATCTTCGAAATGGGAGGGTGCGCCATTCAAGAAACCAGAACCCGTGTTTGAGTCGTGTTCCTCGAACCAGCGTAAGCGAATGCCCTCGCGGGTGCGGACATCAGGAATGATCGTAGGTTTTGGCGCAATCTTGTCCACTAACTGCATGGGCATTTTATTGTAGGTACTCCACGCCACTCTGGGTTCGCGCCCGGCCCCATACTGCAATGAAGCGGACAATACCGATACCTGCGGCAGAGCGTCGAAGGCTTCAAAGGTGATGGGAGAATTTGAGACCACCTGCTTGAGAATAGCGCGCGAATCATCCGCTTGATTTTCGATTCCAGAGCGTCCGGTCATAAATCTCGACCCGCTCGGCTCATACCAAAACTCGACCGGCAGAAAATCGATCCCTCCTTCCAGCTCTGAGGCAGAAACGTAGTAGCAATTTGCAGTATCCGGCGCGTGCTCGCAGGAAAGCACGTTGTTATCTAAATTGTATGGGCCAGGGCGATAGGCACTCAAGCCGTCATACTCCGCTGCATTGGGTGGAGAAAACACCAAACATTCGCCCGGCTGAAAGGTGGTGGCAGGTATCGAAAAAAAATAAGATCCCATATAAGGGTCGTTGTACCCCTCGGACTGAAATGAGAACCCCCAATAACCAAATGACGTGCTTCTGCCGCCTTCAAAACTGATCCACTCAGTCTTAGGCTGGAACTGTCCTTGGTATGGCCCCTCGCGCAAGCGATTCACGTTTTGATTCATCGTCCGCATTTCCTGCCTTCCGTTGCCTTGAATCATGATGATGGATCGCCCAAATTTAAGTTCACAGTTGTAGGGATTCCACAGCACCACTCGGGGATACATGAGCTGTCTGAGTTGGAAATAGCTCTTGTCTGCAACTCGATCTAAGTAACAGCACCACTGGGCAAAATTCGATGCTTCCACCAAAATCGGTTGTAGCCCTGACTTCATATTTCCGGCGAGTTTCACAGGCGTCTCATTCGCCAGTGCTAGCGTTCTGCTGGTAGCCTTGTTTGCCTTGTTATCTATGTCCGGCAGTCTTGCTTCCACATTTCTTCCCGAAAACGGCACCGCCTGCTTTGCCCAATCTCGCAGCAACCCAAAGCGCGGTCCAGCAGTCGCGTGGCGCGACTTTTCTCCGGCGGTGTCGGTGCCGACCAGTGATTCATCATCGCTGAGACTAGGTAAGTTTGCGACCGGAGCGGGTGCGCCGTTTTGAAAATAGGCAGTCAAATCCTGTTTTAGGCCGCCATTCACCACGTCTGCCAGCACCCCGCTGGATTCCGTGGTGAAATCAAAGCGATGTTTCTCTAGCCAGTCATCTTTCACTCCTGTGAGTGCGATTGTGCCGGAGCTGGCCACTCGGTCGCGGGCTTTATTTTCCAGATCCACGCCGTCGGTCATCGACTTCATATCGGCAGCTTGCGAGGCCATGACGCGGTAGAGGCCACCGTCATCGAGTTTGGCGCGGTCTGCGGCGATTTCTCCGCGTGGATCGCGCGTTTGGAGATTGGCACGCACGCCGAGATCGCCCGTCCACCACGCGAGATGCCCGGTGGTTTTTCCTGCATTTCCAGAAATCGCCACCGGGGAGGCGGACACCGTGGTCGCTTGGTTTTTCTGGTAGAAACGGATGTCACCCGCCGCAGGTTCGGCGGTGGGATCGGCTTTGCCACTGGCTAACCACTCGACGACTTGGCCTGCGGGATCGAGTTTTTGCTCCCAGCGTGCATCGCGCAGGCCGCCGTCGAGGTCATCGCGCGTGAGCAAAGACCCGCCATTTTCCAAGGTCGTCCGCCATACTCCCGTCAAATGCGGCTGCTTCACTTCTTTTCGCAGAATCTCTGCCGAGGCGGAAACTCGCTGATCTGGGCCGAGGGTTCGCTGAAGCTGACCGATGGCCTGCATCAGCGCGAGGCGGGCATTTGCTCGCGCGATCGCCTGCGGTTCTTGTCGGGAGAATTTCCGCAACTCAATCGTCGCCAAACTCAACAATCCGACCGCGCAAACCACCAGCAGACTCATCAGCACCACGCAAACGATCAGCGTGAAGCCTCTGTCTTCCGCACGTTTCGGGAAACGCTGCTGACTTTTTTCACGCACGGCAGTGATTTACACGCGAACGCCAGACCTCGCCAGAGATTTTCCGCAGGCAAACTGAGCGTGCAAAACGAGAGCACGGCTATTAAACTAGGAATTTTTTCAACCGCGAATTGACGCGAATGAAGAGGTTTTGTGAATGAAATCCCGAATTCTAGAATCCAGTTCTGAAAATTCGCGTCCATTTGTGTTCATTCGCGGTAAAAAATTATCCTGTTTCCCCGGTTGCTCCCCAGCTTGATCGTCCAAACGAGAGCGCGACGTCTTCGCCGTGATACTTCAAGTAAGTCCCAGACGCTCCTAACACAATCTCAGCGCGGCAGCATCAGCTCTTCGTCTTTGAAGCCAGTGAGCGCGCCGAGTCCTTTGAGCAGGCGGCGCAGCGTGAAGAAGAGGAAAATCAGGATGGGCACGCCGATGACGGCAAATCCCCAGCCGGTGACGCTGGCGATGATGGCGTTGTATTTTTCTAAAGCATCGGCAGCAGTGGCGTCAAAGCTGCGGAAGAACCACTGTGCGAGGCCTAGGTTCATCAGCGAGCTGAGAAAGAACGATGCGGCAAAGAGGCGGGTCGCGTCGGCAAGCAGTTTGTCGTAGGCGAGTTGGGCGGAAATTTCCTTCACGCGAGCTTCGATTTTCGGGATGTCGAAAATGGAGTCGTTGTAGAGAAAGACGCGGATCAGGGGATTTGCAGTGCGGCCAGAGGCGAGAATAGCGATTCCTAACACGAGCGGAATGAGTGCTTCCTTGAGACCGAAGAAGAGTCCGGCGTT
This sequence comes from Luteolibacter sp., assembly GCA_031414935.1. Classification (GTDB taxonomy): domain Bacteria; phylum Verrucomicrobiota; class Verrucomicrobiia; order Verrucomicrobiales; family Akkermansiaceae; genus Luteolibacter. The sequence continues at coordinate 23,945 of JANOQR010000031.1, forward strand.
GGGTTTCACGGTGCCGTCCTTGTTCCAGAGATAGAGTGTCAGCCCGCCGGAGAGCAGGACGGAGAAGAGGCCGAGGGCAGAGAAGAGGTTGCCTTTACGAGTCTGGATAAAATGCCAAATGCCGTAGCCGAGCGGCAATGCCAGCGCGAGGATCATCGCCTTGAGCGGGCCGATGTGCCAAGGCCGGACGACTTTTCCGAGCTTTTCCTGAAGGTCTGGATCTTTGCTCAGGTAGCTCAGGACGAGCACCGGAATGACCACGTTGATCAGGATATTCGCGAGCGGGTGTTCTTGGGGAGTTTTTGATGGACTGGCCATGGACGACGGGAAGAAAGCATGACCTGAAGCACGGGCAAATCAAAAACGGATAGGAATTTCCGCTTTGATAGGTAGCGGCGATCATCGGTCGCCGCAGATGGCTTCTTGCAGATGCACAAACTCGCGGAGACCGATGATCTCCGCTACATTCGCCGCAGATCAGACCGTGCCGAAGATGGTCTTCCCGGTGGACTTGAGGTCGTCGCAGGCTTCTTTCATGCGGTCGCAGAGACCTTGCTCACCTTTTTTCAGGTAGGAGCGTGGGTCGTAGTGTTTTTTGTCGCCGACTTCGCCGTCGATCTTGAGGACGCCTTCGATGTTTTGGCACATGTGGGCGACGATGGGGCGGGTGAAGGCGTATTGAGTGTCGGTGTCGATGTTCATTTTCACGACGCCGTAGTCGAGGGTCTCGCGGAGGTCGCTCTCGGACGTGCCGGAGCCGCCGTGGAAGACGAGGTCCATTTCGGCGGCGGGGCCGTGTTTGTCGGTGACGGCTTTTTGGCCGTCGCGGAGGATGGAGGGCTTGAGTTTTACGGCACCGGGTTTGTAAGCGCCGTGGACGTTTCCGAATGTGGCGGCGAAGATGAATTTCCCAATAGGCTGGAGGGCTTCATACACTTCCACCATGTCTTCAGGCGTGGTGTAGAGTTTCTCAATCGGCAGGCCGGAGGTGTCGTGGCCGTCTTCTTCACCGCCCACGCAGCCTGCTTCCACTTCGAGGATGATGCCGAGCTCGGCGCACTCTTTGAGGAGCTGTTTGGAAATTTCGAGATTTTCTGCTAGGGGAACGACGGAGCCGTCGAACATGTGGGATTGGAACAGCGGGCCTTTGCCCTCGGCGATGCGCTTGCGGGAGGCTTCGAGCAGTGGCTTGAGGAAACTATCGACCTTGTTCGGATGGCAATGGTCGGTGTGAAGGGCGATGAGGACGTTGTGTTTTTCCGCAAGGAGGTGGCAGGCTTCTGCAAGGACGATGGCACCGAAGGCGGCGTCCTTCACTGCGGTGCCGGAGGCGAACTCGCCGCCGCCGGTGGAAACTTGGATGATCCCGTCAGATTTCGCTTCGGAAAATGCCTTGAGCGCACCGTTGATGGTGGTGAGCGAGGTGATGTTGATGGCGGGGTAGGCGTAGCCACCTTTTTGGGCGGCTTCGAGCATGGCGCTGTATTGCGCGGGAGTGGCGATTGGCATGGCGGGAGTTCCGTATGCAAGCGACGGGCCAAGGACAAGCGAGAATCCACGGAAATCCTCCCTAGCTCACGGCTTGCGGCTTGCCAACTTGTCACGACCGCGCTTTTTTTCTGCAACCCTATGACTTCCCCAGAAACGATCATCTGCAAGCCGACCCCATGGTTTCTCCTGCGTGCTTGGGTGATGCTGCTGATGTTCGGAGTGTTCGCCGTTCTCTTCTACAAAGACGGCTCGACGGGCTATCGGAAAAAAAACGAAGCCTTCTATCTTCAGAAAAATTTCCAGACCGCCAACGAGCGATTCGCCGAGATGAATTCGGGAAACTCCCTCACGGCGGCGGAATGGAAAAACTTCGCTGAAAAGCAGACCGTCGCGTTTCCCGAAGATCGCTCAGTTTTACCTGCGGATCTCAAGTTGCCGATGCCGTGGCCTGCCGTCCTTCACGACTTCGAGCGGATGAAGCCGCTGCAACCTAACATTCTCTGGCAGGAATACTCGCGCGAGCGAATGCTGACCGCAAATGTCGAGCAACCTTACGATGCTGGGAAAATCCGCGAGCAGTGGATCGTGTTCGCGATCTGCTCGGTGCTGGCCGCCGCTGCCGCATTCATTCTCCTGCGAACCCTCAACCGTTCGATCAAGGCCGATGCTGACTCCATCACCGACCAACTCGGAAAACGTGTCCCCTACTCCGACCTAAAAACGCTCGATCTCAGGAAATGGGACACCAAAGGCCTCGCCTTCATCGACTATGACGGCCCATCAGGAAAAGGCCGCATCCGCATCGACGGCCTGACTTACGGCGGATTTAAAAAGGAAAATGACGAACCTGCGGAGAAGCTCATGCAGCGGATTCGCAGCCATTTCTCCGGCGAAATCATCGACTACGCCCCGGCACCCAAGTCGGACACCAACGACAACGCGACCGACGCCACCTGATTGATTTTCCTCAAATCCGTGCTTTTCCTTCCCTGACTCGTTTTCGGGGTTGCCAAGACGGGTGAGCAAGCGATAACCAACCCCAACGCCAACCCTCAACAACATCAAACATGTCAGATAAAAGTATCGAAGCCCGTGTAAAGGACATCATCGTGGACCAACTTGGCGTCAACGCTGATCAAGTCACCATCGAAGCAAAATTCGTCGAAGACCTCGGAGCCGACTCGCTCGACACCGTGGAACTCGTCATGGCCTTCGAGGAAGAATTCGACATCGAAGTACCCGATGAAGAAGCGGAGAAGCTTCAAGCCGTCGGTGACGTCATCACCTACATCACCAGCCAACAAGCCTGATTCAGGTAGGCGAACGCTTTGCTAAAGGGCGGACTCCTCACGAGGTGTCCGCCCTTTTCTTTGCATTCTCGCCCATCCGCGTGAATCTATCATGCCCATGCACTCACCGGACGACATCCACTACGCTCTCGAAACCACCAAGGTGCTCCGCGAGCCAGACCGCCGCATCGACACCTTCGGCGAGACGCGATTCGAGTTCCAACTCATCAGCGAACTCATGGACAGCAGCGGAGAAGTTAGAATCCGCACCGGTGAAGTCGAAGCGATGCGCCCACGCATTCTCAGGCCGTCCGCGTATAATGAAGTCCAGTTGGAAGGCTTCGATCCATCGGCCCGGGCACGCTTTGACAAGCTCGTGGAAAAATTTCGCGAAGAAGGCAAAGACCTCGCCTTTCTCCAATACGGATTTCAATTCAAGCGCGGCCAAGTCCACGAGGAAATCATTCACGACAGCATCGACGCCGTCCGCGAGCGCGTCCTCGAAGACATCCGTAAAAGCGGAAATCCCAGCCGCGCCATCATTGAGGGCGTGGACGACGCATGGGAAATCTCGATTCTAAAATTTTCTTTCGAAATGATTCTTCGCTCTCACGAGATCAATGCCTTCGACCTCAAGCGCCGCGGGCTGATCTGATCCCCTCCCCTCGCCCATGAGCCTCTGGACCGTTTTCAAGCTCCTCGCCGCCGCCTGCGTGCTCGCCATCATGGCCCTCACCGGCATGTTAGCCTATCACATTCTCGTCAAGCCACTGGGCGGAATGTTCGAGAAAATCATCCCCAATCCCGCCGAAGTCGCAGGCCGTCAGCCAGATGCCGATTTCGCAAAAATGCTAGAATCCGCCGATCTCCCCGACATCGACCCCGGCGAGAAAGCATTCCAAAAAGCCCATGAGCTACTCGCACTCGGCCAGCTCCCCGAGGCCCGAGAAAAGCTCAACACCATCATCAACGTCTTCCCCGGCTCCTCCACCGCGCCCGTCGCCCGCCGCATCGTGGGTGACATGAATCTCGACGAAATTCTCTCCACCACCCACATGGCGGGCAAACAGGTCCATGTGGTCAAAAGCGGCAATTCCTTTCTCAGCATCGCCGCGCAGCATAACACTTCGTTAGACATCATCATGCACCTCAACAACATGATGGAGCTAAAAAACATCCAGCCCGGCGAAGAACTCGTCGTCATGCCGCTGAATTTCCGACTGCTGATCGAATCCCAGCGCAAGTCGCTCTCACTCTGGGAAGGTGGCCGCTACCTTCGCGAGTATCCCATCATCCACCTCAGCGTCGCCAGCCCGCTCGTCGCGGGTAAGACCACGATCAGTTCAAAACTCGCCGAACTCGAAGGCAAACGGGTGCCGCCCCAATCCAAAGACCACCGCGCCGCCGAGAAAATCATCCAAATTGCCAAGCCCTCCATCCTCATCCGAGGAGCTCCTGAAAAGTCCGAAGAATTCCCCCGTGGCATCATCCTGCGCCCCGCAGACATGGAGGAAATTAGTCTGCTCACCCGCATCGGTGGAGAAGTCGAGATCCGCTGAAGAAACTATCAACCTCCCGACTCACTTGAAGTTACCGAGAAATAAAGTTGTGCATTCTCTTCGTCGCATCGCGACGGTAGATCTTCGTCGCATCGCGACGGTGGATGGTAGCCGTGGGCTTCAGCCCACGGTCTAGTTTTGAGCGCATTCTTGCCACGTAGTGGCAACGAAATCTCACAGGATCGGAACTCTTTTTCGCATCGGTTCCAGTGTCGCGATGCGACACGGTTTCCTGCCGCCGCCAACCGTGGACTGAAGTCCACGGCTACCATCCGATGTCGCTCTGCGACAAAGAGTGATGAGCAGCGATAAAGAGAGTTGATCCCGATGCCAGACTTACTTGAAGTTACTCTGCTTTCCACACTCCAGCGCAGCGCGGGTTCTGATGCTAAAGAGGAAAGAGAGACCACTGATTTCACAGATTGAACTGATTTTGAAGAAGTTGATTCAAACCCTACGCTCACTCAAAAGATAACTGGTAATTCTGTCATCTGATTTTCACAACCCTCTGAAAATCTGTGTAATCTGTGTAATCTGTGTAATCTGTGTAATCTGTGAAATTTGAGGAATGAGTAGGAAACAGCCAGTTCCTCCATGTCCGCTGCGCTTCCATTGTGGTTAAAAATCTTCCCTCCATTTTTTCATTTAGGATCAACTATTCAAGGTTCCAGTCGATGACAGCGGCTAAGATTTACCGCAGAGTCGCAGAGACTGCGGACGAAGCACATCAACCCCAGATTCAAACCAAATCCATCGCCCCTAGCGGAAAATGGAATCGAGTTCATTCCAATTTTTCAGGGCAAAGTCTGGCTCGCAATCACCGGGGCGCAGGGAATCTGGGTGGCCGGTGAAGAGGGCGGTGGAGAATCCGGCAGCAGCGGCGGGAATGATGTCTTGGAGCGGATCGTTGCCGATGTAGAGCGTCTGGGCGGGAGTGATGTTGCGGCCAGCGAGGCGGTCGGCAAGCATTTGAAAGAGCGCGGGCGATGGCTTGGCGATACCGAGTTGGTAGGAAAGAACAGTCAACTCGGGTGCGAAAAGATCGGCGATGCCGCCAAGTGCGGATAGCGTATTGCACTGGGCGTTAGAAAGCAGCCCCAGCGAGACACCGGAGCGTGAGAGGCGTTGGATAAATTTTTCTGCACCGGGCATGAACTTGGATGGATGCCATGCCGCTTCGATGTCTTGAACGAGCTGGGTGATGTCCGTTCCTGGCTCAAGTGATAGAATTTCCCGCCAGAGAACTCGGAGGTCGATTTCTGGGAAAGGAACTCCGGCAGCGGCGTGATGGCGGAGGACGGCGGCGTGGAGTTCGGTGCTCGGAGAGGCGGGCGGCTCGTAGCCAGCTTGGCGAAGGATGTCGCGGAGGACGGGATCCGTGAGTGGCTCAGATTTTACTCCACCGGCTGGGGCGATGAGCAGAGTGCCGTAGATGTCGAAGATGACGGCGCGAATTTTTCTGGATGCTGGAGTCACTGGGCGCAGTGACGAGAGCAGGAAATGGAACGCTTCTGGGCGGAGGTGAGGTCTTAAGATCGCAGCGGGTGAGACGTGTTGGGTTTCCCAAACGGTGGCGGCGATGAGTTGGGAGTAAATGGCGGTGATGGATTTCTTGTAGGACTCGAGCGAGTAAGGTGCGAGCTGCTCTGGCGTGGCGGTAGGCGTTGTTTCCGCGAGGGTTTCTGCTAGCCAGTCTGTGGCGGGCCGGGTGACGCCGTTTTGCTGGATGAGCGGGACGTTTCGAGATGCGGGTTCGGCGAGTTTTTCGATGATGGCTTGCTGGAGTGGCTCGGGGAGATTTCCGAAGTCGATGAGGCCGTTGCGGACGATGGCGGCTAGAGTTTTTTCGATGAAATCGCGTTGAGGCGAGTGCTGATAGAGGCGGTGGTCGCGCTCGATGTCGATGGCGAGGTGACCGCGGAGAATGGAAATGTCCACCCACTCGATGGGGACGAGGATAGCGTCGTAGAGGCGTCCTGCGCTGATGCCGTGGGCAGCGTGATCTGCGGTGAGGTGGGGAAGATTTCTGCCGAGAAGTGGCTTCTGGTGGGCGATGGATTCTAAAAATGTTAGTCCGAAGCCTTCGGATACGCTGGTGGTGACGAAGTGGGTGGCGTGCGCGACCCATGAATCGAAATCGGTTCCAGCACCGAGGGCTGGGGTGAAGTTTCCGACGACATCGAAGCCGATGGGCAGGTGGTGTTTTGCGGCAAATTTCCGCCAATTTTCGTGAATCGGGAGTGCGGTGAGATTTTGCGGAGCGCGGCTGATCGCGACGCGGGTTCCGGGTGGGGCAAGAGTTGCTAGAAGGATGAGTTCGCCGACATTTTTGCGACGGATGCCGCGGACTGGGGCGAAGAGAAGAGGGTGAACCGCAGAGACGCAAGGGTCGCGAAGGGGCGCGGAAATGGGATTGGGGAGGAGGACGGCGTTCGCGGGCGGGAGTCCGGCATTGGTGAAAAGGGCGAGATCGCGGGAGTTGAGAAAGGCGTAGTGGATGCGGGGCGAAAATGGGTAGAGATCTGGAATATTCGCGATGAGTGGGTAGTTCGCGGGGCGTCCTTGTTCGGCGAGGTCGTGGAGCTGAAGGAGGAGTGCTTCATTTTCCGCTGCGAGACGCGAGATGACTTGGGGCAGCAGGCAGTTTTTCCCGAGTGAGTGATTGTGGAAATGCCAAACGTCAGGCGGACCACCGAGAGCGGAGGCTGCGGCGGCGCGGAGAGCAGCGGTCAGGTTTTCGGCAGTGAAGTCGCCGGGATCGTCGAGGTAGCCGAGACCGGGAATGCTTTCGCCTGTGAGGATGACGTGGTGAATGCCCGCCGCAGTAAGAGCGGAGGATGCGTGTTCAATCACACGAGTGACGCCGCCGGGAGCGAGGTGGTAGTGGACGATGGCGACGCGCATGGGGAAATCGTAGCTCTATCAGGGACTTTCATTCCCCTTCCAATCGCCGATGGGTTTGACGAAGTGGAAGCCCCAGATTTCGTAGCCGAGGCGGTGATAGAGGCGGTGGGATGGGCGATTGGCGGCGTAGCTGTCGAGGACGATGATGCGGCAGTCGCTCTCGTGGGCGAGGGTTTCGAGGTGACGGACGAGCAAGCTGCCGATGCCGGAGGAGCGGTGCGTGGGATCGACGACGAGGTTGTCGATTTCTAGGTAGCGGCCACACCAGATTTTGGTGGCGATCCAGACGCCGACGACGCCGACGAGCTTGTCACCCGCGAAGGCACCGATGAGCTGGTAGTGCGGGTGGTCGGTAAAGAGGGTCTGGATTCGCTCGGCGAGGACCTCGAGCGGCGTTTCGGGATTGAGGGTGGCCAACAGCGAGGTGGCGTCTCGGAGATCCGTGGCAACTACGGGGCGAATGTGGATGGACTCCATGGCGACCGGATAGATTTACTCGGCGGGTTTGATGGAAACGAGCAGGGCGTTGTCCGCAGCGAGGTATTTTTTGGCGAGGGCGTTGATTTCTTTGAGGGTGATCGACTTGTAATCGGTGTCTCGGCTGCGGGCGAGATCGAGCTTGGAGGGATCGGCTTGGGATTGGCTGAGGACCGTGGTGAGCCAGTAGGTGTTGTCGCGGTTTGATTTCGCGAGTTGGCCGAGGAGCGGCTTGAGCGAGCGGTCGAGTTCGTCTGCGGTGGCACCTTGGGTTGCTAGATTGTCCGCGAGGTCGCGCATGGTTTTGAGGAGAAGTTCGAGGTCTTCAGGTTTGCCAACGCTTTCGCTGATGACGTAGCCGAAATTTTCGAGGGCGTCTGAGCCGGCGACATCGGCATTTGGGCTGTAGGATGCGCCGAGTTTTTCGCGGATTTCCTCGCGGAGGCGATCGCCGTAGATGGAGGCGAGGATGTTCATGCGGCGAAATTCTTTGGTGTTTCCCCGGAGACCGGAGGTTTTCCAGATGGAGAAAGCCGAGCCTTGCGGGATTTTCGAGTCGTAGGTGAAGGTCTTGGAGCCGGGAGCGTTAGGAAATTGCACTTTGCGGGCGTCGGCGAGCGGTGGCAGCGAGCCGGACCTCACGGGCAGCGCGCCGATGGTGGCGAGGAGTTCAGGGATGATGGTTTCGGTTTTGAAATCTCCGACGATGGTGAGTTCGAGGTAGCCTTTGGTGAGCTCGGGGGTGAGCCACTTTTTGGCGTCGTCGATGGTGTAGGCGGCGAGTTGTTTTTCGGTAGCGACGGCGAAACGGGAGTCGCCGCCGTGGAGCCAAGCGTCCATTTCCTGTTGGGGACCGGCGGGCGTGTGTTCGAGCTGCTGATAGATCATGGGGATGGCTTTTTGAAATTGCCAGAGACCCTCGGTGCGATAGCCGGGATCAGTGAGTGAGGCGCACATGAGCTGGAGCTGGACGGCGAGATCGGCGGGAGTGGTGGTGCCGGAGAGGGTGAATGCGTCCTCGCCGATGGTGAGTGAGGAGCTGATGTTTTTGCCCGCGAGGATCACCTGGAGTTCGTCGTTCGAGTGCTTGCCTAGGCCGCCGCCTTCGAAAATGGCGGTGGCGAAGGAATCGAGCATGGGTTTGTCTTTCGGCTGGGTGAGCTTGCCGCTACCGATGCGGGCGAGGAGGCGGATTTTGCCAGTTTCAAAGTCAGTGGGCTTCAAATTGACGCGGATTTGGTTGGAGAGGATGAGCTGAGTGGCTCCGAGGTCTTTGATTTCCTTCGCAGTGGCGACGGTACCGGGCTTGCCGAAACTGGTGTAGGCGAAGGGAACGACGGCTCTAGCAACGGGGGCTTCCACGGGTTTTCCACGAGATTCTTCGAACAGGGCGGCTAGGTCTTGGGTGGCGTTTTCCGGCGATTCTTTGGTAATAAGAACCAAGTGATATCCCGAGGCTTCCCAGAATTTCTTGAAGGCGTCGTGGACGTTGGTGAGGGCGATGGTGTCGAGTGCTTTGCTGGCGAGTTCGAGATCGGTGGCAGGATCGGAGAAGACGGTGCCGTCGTTGATGGACTTCGCGAGGGCAGTGGCGATGGTTTCCGATTCGAGAGTGGGCTTTTGTTTTACCTGCTGTTGGTAGGCGTTGAGGAGGTTAGATTTTGCTTCAGCGAGTTCGGCATCGGTGAAACCAAACTCGGTGGCGCGGCGAAATTCTTGCTCCACGATGGGGACGACTTCTTGCCAGCGGTCGTCGGCAGCGGTGATGTCGATGGAGCCGAGTTCGAGGTAGTTAAAGAGGTTCATGTGGGAGGCGGAGCCGGATGCGATGGCGGAGCCCTCGACTTTGGAGAGCCGCTCGAAGCGGCGTGTGAGGATGGCGTGGGCGATGTCGAGCGGCATTTTTTTCGCACGATTCTGTGCGGTGTCCGGCTTGATTTCATGCGGACGCATCACCATCAAGGAAACGTCGGTGGAAGTAAGTTCCTTGTCGGCAAACACGGAGGTGACGAGTCCTTCAGGCTGGCGAATCGGGCCGAGATCAGGATTTTTCCCGGCATTTTTTGGATTCTCCATGGATGAGAAACTGCTGCGAATGCGGGCCTCCATCGCCTGCGGGTCGATGTCACCGACGACGATGAAAGTCATGCGAGCCGGGGTGTAGTAGCGCGAGTAGAGATCGGTGAAACGCTCGCGAGGCGCGGTTTTGATGACTTCATCAAGGCCGATGGGGAAACGCTTGGTGAGGAGGGAATCGGGGAGGAGCATGGTGAATTGTTTTTCCATGATCCGGCTGCCGACGGTGTCGCGGCTGATTTTTTCTGACAGGATGACGCCACGTTCTTTGTCGATTTCCTCTGCGGTGAGCAGTGCGCCATCGCCGAAATCGCGCATCACGGTGTAGGCGAGATTCATCGTCTCTTCGGATAGGTCGGGCAGATCGAGCATATAGACCGTTTCATCAAACGAGGTGTAGGCGTTAAGGTGTGCGCCGAAGCCGATGCCGAGGCGTTGCATCTTCGGGACGAGTTCTTCGGAGGTGTAGTTTTCGGAGCCGTTGAAAACCATGTGTTCGAGGAAATGGGCGAGGCCGCGTTGGTCGTCGGCTTCCATCAGTGAGCCTGCGGAAATGTGAAGGCGGAGCGAAACGCGCTTGGGTGGCTCTGGGTTCGGATAGATGATGTAGCGGAATCCATTGTCGAGCGTGCCGAAGGTGGCTCCGGCGTCGGGTGCGATGTCGGACGCGGTTTGTGGCCACGGCGCGGGCGTGACTTTGGAGATAGGCTCGGCCACGGGTTGGGTGGCGATTTCCTCCTCCTCGATGTCAGCCGAAGTGGAGGCGGGAATGGCTGGCTCGGGAGCAGGCGTGCTAACAAATGAGCCTTTCCGGTTGTTGAGCGAAAAAACGACCGCAGAGACGGCGAGGATGAGGACGAGAATGATGGGCGAAGCCTTTTGCATGGCGGCAACGTGGTGGATGGTCAGGCAGTTTGGCAACGCCGAAAAGCGAAGGAGTGCGCGACTATCCGGCGGCTCGGGAAAGTTTTTTAAAACAAGATTGCAATCCCACAAGTGCCGTGGTGTTTTGCCGCCCGACCTAGTCGATGCAGTGCGCGCGTGGCGGAATTGGTAGACGCGCTAGATTCAGGTTCTAGTGGGGGCAACCCTGTTCAGGTTCGAGTCCTGTCGCGCGCACCATTTAGTTTTTCCGAGATGGTGGGAAATTTTCCCCTCTCAATGATCGCGGTAGCACTCGCCGAGTTTGGTGAGTTTCCCCTCTTCGTCCCAAAGAGCACTGTTGTGGACGGGGATGCTCGTGGTGGCGGCGGGAAACCATGCGTAGCGTTCGATGAAGTCTTTGCGGTCCAGCTTTGGCAGCACTTCTTTCATGAAGTCCAAAATTTCATCGGGCTTGAATTTATTTTCCTCAAGACTCTGCGCTTTCCAGTCGGCGACGGCGAACTCAGTAATCCAAATGGGTCTTTTGTAGAGCTTGTGAACGGCTTCGAGTCGGTCAATCAAGGCATCTGCATTTGGTCCGCCGTAGGAATGCACGCAGATGAAATCCACTCTCAGGTTGTGCTTTTTCACCTCGCCCATGAACTCTTTCATCCACTCGTTATCGGGGTGGACGCAGCCCGGACTGCCGAGGCGGAGTTCGGTTTTTTCGAGGATGGGCCAGGCGTTGATGGCTTGCTCGACTGACATGTTTGCCTGGCTGGAGGCGTCGGGTTCGTTGAAACCGAGGAGTTCTTTGATACGTTCGCGTTTCGCGGCGTCGGCGATGTTTTCGACGGCTTTGGGATTGCCAGCGTATTTCCAAATCATCGGGAAATAATCCACGCCACGCGGGGCGTCTTGGGGAATGTTGCCAGTCCAGTTGTAGAACCACTTACAGCGCAAGGCTTCGAGTTTGTCTTTGTAGTCCGGGTCCTTGGTGCCGATGCAGAGGCCTTTTTTCGGCGAGCCTTCGGCACCTTTGCGGGCCTTCGGAGCGGCGTGGAGCTGTCCGGCAGGCGCAAGCGTCGCCATGAGGGAAAGTTGGAGGAGTTGGCGGCGGTTCATAGGATGTTAGAGTTCTTCTTTGTCGTTGGTGGCGATTTTTCCGCCGATGACCATTTTGAGGATCTCGGACAGTATTTTCAATTTTTCGGGATTCTTGCCAGCGAGGTTTTTGGTTTCCGCAGGATCATCGGCGAGGTTGTAGAGTTGAGGTTCCGGGCCGTTGCCGGAGCGCATGTCTTTGATCTGAGGCTGTCCTTTGTGCGGTGGGATAAATTTCCAATCACCGACTCTCACCGCAAGCCCGGAAATTCCCTCCTGAATGATGAAATCACGGCTGGTGGTGGATTTCCCCAGCAGGACATCGAGGGCATTTTTGCTGTCGCCCGTCGGCGCGGGTTGGCCGGTGAGCGCGGCGAAGGATGCGAGAAAGTCGATCTGTGAGGTGGCGGCCTCGGAGACAGCCGGGGAAATTTTTCCGGGCCAGGAAATAATCATCGGCACGCGAGTTCCGGCTTCAAGTTTGGAATACTTGCCGCCGCTGAAAGGGCCGCCGGGAGTGTGATCGCCGTTTTTTTCGTAGGCTTGATCATCATAGCCGTCGTTGAGCACGGGGCCGTTGTCGCCGGTGACGATGACGAGGGTGTTTTCTAGCAAGCTGAGTTTTTTGAGTTTTTCAATCACCGCGCCGACGTGGTCGTCGAGCTGGGCGATCACGTCGCCACGCGGGCCGAGGCCCGTTTTTCCGACATAACGCGCGGCGGGCACCCGTGGGACGTGTGGCTCGTGGAGGGCGAAGAAGAGAAAGAAGGGCTTCGCT
>JANOQR010000032.1:0-9337 GCA_031414935.1 Luteolibacter sp.
ACCTCGCACAATCTAACCGGCGTCATCGCCGGCGACCTCACCGAGTTCACCAACGAGCTCCAGAAGACCGAAATGGACGAGCGACTGGCCGAGGCTGGGCTTTGAGCTACCGCCGGAACGGGTGTTTGACCCTGCTCATCCTGTCTTGCCTTGGCGAAGACCACCGTGTTTCCTGCGTCCGGCACGATTCATGCAACGATTGATGCCCAGATTCCATCACTTTTCCAATCCATGTCACGTAAATCAAAGATCATCCTCACTCTGGGACCAGCGACCGAATCCGAAGAAATGATCGGAAAACTCATCGACGCCGGAACCAATGTTTTCCGCCTCAACATGAGCCACGCCAAACACGAATGGGCCGCCGAAATGACCAAACGTGTCCGCAGTCAGTCTGCCCAGCGCAACGCTCACATCGCCGTCCTTTTCGACCTTACCGGCCCCTCCATCCGCACTGGCGATTTAGAAAAACCTTACACCCTAGCAGAAGGCGACATCGTAGAGTTTCGTAAAGTCGGCGCCGACCCCACCGTCCCACTCACCACCACCGTCAACTACGACGGCCTCATGGGCGATGTCACCGTCGGCAACACCCTCGTCGTGGACAACGGTGCGCTCCTCATGCGCATCGATGTCGTTGAGGCCGACCGCATTCTCTGCTACGTGAAAACTCCCGGCACCATGGGTTCCCGCCGCCATATCAATCTCCCCGGCGTCCGTTTAAATCTCCCCGCCCTCACCGAAAAAGACCACAAGGACCTCGCTCTCGCCGTCGAGTGCCAAGCCGACTATATCGCTGGCTCATTTGTCAGAGATTCCGCCCACGTCCACGAACTCCGCACCGCCATGGAAGCCATGGAGGGCGATGCCCAAATCGTCGCCAAAGTCGAAGACCAAGAAGCCATCCGCAACATCGACGCCATCATCCACGCCGCCGACGTCATCATGGTCGCCCGTGGCGATCTCGGCACGGAAGTTGAATTTGAAGAACTCCCCATCCTCCAACGCCGCATCGTCAAACGCTGCCACGAACTCGGCACCCGCGTCATCGTCGCCACCCAGTTGCTAGAGTCGATGATTACCAACCCCACGCCCACCCGCGCGGAAGTTACCGACGTGATGAACGCCGCCTACGAGGAAGCCGATTGCCTCATGCTCTCCGGCGAAACCTCCGTTGGCCGCTACCCAGAGCGCTGCGTGGACGCGCTCGTTAGAATTTCCTCCCGCATCGAACGCTCCGGCGGCCACGGCTTCGGCCTCAACGTCCTCCTCCGCGACGAACGCCAGAAAACCGCCCGCGCCGCCGTCACCCTCGCCGACTCATTGCCCGACGCCCGCCTCGTCGTCCTCACCCGTCGCGGCGTCCTCGCCAACCACGTCGCGATGCTCCGCCCGCGCACCGCCGGATTTTACGCCTTCACCCCTACCGACCGCGTCTGCTGCAAGCTCTCCCTCACTCGCGGCGTCCGCGCCTTCAAGCTCCCCTTCGCTTCGAACATCGAGGAAACCATCCAACGCGTTTGCGAACTCCTCCGCAAAGATGACCTCGTCCGCACCGGCACCCCGCTCGTCATCGTCTCCGACATCCTCTCCGACCACTTCGCCGCCAACTCCATCCTCCTGCACCACGCCTAATCAATTTCGGACTGCGGGGACATGTCCCCGCTTTCCCACTGGCCGACATGTCGGCCCGAAACCTCTTAAAATTCACTCTTGGCAAAAAATCAGCCCCATTCACCATCACAAAGGTTTCAAAACGCTCTTACGCTTATGCCTACACTCGACTACCCGCACATTTCCTGCGCTCCCGGTGACGTGGCACGCTTGGATCGTTTGCCACGCATCCGCGTTGCTCAAATCGCCGCCGATCACATCGGCAACGGCTGGTCCGCCGAGGAAATTATCCGCCAGTATCCCCACCTGACTGCCGCTGAAGTCCACGCCGCACTTGGTTACTATTTCGACCACCGCGAGCAGGTGGACTCCGAACTCAGGGCAGAGGTAGCAGCATTCGATGCCGCAGATTTGAAGACTCCATCTGCACTACGGCTTCGGCTTCTCGCCATCCGCCGTGGCACATCCGCATGACCACGCTCTACCTCGACGTGCATGTCCCCTCATCCATCGCAGTGGAATTGCGGCGGCGCGGTGTCGATGTCATCACCGCACGAGAAGACGGCACAGCGGAACTACCCGACGAGGCATTGCTGGAAAAAGCTAGTCAACTTGGCCGAGTCATCTTCACTCAGGACATTAGATTCAAAGCACTGGCCGAGTCATGGCAGCGTGAGGGCCGTGATTTCGCCGGACTCCTTTTCGGGCACCAACTCCACGGCTCCATCGGCCAATACATCCGCGATCTCGAACTCATCGCCAAAGCCACGGAAACAGAAAACTGGAGTGGCCAAGTTGAACAATTACCACTCCGCTAAGCACCCGCATGTCCAATTTCGGCTCCATTCACACCTACCGCTCCGAGGTCGATGAGATCATACGCTTTGGCGGCAGCACGCGGGAAACCACCATCCGCCGGGCCGTCTTCTCCCTCATCAACGCCTACGCCCGCCCGCGCAATCTCCGACTCGTCGAGGAGCTAGACTACTACAATCCCCGCCGGAAGAAAAAGGTAAGGCCGGACGGCACCCCACTCGTCATCCTCTCCGACATCCTCTTCGACCACTTCGCCGCGAACTCCATTCTACTCCACCACGCCTAATCAATTTCGGACTGCGGGGACATGTCCCCGCTTTCCCACTGGCCGACATGTCGGCCAGTGAAAAGCTCCGACATGTCGGAGCACTCCGATTTCTCACCTACCATGAACCTCCTCCACGGCGACTGTCTCCAAGTCCTTCCCACGCTCCCGGAGTCCTCCATCGACCTCGTCGTCACCTCGCCGCCTTACAACCTCGGGATCAACTACAAGAGCTTCAAAGACACCGCGCCGCGTGAAGAATTTCTAACCTGGTGCCAACAATGGGCTGCCGAGCTCAAACGCGTGATGGCCAGCGACGCCTCATTTTTCCTCAACGTCGGTGCCGCTCCAGCGAATCCGCTGATGCCGCACCAGCTCATCCTCGCCCTCACCGATGGACCTAACGCACTCTTCACCCTCCAGAACACCTTTCACTGGGTCAAATCCATCAGCATCGAGACCCGCGCTGGCGAGCAAATCAGTGCGGGCCATTTCAAGCCCATCAACTCCAAGCGCTTCGTCAACGACTGCCACGAATACATCTTCCACCTCACAAAATCCGGCACCGTCGAGCTAGACCGCCGCGCCGCCGGAGTTCCCTATCAGGATAAATCCAACATCGCCCGCTGGGGCCACACCGGCGGCCAAGACCTCCGCTGCCGGGGAAATACTTGGTTCATCCCCTACGACACCATCATGTCGCGCGACAAAGATCGCCCTCACCCCGCCACCTTTCCCATCGCCCTCGTCGAGCAATGCATCAAGCTCCACGGCAAAGGCACCGAGACCCGACTCATCGACCCTTTCCTCGGCATCGGCACCTCCGCCATCGCCGCCCTACGCCAGAAATTAGAGCACTTCACCGGCATCGAGTTAGACGCCCACTACCTAGAAACTGCGAACGAAAGGCTCCAACAGGAAATTTCTAAAAAGTCCTCTGAACTCCCATTCAGCGACTGATCCCAGATTCAAACGCGCTCGTTTTCGGAACCGAAGATGGAAGCAACCACGCATCTGACGAATCCAACGAATCCTCAGAAATCCATACACGGCTGGGAATTTACCTCTGAATGATTCGCCAGATTCGCCAGATTCGTGGTGCCTAAACTCTTTCCCCTTTCGTGATTCTTCGTGCCTTTCGTGGTTCGTATTTTTCATCTATTCCATCGCCACCAAAAATTTCGCTTCATCCAGCTCCGCGAAATCCTTTAGTTCTATCGGAGTTCTAAAAACCTAGCCCACTTCCCATGAGCTCCGCCCTTCACCAACTCATCCGCGATGCCTTCGCCGATTCCGCCACCGATGTATTTCTGGTAGAAGACGAGCCACCCCGCATTCGCAGCGATGGCGATGTCGTTGTCCTCCATCCCGGCCAAATCCCGCGTGCCGCCCTCGAAGAATTTTGGAAATCCTGCGGCGTCGATCCCGCAAACCATCTCGAAACCGACGTCTCATGGCGGCTCCCCGGCGGCGGAAGACTGCGCGTAAATCTCTATCACACGCTCGGCAGACTCGCCGCCGTCCTCAGGCCCATCCGTGACACGATCCCACCACTCTCCCAACTCGGCCTGCCCGGTCCGCTGCTAGAATCATGGATGCAACGCCGCTACGGCCTCATCCTCGTCACTGGTCCCACCGGCTCGGGAAAATCAACCACCGTCGCCTCCTGTCTCGACTGGATCAACCATCACCTTTCCCGCCACATCGTCACGTTAGAAGACCCCATCGAGTTTCTCTTCACCAACGAACGATCATTCTTCTCCCAGCGCGAAATCAAACACGACTCGCCGGATTTCTCCACTGGACTCCGCTCCGCACTCCGCCAAAGCCCAGACATCCTTTTCCTTGGAGAAATTCGTGATACGGAAACCGCACTCACCGCGCTCCACGCCGCAGAGACTGGCCACCTCGTCATTTCCACGCTTCACAGCAGCAGTGTGGTAGAAACTCTCGACCGCTTTTCTAACCTCCTGAAATCGCAATCCTCCGGAGCGCAAAGTTTGCTCGCATCACAGCTCGTCGGCATCATTTCCCAACAACTCCTGCCGCGCCTCGGTGGCGGACTTTTCCCTGCTCTCGAATACATGCAGAACGAAGCGGCCACTCGGAAATGGATTCTCGAAAATCGCCTGACCGACCTGCAAGACCACTTGTTGAAATCAAACGAAGCCACCAACTGCTCACTTCTCGAATACCTCGTCGCCTCCGTCCAACAAGGTTACATCGACGCGGACATCGCCCGTAGCTCCTGTGCCCGTCCGCAGGATTTTGATCGCGTCATGCGCGGCATCACCGGATAACTCCATCAACCCATGGCCAGCGACATCACCGAATACCTTCGCCAAACCGTCGCTCTCGGCGGCTCGGATCTCCATCTCAGCGCGTGGGCTCCCGCCTGCACTCGGATCAATGGCTCCATCGTTCCCTTCGACGAAGAACCACTCGAACCCGTCACCGTTAGAAACCTGATCCTCGATACACTCACCGAATCCCAACGCGCCACGCTCGAAGAAGACCTCGAACTCGACTACGCGCTCCAAGTCGAAGGCGTCGGTCGTTTTCGCGGAAATGTCCACATCGCCCGTGGAAATACCGAGGCCGCATTCCGCTTCATCTCCCAAGACATTCCCGCGTTAGAAACCCTAGGACATCACTCGCCCATCTTCGAGTTCTGCAACATCCGCAGCGGCCTCGTCCTCGTCACTGGCATCACTGGCTCGGGAAAATCCACGACTCTCGCCTCCATGGTCCGCCGCATTTCCGAATCGCGCAGCGGCATCATCATTTCGTTAGAAGACCCCGTGGAATACGTCCACGAACACCGCTCCTGCCTCATCAAGCAACGCGAAGTCGGCAGCGACACCCGCAGTTTCTCCCGCGCTCTCCGCCAGGCATTGCGCCAAGATCCTGACGTGATCGTCGTCTCAGAACTTCGCGATCTCGACACCATCCGCATCGCGCTAACCGCTGCGGAAACCGGCCACCTCGTCCTCGCCACCTTGCACACACCAGACGCCCCGCAAACGATCGACCGCGTCGTCGATGTTTTCCCCGCAGACCAACAAGCGCAGATCATCACCCAGCTATCAGGTGCTCTCGAAGGCATCGTTTGCCAACGCCTCATCCCGCGCGCCGATGGCCAAGGCCGCGTGCTCGCCTCAGAAATCCTCCGGCCTAACCACGCCATTCGTAACTGCATCCGCGACCGCAAGCTCGAACAAATCGTCGGCCTGATGGAGATCGGCCACAAAGAAGGCAACCGCACCATCGACCAAAGCATCGCCTCACTTCTTGAAATGGGCATCATCACCCGCGAAGAAGCCCTCTTCCATTGCCGCGAGCGAAAAACCTTCGATCTCCCACCCAAAGAACCCCGCAAACCCAAATCAATCTGGACCTAACACCCCATGGAAGCACCCAGCCCACGCTACATTCTCACCCGCGCCGTCTTTCTCATCCTCGCGGTCATCGTCGCTCTCTACGGCGTCCGTTTCGTGAAAAAAATGCAACGCCGCGCGGCCATCGTTGCAGAACTCAGATCCCTTTCTAGCGACAGTTCCTATTTCCAACAATTCTACGCCGATGCTGCCCAGAAATCCCTCGTCCGCGCCATCGGCCTCATCGCCGAAGCCAACACACTCGGCATCCCACCCGAGATTGCCATCAAGAAAAGCCAAGGAATTGAAACCAAACTCTTCGCCGAAGATTCCGATGACGAAGAGCCGCCGCTGAAACAAAAAATCATCACCACCAGCCTTCGTGCCAACTACGAAAACTTCCTCAAGCTCGGCTATCAGGCAGATTTTCACACGCTTCAGGAAATGAAAGACGGCAAGCTCCCTCCCATCCCGAACGGCCCCGCCAGCGGGAAAACTCCCGTGGTCGCCACCCTCATCGACGCCGCCGTTTCGCCCGGCATCGAGAAAGTCATCGCCAACCTAGAAATCCGCCCACCATCCGATGCCCGCGCCCCAACTGACATCGAAGTCGCTGCTGCCAAGCAACTCGCTAAAGATCTATCAGACGCCAAGATCATCGAAGAACCCGTCCGCGATAAAATCCTCAAGGCACTCACCAAGCCAACACCGTGACTGCGAAAACAGCAACGAGTAGTGCCCACTTCGCAGGGTATTGAAGACACCCTGATCGGTTAAAACACATGCCATAACATTTGGCCGAGACGCCTGTAATGAAGCTAACGTTTCCACAACTCATCATTCGTAGCGGTGTCGCCATCCTTTGCGTCATCTTTGCCGTTTGGCTATGGATCGGGAAAAAAGCCCAACTCGTGGCCCCACCACCATCTGTTCAGACCGAGCCGCTGCCACCCGTTCCGAAACTTTTACCTGCTCGCCAAGCCACAGCAGAATCCCCTGTTAGCTCGTGGGAACGCTTACTCGCCATCGACGGTAGCCCGGCAGAAGACCGTTCCTCGCTGAACGACATCATCACGAACTATCTGCAAAGTGCTCCTCACTCCGTCCGCCTGCCTTTGGGCACTAACGATGAAATCACCCGCGCACTCACCGATTCCGACACCCTTGGCACTTCTGCCATTCCTACCAGTCATCCAGCCATCGTTTCCGGTCAGTTAGTGGATCGCTGGGGATCTCCCTGGCATTTTCACCAACTCGCTGCCGATGTCATCGACGTCCGCAGCTCAGGCCCTGATCGCAAACCTTTCACCGCCGACGATGTGGTGAAGTGAAGTTGTCCGTTGGACTATATCCGATATGTCCACGCCTTCCCACTTGCCTCATTCTTCTCAGAAAACGAACCTCTCTTCGTGCTCACCACCCTCCGCGATCATTTCGGCCACGCTGCCTTTCGCGAGGGACAAGAACCCGTCGTTCGCGCCTTGCTCGAAGGTCGTTCGGCCCTCGCTGTTTTCCCGACGGGCGGTGGTAAATCGCTTTGCTATCAGCTTCCCGCGCTCATGCTCGACGGACTCACCCTTGTCGTTTCACCGTTGATCGCCCTGATGCGGGATCAAGTGGACTCCCTCAATGCCAAAGGAATCTCAGCCGCACGGCTAGATTCCACGCTGGACGCCGGGCAGACACGCGAAGTCTATGAAAGACTCGAAACTGGCTCACTCAAGCTGCTCTACATCGCGCCGGAACGTTTTTCTAACGAAGCCTTCCGCCAGCGGGTCAAACGCCTCAATCTCCAGCTAGTCGCCATCGACGAAGCTCACTGCATTTCCGAGTGGGGTCACAATTTCAGGCCAGACTATCTCAAGCTCGCGAAAATTTGCCGCCGCCTGAAAGTGCCGCGCGTCTTAGCTCTCACCGCCACTGCCACGCCCAAGGTCGCTCGCGAAATTCGTAAAGCATTTCGCATCGCCAGCGCAGACCATGTGCAGCTCAGTTTCCATCGGCCAAATCTCGACCTGCGCGTCACTCCCTGCACGGCGGCGGAGCGGAAAATGATTCTGCTGGGAAAACTTCAGGCGGTCGATGGTTCCGCCGTCGTTTACGTCACCCGCCAAGAAACGGCAGAGGAAGTGGCGACGTTTCTCGCGAAAAACGGACTCTCCGCCCGCGCCTATCATGCTGGGCTTCCCGCCGAGTTTCGCGCCGATGCTCAAAGCTCATTCATGGTTGGCGAGACTCGCATCATGGTCGCCACCATCGCCTTTGGCATGGGCATCGACAAATCAAACATCCGCGCTGTCTTCCACTATAATCTTCCGAAGAGCCTGGAAAACCACACTCAGGAAATCGGTCGCGCCGGACGCGATGGCCAACTCGCGCTCTGCGAGATGCTCGCTTGTGGCAATGATCTAACCGTGTTGGAAAATTTTATCTACTCCGACACGCCATCACCCCGTGCGATTACAAACCTCATTGACCGCGTGCTGCGTCTGGGTCCGGCATTCGATGTTTCACCGTATGAACTATCCACCATCTGCGATATTCGCCCCGGCGTTGTTGCGACGGTGATGACCTATTTAGAAATCGACGGCATGATCGAAGCCACCGGCAGTTTCTACGCCACTTACCGTGCCAAGCTGCTCAATTCGCAAGAGAAGATTCTAGCCGGACGATCTCTCGCCGAGCAAAAGTTTCTCAAAAAGATCCTCGATGCTGGAGAGATGAAACGCTGGTGGCTGTATTTTTACCCGACTGATCTCGCGGAAAAATTGAACTGCTCACGCGAAAAAATCGTTGCCGCTCTCAACGAACTTCACGCCGCAGGTGACATCATCCTCAGTGTCTGGGGCGTCCGACACGGCTACAAACTCAAGAAGGAACCCGGCGATCTCAAAATTCTAACGGCCTCACTCGTCGAGAAATTCCAGTCTCGTGAGCAAGCCGATCTCGCCCGCCTCCGCCAAGTCCTCGGCTTGTCCGCCTATCGCGGATGCCTGACTGGCTACCTCACGAAGCATTTCGGTGAGACCCTCAAAGCACCCTGCGGCCACTGCGACCGCTGCCGTGGAGTCGCTGCCAAAACGATCAAGCGACCCAAGACGCGACGTATTTCCGACGAAGATGTCGCCGCAGTCAGGAAGCTGCTGGACGAAAAACACGCCGCCCTGAACACGCCCCGCCAACTCGCCCGTTTCCTCTGTGGCATGGCGAGTCCCGCTGCCACGCGGGCAAGGCTGACGCGGAATTCTGCGTTCGGAATGCTAGC
>JANOQR010000033.1:0-7631 GCA_031414935.1 Luteolibacter sp.
GCGGAATCCTGTGGAGTTTGAGAGATCTACGTAAGGGCGTCCTCTGAACGGGCACGAACCTATTTTAGAAAATATCACCCGCCACGACTTAGCGTCGGCGGCGGATTGTTAGGAAATCAACACCGCCGCCACCATAGCCCAAATCACTGTTCTAGCAGCGTGTCGGATTTAGAACGAGCCCGTTGAGAAATCCGGCCTAGGCGTGCGCAGCGGGTACATGCCTGCCCTATTCTTCAACATCGACCACGCCACCATGCTCATCATCGGCTAACATGTCACCGATCAAGCCAACCACAAACAACAACTCATTCCCACACTCGCAGCCGTGAGTCCCACCGTCAGATTTGAATCAAATCCGACAGGCTGCTAGCGGTTGAGCAAAGCACGCAAAGGTGATTTTCGGATCTCCGCAGGGTAATGAGAGATGCGGTATTGCTGGGCGAATCAACAACGACTCAATGAAACGGACACTTCGCGGCTTCGGTCGGAGTTTCCTCTGCATCGTCTGGAATGGTTTGCTCGTGCGCGACTTGTGGGCGTTTCCAGACTCGGAGGGAAATTCCGTCGAGCGAGCGGATGGTGAGCCGAGAGGTCGGTTCTGGATCGGGCCCGGGGCCGGACTCGAAGCGGTAGCGTCGCGTGAGCGAAGCGAGGATGAGCATGGCTTCTTGCATTGCGAATGCTGCGCCGATGCAGATGCGCGGGCCTTGGCCGAAGGGAATGTAGGCGCAGCCGGGTTGGTCGAGTCCGCCGTCGAAGCGGTCAGGATCGAACTCATTTGGCCGATCCCATAGCTCGCGGTGGCGATGGACGAGCCAAGGTGAGATGACGATGGGCGAGCCGGCTGGCAGATCGTGTTTTTGGAGTTTTTGTCCACCTGTCGCTTTGCGAAAGGTGAGGAAGCCGACTGGCGGATAGATTCGCATCGTCTCGCGAAACACGTTGCGGATTTGTCGGTGTCTCGGGATGTCTTTGAACTCCGGCTGACGGTCGCCTAGCAGCGCGACGGTTTCTTGGTGGAGTCGCTCCTGAATCTCCGGGCATTTGGCTAGCAGGAACAACGACCACGACAGCGCACTGGCCGAGGTCTCGTGTCCGGCGAGGAAAAGCATCGCCACCTGATCGACGAGTTCCTCCAGGGTGTAAACTGAGCCGTCTTCCGGGTCTTTGGTTTCTAGCAGAGACTGTAAAATATCTTTGTAATCGCCTTTCTCACCGCGCTTGTGAGCTTCGAAGCGTTTGCGGATCGGCACGGCTAACAACTCTCGGATTTCTTTGCCGGTGCGTTTCCAGGTCAGGTAGTGACGCGGAGCGAGCCAGAGCGGGAGGCGGAAAAAGCTGAGTTGAATCATCACCACGGCCTTTTCCTGAAACAGGTTGAAGGCATGGAAAATCTTCCGCGCTCCTTCGCCTTCGAGGGATTCTGATAAAATCGTCCGCAAAATAATGTCCGCCGTGACGTGGGTCATCTCGATCTCGATGTCTGCGATTTCGCCGTCATTCATTGCATCGATTCGCGCAAGCATCGCGTCCGCGCCGCCGGTCATCAGTGAGAAGACTTCTTTGAGTTTCGCCTGACCGAATGCGGGGTCGAGCATCCTGCGTTGGCGTTCCCAGACTGGACCATTTGTCGTGAAAATGCTTTCGCCTAATAAGGGCTTGAGCGCGGTTTCGGAGAGTTCGTGTTTCGGGTATTTGTCGTATTTATCGACGAGCACCTCCTTGATGAGGTCGGGAAATTTCACGAGGAAGAGCGACACGCCGGGGAGCCGCACTCGCGACATTTTTCCTGAGTAGCTGCCTTCATACAGCGTCGCTAACCACGAGCGGCGACCGCGTTTGAAGAGGTTCCAGAGTGATCGCTTGGAGGATCGGTCCAGTGGTTTCGGATAGGGCGGGGTGTAGGCCATGGTTACTCAGGGAATCGATCCGCCAGACTCAGCGGGCCAGCGGTGATCGCGAAAAAGTCGTAATCGGTGAGCAGCTCTCCGGCCATGATATATTGGAAATGGATGCGGAAAATGTCCTTCTTGATGACGGCGTAAACGTCGGGCGGGAACATTTTGACGATGCGGACGGGGAATTGTTGTGGTCTCACGGGAATGCCAGCAGGCCGAGAAATCCCTGATACTTTCAGCGGATCGACTTGCGTCACGCTGGCGCCATCGCGCCTTGCGGAGAAATCTAGCCAGCGCACACCGGGTGCTGTGGCGACGGTTTTCAAGTCGTCTCGAAGTTTCATCGACCCCGGAAGCAAACTCACGAGCGGCAGGCAATTTCCCAGAGTGACGAGGCCAAATGCGGGTCCGCTGATGCCGAGATCAGGTTGGCGTTTCAGCAACTCGGCTACCAGCGGAACGGTTAGGATGGTCCCGACGCTGTGGCCGACTAAGAGGATTTCATCGGCATCGCTGCCACGGATGCGCTCGGTGATGTGGTCGGCGAAATCACAGATCCGCACGTCGAGTTCTGGGATTTTTCCATAAGCCCACGGTTGCATCGCGCCGTAAACTCGCAGCAGCCAGAAGCTGCGAAATCGATCGTCCAGCCAGCGTCCGAGGTAAAGGGTTCCCACGAGAATTCCTGCCGCCAGAGGAAGTCCGAAATGGAGCGGTAAGAAAATGCCAGCGATCGCGGCCAGCATCATACCGACTAACCAAAGTCCGAGAAACGCGATGATCGGATACGAGACAGTGAGTGCGGACGGCCACGCGATTTTCAGTAAGCGGCCGATGAGATTGGCTTTGAAAAACACCCAGTAGGTCGGCACGGCGGATTTCAGGAGCTGCCACTCGTTCTTTGGCCAGCGGTTGCGGATGATGTCGTCCCAGCGGAGAAATTCATACTCCGTCACGGTGTCTGCCGTGGTGACGGTCCATGCGTTCGCGAGCTTGCCGATGCGGCGGCGTTTCCCGACTTTTAAATCCAGTCCATTGAGTGGCGCGTGGAGTTTTCCCTGCTCTTCGTAAAGCGTGTGATAGTGCGACGGTCCGCGCGGATCGAAGCCGCTGAAGTAAAACACATGCCGCTTCCTGACGCCGACGGTGGGAGTCCGGGGTGCGTGATCGGCAGGTGAAAAGTCGCTCATTTCTGACGGCGCAGGCTGTTCCGGCGTGATCGGCACGGCAAGCCCGTTCAGCCGCTGTGGGATTGAATTTCCTGCTAGGCTTCAATCTCAGCAGCGGGATGGAATTACGGACTGAGTGTGATGTTGTCGAGGATGATGCCGCCGACGACGAGCTTGGAGGTGGAGCGGAATTCGAGGGTGATCGAGCCATTTGTGGATGCAGGGATGGGCAGGGAAATGGTCGCCCAGTTGGGGACTTTCTGGGCTTGGTTGCGTTCGAGGTTGGCGATGAGTTGGCCGTTGGCCCAGACTTCGGCTTTGAGGACGGCTTCTTGATCCCAATACCGGTGGCGGGCGTATGAGAAAGAGAGCGTGTGGATGCTGCCGGGAACGAATCCGGTGACGGTTTGGGCGATGCCGCCGGGACCGTGGCCGCTGAGATCGAGCACCCAGTTTCCTTGGACGGCGGACCAGCCGGAGAAAGCGGATGCGAGGATGGGATCGACGTTTTCACGGGTAACGAGCCAGCCGGGGAGTTCGAATCCGCTGGGGTGGGGATTTACTCCGCTGAGGCCGGTTTGGTCCTCGAAGCTGCCGTTTTTCAATGAATTCGACGCGGGCGGCGATGGCAGGGCGGCGCGTTCGAGGCGTAGTGCGTCGATGAGTAGCCCGGCGATGCCTGTTTCTAGGGACTCGATGCGGAGGCTGATCGATGCGGCTGGGGCGACGAAGGAGTAGCCGTTTTTGTAAACGTATTCCTCGCTGGCGTTGTGGATTTCCCCGATCAGGCTGCTGTTGATGGAAATTTTGGCATCGCCAAGCAATCCGGTGACGCCTGCTTGTGAGCGGTAGGCGAGGTAGAGCGTGTAGGTCTCGCCGGGGACGAGGCCACCGATGGATTGGGAGATGAAGCCGGATTTCAGGTCCAGTGCCTTGGTTCCGGCGAAGACGTTGCTCTGGACGATGGCGACGCTTGAGTAGGTCCATGAATCGAGACCGAGTTAAAATGAGGCGTTGGAAATCCCGGTGGTTTCCGGCGGTGGTGGATTTTGGGTGGTGGACTGGATGACCGAGACGTTGTCGATAAAATTGGCGGCGATCAGGGAAGACGCGTCGGAGATCGGGACCAGCACGAAGCGGGTGCGGGTTTGTCCGGCGGGGACGAGGTAGTCGCCTTCGTATTTCACCCAGCCGTTCTTGCCGGTGGTGGCGGTTTTCACGCGAGCGAGGTTTCCGGTGGTGCCGATGGCGAAGGAATTCGACCCGCTGACGATAGCGGCGAACGGGGTGACGGGGTTGCCTTTTTTGGTGGCGTGGAAATTGAAGTTCACCGGCGAGAAAGTGACGGCGGAGGAAGTGTTGTTCGTGAACGTGTCGGTCTTATTCACGTAGAGGCTCGGGTGGTGGGCGTCGCTGAAATTTCCGCTGGTGGCGGTGGAGTTGCCGAGGGTGGTGGTGCCGTTCCCCGCTGCCGGAGCGAGGCTGTAAATCCAGTCTGCGAGGAGCGCGACACCCTCGGTGTCCACCGCGCCCTTGGCGAGCGGCGGCATGGAGTGGCCTTCGCCCACGGAGCTGGCGCGGTGGTGGATGATGGACTTGGCGATGCTGCCCGGCGAGATCACGGCCGCGCCGGGAATCCCGAGTGACTCGGCGAGGGAGCCATTGAGGATGGCGGTGTTTTCGAGCGGAGTCGTGTAGCGGGCATCGAAGCTGGCACGGACGCCGCCGGGCTGGTGGCAGTAGGCGCAGTTCGAGTCCAAATAGGATCGCGCACGCTGGGCAAGGGTGGCGGCGGAGTCGCTGGCGGGCTTGAGCGTGGGGAGGTTCGGAATGGCTGTCGGCGCGATGGGCGTCTGGAAAATGCCGAGAGCAGAGAGAGTTTCGAGCTGATTGGCAGTGCGGCCCGTGACGGGGTAGAAATGCGCTTTGTTCAGTTGGCGCGTCATCAATCCGAGTGATCCACCGCTGACGGGATTGTGGCAGGTCATGCACTGGGTGCGACTCGGGTAGGTCCAGTTGCGGCTGGTAGTTTTCCCGGCAGCATCGGTGAGGGTGAGTGGCTGGCTCTGGCCGTCGAAAAGCAGCTCGGCATCGGTGCCTGCGGCGTTCCAGCGGTAGGTGACGTCGTACCAGCCATCGGCGGCGTGGATCATGAAACGAGTTTCCAGCCGCTTGGTGATGGCGGGATGGAGTAGCCCTGAGTGTAGCTGGCTGGCCAAGCTGGCGGGCGCGGATTCGTCTGCGAACTCGTGGCGGAGTTAATCTGTGACGGCTCGCGCGGCTGGCGGGAAATCGGCACGCTGAGGGTAGGATCGTTGTTCACATCGATGCGGAGGACGCCGCTCCAGAGACCACCGTTCGTTCGCTGGGTCGCGTCACTGCGGCCAAAGGCATTTCCCTCATCCCCCACCCCGATGTAGAGAAAACCGTCACTGCCGAAGAACATTCCGCCGCCGATGTGCCATTGCTGGCGGTCGTATTGGTGGATGAGGACCAGCTCAGAACTGAGGCTGGCGGTGCCGGTGCTATCGGAAACGGTGAAGCGGGAAATCCGGTTGAAGCCCGCCTGTTCGGGCAACTGGACGCCGGTGATGCCGGGGGTGAAACGATAGGAAACGTAGATGTAGCCGCGGTTCGGCGAGGTGGCTTTGCCGTAGTCTGGATGGAAGGCGAATCCCGAGACGCCGCCCTCGCCGACTTCTGGGTAGTTCGTCTTGCTGGTGAGATCTAGCAGGAGCTGTTTGGTGCTGGTCTGCGGGGTGTTGTCGAAAATCCAGACCGGCCCGGTTTTCGAGACGACTACCAGCTTGTTCGCCCGTGGGTGCTCGACGATACGAACCGGCTCGGGAAAGCTCAGTGCCGGAAAGGCGTTCTGGGTCGTCCAAGAACCGCCGGGCGTGCTGCCGGGCGAGGTGGCAGGAAATTTGCCGTTGAAAAAAGCACCGAATGGCTGGGCTTGGTCGAGGCCGGATTGGGCTTTCAAGCGACTCACAGGTGCAGCGATGGCGAGGGCGATCACGAGGCCGCCCGCCGCGTGACGCATGGGCAAAGCATAAATTTTCATCGAGAGTGGTGGTGAGGGGTGGGAGGAATTCTGGGGGCAGCCGAAGCACGCCGAGGGAGGCGTGTTTCCCGAAATGGGAAGGTAGGGGGCCGGGGGAATTCGGCAGGAGCGAATGATTTCAGCTAACTTGGAAATGGAACAGAAGAAGGAAGGCACCACGAATCTAGCGAATCCAACGAATCTTGAAGAAAACCCATGCAGCTGCTGAAAATTTGCTTCTTTTGATTCTGAATCATTCGCCAGATTCGCGAGATTCGTGGTGCCTAAATTCTTTGACCTCTGCCACAACTGCGTTCCGTGTTTCATCCGTCAAAATGAACTTTACGGGCCACTCGCTTCGCGACGTGAGTTGGTGAGGCGTCAGTTTTGACCCGTGGCTGGCAGCTTGCCGATCCGATAGAAGACGCCGCCCGCTGGAGTGGTGGTGGACGGCATTTCTTTAAATTCTATCTGCTCCGGCCCTTCCGTGACGATCTCTTTCACATTTTCCCAGCGGATGAGATTTTCTGACCGTTGGAGAACATACGAACCCGCGTCAGGTGCCATGAGGCCGATGCGGAAATCGCCAGGAGCGCCGGTAAAGGTGGCTGGTCCGAGCGATCCGGGGCCAGAACCGATGACAAGCGAACTGCTCGTTCCAGCTTTCAAACTTGGGGGAGCAGCGGCAAGCGACGCCGGAATCGTCACTCGGACATGATCGAGAAGCAGGTCGAGGCCGTTGCTGGTGGTGGAAATGTCGCGGAAGGCCAACACGGTGGAGCCGCTGTTCGCGACAAATGTGAAACTCTGCGGAACCCAGCGCGTGGTGCCGTTCCCGAGTCCGATGACGGTGATGTTTCGCGAGAGCACGACCGATTGCCCGGTGGCAGTGACTTGCATCTGTTGTTGGGAGCCGTTGAAGGCGAGGACTCCGACGTCGAAAGCGAGCGTGTACGTCGCGCCCGGCGTGGTGGAGATGGTTTGGGAGATTACGCCGTTAGGCTGCAAATTCGCGTGATTCAAGGCGATGATGCCCGTGCCATTCGTGGCGGTGTAGGGAGCGGCTGCGCTGCGGGCTTGGAGGTTGCCAGTGTGGGTCCAGCCACTCAATCCAGACTCGAAGCTGCCGTTCACGACAGTCGCTGACGAGAGCAGGGTGAGTTGCGCGGGATTGCTGGTGGTAGTTCCGACCGTGTTAGAAATCACCACATCGTAGCTTCCGGCATCGGTCGTTTGGACATTGGTGATGGTGAGAGTGCGACTGGTCGCGCCGGAGATAGTCGTGCTATTGCGGCGCCACTGATAGGAAAGTGGTGTGGCTCCGGCAGCGGTTACCTCCAAGGTCACACTGCTTCCAGCCGAAACAGTTGCCGAGTCGGGATGATCGGTGATGACAGGCTGGCCGTCAGGATCGATCGCCGGATAGGAGGCGACAATCGCGTCGCGCCATTGTTGGGCCATCCAGCTCGATCCCACGCTATTCGGATGGACGCCATCGGCATCAAGACCGTTCGCAGGGAA
>JANOQR010000034.1:0-36368 GCA_031414935.1 Luteolibacter sp.
GACACGCCAAGCCGCGCCAATCGGCGCGACAGCTCTGTTTTTTCGAGGGCCATTGAAACTTGCAGGTTTTGTGAGTGGCCCAGTAGCTTTTGTTTGGTCGCAAAAGCAGATGTGTGTGATTTAGGAAATTTGAATAGACGCTGTTACGAACGGCAAAAACACACTGCTGAAAAATCTATCGGGTTGGCAAGGGGGAATTGGAGAAATTGAAACGAGATGATCGAACGGCAACTTTCCGTGGGTTGAAATCAGGGCAGTCGCACGACGATTCGGGTGATCCCGGGCCAATTCGGGCTTGTCTCCGTCATTCATCCGAAACCGGTGGGACCATCTCTGGCACTATCGCGCAGGATCCTGTTTTTTGTCCGCGCGGATATTCTCAAAGCACCCTGAAAACTTGGCCCGGCATTTGCTGATCTGGCGGATACAAATCCATGGAAATGTTTCAGGGCTACGACGCCGGTAAGTTTTACGACGAGATGTTTTGCGAGAACGGCGCGGTGCGGAGCCATTGTGCGCCGTTGCTCGATAAGTTCGGCAAGGTAGAGCAGCGTGATTTCCTCGCCCGTAAGGCCAGCTCGGAGCTCTATTTCCTGCGGCAGGGAATCACATTCAACGTCTATCACGATAATCAGGGCACCGAGCGGATTTTTCCGTTCGATCCCATCCCGCGGGTGATGCCTGCCGAGGAATGGGAACACCTCGAAGCCGGACTCACCCAGCGGATTGTGGCGTTGAATCTATTTCTTCACGATATTTACCACGACCAACAAATCCTCAAAGATGAGGTGATTCCGCGCTTTTACATCGAGAACGCAAAGCACTATCGTCCTGAGTTCCGGGGCGTGGATGTGGCGGAAAATATCTACATCCACATCTGCGGCAGTGACCTGATCCGGGGTGCGGATGGCGTTTATTACGTGCTTGAGGACAATGGGCGTTGTCCATCGGGGGCTTCCTATTTGCTAGAAAATCGCAATGCGTTGAAACGCGCTTTCCCGGGAATTTTCGAGACTCTGGAAGTGCGTCCGGTCGATTCCTATCCGCGCGATTTGCTCAACATGCTTCACCACATTTCGCCGCGCCGCATCGGCGATCCGGTGTGTGTCTTGCTCACGCCGGGTTGCCACAACAGCGCCTACTTCGAGCATTGCTACCTCGCACGGGAAATGGGTATCGACATCGTGGAGGGCAAGGATCTGGTGGTGGTGGATAAATTTGTTTATATGCGGACCACGAAAGGATTGGTGCGAGTGGATGTGATCTATCGGCGGATTGATGATGATTTCATTGATCCGGTCGTCTTTCGGAAGGACTCAGTACTCGGCGTTCCGGGGCTGATGAATGCCTATCGCCACGGCAATGTTTCGCTGGCAAACGCGGTGGGAACGGGAGTCGCGGACGACAAGGTGATCTATTATTTCGTCCCGAAAATGATTGAGTATTACCTCGGGCAGGAGCCGATTTTACCGAACGTCCCGACTTACCTCGCCTCCGAAGAAGCGGATTTAAAATACATCCTCGCTCACTTGCCGGAAATGGTCGTGAAAGCTGCGAACGAGTCTGGCGGCTACGGAATGCTGATGGGGCCGAGTGCGACGAAGGATGAAATCGCAGCCTTCCGTGAGCGGATCATCGCCGATCCGCGCAACTACATCGCCCAGCCAGTCATCGCGCTTTCCCGCTCGCCGACGTGGTGCGACGGCGCGATGGAGGGCCGCCACATCGATCTGCGGCCCTACGTCATTTATGGAAACGAGGTGAAAATCGTTCCCGGCGGACTGACCCGTGTGGCCCTAACAAAAGACTCGCTGGTGGTAAACTCTTCCCAAGGCGGTGGAAGCAAAGATACTTGGGTTCTCCGCCATTGATTCATCATGTTGTCCCGCGTCGCTAACACACTTTATTGGATGGTCCGCTATGTGGAGCGGGCTGATAACCTTGCCCGCTTGATCGATGTAAATCAGCAACTGCTGCTAGACTACGAGAGTCTCGACAGCGAGCGTCTCCGCGTATTTTGGCAGCCGATTATTCTCAGCACGGGAGACGATGAAGCCTTCGGCAAACTTTACGATGAGACTGGCAGCCATGAAGTGATTCGTTTTTTAACAGACGATCCCCGCAACCCGAACAGCATCATCTCCTGCATCGCGCTGGCTCGTGAAAATGCCCGGACGGTCCGCGATCAGCTATCTGACGAGCTGTGGGAGGAGCTCAATGCGCTCTATCTATTTTCCAGATCTTCCGAAGCGACGCAGTTGATCGCGCATGATCCGTCGCGGTTTTATGAAAATGTCCGTCGCTCGGCGGTGACATTTCTGGGAGTGGCGGCATCCACCACTTCGCGCAACGAAGCGTGGGAGTTTATGAACCTCGGCCGCTACCTCGAGCGGGCAGACAAAACGACGCGTTTCCTAGATGTTTCCAGCTATCTTCCGGCGATGGAAGAGAGTGCTGCGGCGATTTCTGCGGGAGTGCTTCACTGGACCGCCATTCTCCGCTCATGTGGTGCGATGGGAGCATTTCGCGCCGAGCAGCGGGAAATCACGGCACAGGGCGTTACGGACTTTTTGATTTTCACGAAGGACTTTCCGCGCTCCGTCCGCTACTGCATTGATCGGGTGGATGCGAGCCTGCATCGGATCTCGGGCACGCCGCGTGGTTCGTTTTCTAACGAGGCTGAGCGTGAGTCGGGCCGGATGCTCGCGGAACTGAATTTTGGCTCGACCGAGAGTATCTTCGCATCTGGGTTGCACGATTATCTGGATACTCTGCAAGGTCGGATGAATCACATCGGGGGCGAAATTTTCGAGACCTATGTGTTGATGCCTGAGCGGGTGCAAACCAGTTCGTTTCCGAGAAGCTCGACTCTATCCGATGTTGCGGCATGGCAAATGGAACAACAACAGCAGCAGTGATGGACTCGAATGAATCCAGCTCACCGGCGACTCTGGGCATGAGGCTATCGGTGCGGCATCGGACGACGTTTCACTATGCCTCGCCGGTGACTCAGAGTTCCAACACGCTGCATCTGGAACCGAGGACGTTTCCTTATCAGAAAACCATCAGCGCGTTGATCCGGGTGATTCCAGCGACGCGGCTGCGGAAATTCACGGATCTTTTTCAAAACATCACGCATCATTTTGAGCTGCCCGGCGCACACACGAGCCTTGAGGTGGAGAGTCGAGTGAAGGTGCAAAATCTTCCGCTAGATGTTTCCGCTGCGAGTCGGGAAGCGACTTTGTCGGAGTATGCGGACTCGTCGATTCGTGAGGTGATTTGGCCCTATTTGCAGGAAAGTCACTGGGTCTCACGGCTCCCCGAAGTGTGGAGGCAGGCACTGGACATTGCCAACCCTGGCGATCCGGTTTTTGAACAAGCCAGCAGAATCATGGAGTGGATTCACCGTGAATTTCGCTACGAAGCAGGGGTCACCAGCGCGAGTACCCATCTCGAAGAAGCCTTCGCATTGAGGCAAGGAGTCTGTCAGGATTTCACCCACGTCATGCTCGGAATGTGCCGTTCTGTGGGAATCCCAGCGCGTTATGCTTCCGGTTATCTCTACAATGGTCCGCGTGATTCGCTCGTCGGAGCGCAGGCATCGCACGCGTGGTCAGAGGTTTATCTGCCGGGTGCTGGCTGGATTGGATTTGATCCAACGAACAACACGCTAGCAGACGAGCGTTATGTAAAAATTTCTGTGGGCCGTGACTATGACGATGTGGCTCCCGTGCGAGGAAACTACCACGGCACCGGTCACTGCCGCATGGAGGTGCAAGTGGAGGTGGAGAAAATCTGAAGTTAGAATGGCTTCCTCAGACCTAGCCATGCAGCCGCCACGGCAGCCGCGATGCACAGCACTAACACCACCGAGCTTGGCAGCACCTTGCGCTTCGCCAAAGCGGGAGCCGCGCCGATGAACAACCAGAGTCCGATTTTGATCATCCACCAGGACTGGCCCATCGGCGGTTTTTTCAGCATCGCAAAGCCAATGAGCAGGATGAAAATGAGCGAGATACCGTGAAGGATAGATGCGCCTTTTTTTCCCGAACCACCGAGTAAGGTCGCGCCGAGCGAAGTGAAGAGTCCGATGACGCCAGCGAGGTGAAGAGTCTTGAGTAAAAACGGGTCCATATGTGATGAAAAGTGCCAGAGTTTCTCTGCATCCGAAGTGGAAGCAAGGCTCATCCGAGTACGGGCAGGCTGAAAATTTATTTCGCACTGGAAGATGTGCTGCATCTTAGCCGTAATGCGGAAAATTCTATGCCTGCTCCTGCCCCTCAGACATCCAGCCGCAAAAAACCTTGTGCGATCACTTTTTTCGGACTCCTCGCGGCGGGTTCGCTCATCGCCATGCCATTCATCGCTGGGCCTCCGCAAGGCGACAAAATGCCGGATATGGTGCGATTCATCGGCCACTTCCATCCGGTCGTGCTGCATTTGCCCATTGGGGTTTTTATCCTCATCATCCTTCAGGAGTTAGGTGCGATTTTTGGGAGAAGAAATCACGATCAAGTCGCGAACACCTCGATGTTTCCGCTATTTTTCGGAGCGGCGAGTGCGATCCTCGCGGTGGTTTTTGGATTTCTGATGTTTCAAGGAAGCGACGATTACCTCGGAAATGCTCTCGCAGAACGCCATCTCTGGGGCGGGCTGATTTTCGCCGTGGCGGCGATCATTACCTTCATTTTGAAAGCCTGGACGGTTGCTCTATCGGCAAATCCCGCGTTCTATCGGCTGCTGCTTTTCGCGAGTGTGGGCATCATGGGCTTCGCCAGTCACGACGGTGCTTCCATGACTCACGGTGAAGATCATCTCACGAAATACGCGCCTGATCCGATCCGTGTCGCTCTGGGCCTGAAGCCGAAAAAAGGAGATGCACCCGTGGAAGGTCAGCCTGTTGTCGCGGTAAAACCTGAGGATCGTATCGTCTATACCGACGTGGTCGCGCCCATTCTCGAACGCCGTTGCGTGCAGTGCCACAAAGAAGGCAAAGCCAAAGGCAAGTTCCGCATGGACACCTACGAGCTGCTCGTCAAAGGCGGCAAAGAAGGAGCCGGTCTCGTGCCGGGCAAGTCCGCAGAGAGCAACATCATCATTCGCATGGAGCTGCCCGAGGATGACGAAGAACACATGCCGCCGGAGGGCAAGCCAGACATCGAGGACACGGAAGTCGCCATCGTGAAATGGTGGATCGACAACGGGGCTGATCCCAAAAAAGCTCTCAAAGATTTTCAAATTCCAGACGCGCTCAAGGAAGCCATCGCGAAAATTGCTCCGCTCTCTGCGGCTATAATTCCCGCTGAGGAAACCGAGGAAAAGTCGCTCTCCCATTCGACAGCCTCGGGCCCAGACGAGACGTTGATAAAATCGCTGGCTGCGATTTCTAAAGAGTTTCCGGGTGCTGTGAGCTTCGAGTCTCA
The DNA here is from genome assembly GCA_031414935.1 of Luteolibacter sp. Classification (GTDB taxonomy): domain Bacteria; phylum Verrucomicrobiota; class Verrucomicrobiia; order Verrucomicrobiales; family Akkermansiaceae; genus Luteolibacter. The sequence goes on from JANOQR010000034.1 coordinate 5,424, forward strand.
GGTTTCCGATCTCGTCACCTTCACCGCCGTTTCCCTGCGGGCAAATATGGATGACGCTGCGTTTCAGAAAGTCGCTCCAGTCGTTTCTCAACTCGTGACCGTGGACCTAACCGCGACGAAGATCACCGATGCTTCAGTCGTCCAGTTAGAATCTGCGAAGAACCTGCGCCTCGTCCGGCTTGCGGAAACAGGCATCACGGATGCCGCCATCGACAGCCTCGTGAAACTTCCGAAACTCGAATCGATCAATCTCTACGGCACCAAGATTACCGACGCAGGCGTGAGCAAACTCGCTGCCATGTCGCAGCTCAAAAAACTCTACCTCTGGAAAACGGCGGTCACGCCCGAGGCGATCAAGATGCTCAGAGAAAAGCTGCCCACCTGCGAGATCATCACCGGCACCGAAGCCTGACCGATCACGCGGGCTGCTGCTGGGAAATGCAATGCAGCGTGCCGCCTTCTTCGACGAGATCCAGGCAGTCGATGCCCGTGATTTCCCGATCAGGAAACAACTCGCGAATCATTCCGAGTGCGCGGTCGTCATTCCTGCCTTGCCGGAACGTCGGGACGAGCACCCCGCCGTTGACGATGAGGAAATTGACGTAAGATGCGGGTAGCACCGGCAGCCGCCAGCCGGGCACTTCGCACGCCTCTGGCAGCGGGATTTCCACCACCTCGAACGCCCGCCCGCCGGGTCCAGAGAACGAACGCAGCTTGGATAAATTTGCCTCAAGAATGATTTTGTTAGGCGAGTTGCTGTCGCGATCAATGCACGCCAAGATCGTCTGCGGGTCGATAAAACGGGCGAGATCGTCGATGTGGCCGTCCGTGTCATCGCCCTCGATTCCTTGCTCTAGCCAGAGAATTTCAGACACGCCGAGACCATCACGGAGCTTTTGTTCGATCTCAATTTGGCCGAGATGAGGATTGCGGTTCGGATTCAGTAAAACGGCCTTGGTCGTGAGAAGCTGCCCCGCGCCGTTGATCTCGATGGCTCCGCCTTCGAGAATCATCCCGCCTTTAAAAACCCGTTTCCCAAGAGCCTCAGCGACTCTGCTAGGGATGGTGTCATCCAGATCCCACGGCGGAAATTTGCCGCCCCACGCGTTGAATTCCCAGTCTGTCACCGCCACCTCGCCAGTGACTCCGTGTTTCACGAAAATAGGTCCGTGATCGCGACACCAGACATCGTTGTGCGGGTGATCGAACAACTGCACCCGCTCCGGCACCGCCTTCGCGAAATTACAGGCCGCCGCGATGGAAGCGTGACTCGCACCGGGCGCGTTGATCCTCACGATTTCAAATCGCGAAATGGCAGCAGCGATCTCTGCGAATTTTTTCCAGATCATTTCCTGCTTCGCCCCGCCCCAATGCCGGGGATCGTCCACTGGCCACGACAACCAAACCGCCTCTTGGAGAGACCATTCTGGCGGCATCGAAAATCCTACATCTACGGCTGTCATGCGCCCAGCTTGGACAAGCTTCTCAGAGTTGTTCCAGTTCTTTCACGCCCGTCCCGACAACTGGGTTGACGCGCCTTCGCCGATCAGGAAAATCGTGCCATGCTCCAGACCGGAATCCTCAATCCCCACCTGCTCGAACTCCTCGCTCGCATCCGCCACACAAACACCTTGGTCATCGCGGATTGGGCGTTTCCTTACTGGCCGGAAATCGAAACCGTGGACATCGCCCTCACTCGCGGCATCCCCACCGTGCTCGATGTGCTAGATCTGCTGACGCCAGTTTTTAAAATTGGCCGGATCTGGCAGGCGGATGAATTTGTGACCTGTAACGATCAAGCGACCATTGATCGCTTCGCCACCTCATTCGGGAAAATTCCGCTCACCCGCGAGGCCCACAACGATTTCAAAAAACGAGTCCCACACGCCATCGGACTGATCCGCACCGGCGATCCAACCGCGTATGGGAATATCATTCTTGAGTCGGAGTGATGGGGGGATCTACGCCTAGAGGCCATCAAAAATGCCAAAAATTATCCCAAGTGAATATGAGTCATTAAAGGCGTTCTGTAAGGCGTTCTTCGAATTTTTGCCGAAAAATTACCCTGCTCTAGGTTTTATTTCGCCCGATAATAACCCTGTGATCGTGCTGGAGTCATTTGAGAAAAGGAGCATGTCGAGGGCGCGTATCGGTCTCGGATATGCAATCGGTGACATCGTTGAAATGTCTTTCAGTTTTCCTCCAACTGAAGTGGCCAAAATTGATCGTGACTTCGCTGATCGTGGGATTGTCACATTGTCGGAAATACGTCGGCGATACTCTCGGCAATTTCTTAAAATCCTTAAAAGAGGGATAATCCGAAATGATCCAGAGTACTATCTCATCACTGGTGTTTTAGCGACTTTCTCTGCTGATGCGAGTGATGAAGAGCGAGTAAAGTTGGATTCTCTGATTGCCGCTTACGAGAGTCGTCTTTGAAAAAGCTAGGCTCCTCTTCAATCAAACTCGCGGCTTTGTAATTTAGTCCAAAATCACGGCTAGTTTGACGAAATTTCCTTACCCATCACCCGCGCGTCTTGCATTTTTAGAGTGATGAGGTTGTGGCTGTTGGCCTCTTCGGCTCTTTCTGGGTGCATTTGGATTTGCATACTCGTGGAAGAGTCTTCCACGATGATCGGCGGTTTTCGTTCGCCGTTTGGAGGATATAAACTGCGGATTTCTGCGAGGACTTCATCCCGGCTCATGCCGATGCGGATGAACCAGTAAGTCGTCTGAAACGTGCGGTGGCGGGCGTCAATCAACCACGGATTCTTGCCTACGAAAATAATCGCGGTCGGCGTTAGCAGCCCGAGAGTTAGCAAAATCATGAACAGTTTGCTAAATCCGCCGCGGCAGCGCCACGCAAAGAAAGCCGCAATCCCACTCGCGATGAAGCCGATGAGCATCACTTGAGTATTCGTGTCGCTGTGGGTGTTCATCGTTTTGGAATCAAAAGACTCACCCGCTATCGCGTTCTAATCTCGAATCCAGAACCTATTCAGCTCACATTCCATTGGCAAACTACAAATCCAGTGACGGACTCAGGGCGATCAAGCTAGGGATTTTTTTAACCGCGAATTGACGCGAATACAGAGGTTTTGTGAATGAAATCCCGAATTCTGAGAATCCAGTTCTGAAAATTCGCGTCCATTTGTGTTCATTCGCGGTAACAAACTATCCAGTTTCCCCGATTGCTCCCTAGCTTGATCGCCGTGTGACGGACGTGTCACCATGGCGGATCACTTCGTCTAAAGTGGGTGAAAAATCAGTGATTTGCATACATGCTTAACGAGACTTTATTTCTAAGGTAAAAGTAAATTTAGGAAGCTCGTTAAAATTTTAGCATGAAACCATCTCAAAATGAATGACTTAACTTTCTAGGCGTCATCCATGAACATTTGATCTTTCAGATTTATTGATCTCACAGTCGGTGCTGGGTAGTTTTTTGGCTCCCCCCCATGAAAACTACAAAACTGCTGATTTGTGCGATAGCTTTGGTTTCTGCCATCGCTGCGGCCAAGGCCAGAGGACAAAATCTCTCTGCCACCTTGATTGGAATTAACCCCGGACTTGCCATCACCGGAACCGTCGATAACGGCAGTTTCACTCAGGCTTACCCGTCAGGTGTATTAAGTTTCACGGAGTTTGATGCATTCTGTTTCGAGCCGAATCAGGGAATTTCCTTCAACGAGACGCTCGTTTATCAAATTCAAAATCCTCTATCTCTGGTGACTTCGGATCTCATTGCCCGCGTCATCGGCGGTTATTTGGGTTCGTCGCAATCGAATGAGCAAGCTGCGGCGGTGCAGTGGGCCATTTGGGAACTCACCACCGAGAGTCTGGAGTCCTACTCGCTCGCTGACGGCAATGTCAGAATCACCGACACCGCCAATCCGAACGTGCTTGCGCTAGCTAACGAGTATTTGGCCCAAGCAAGCACCTTTTCCCCGGCGAACGTTACGTTTCTCTCAAACCCGACTCGTCAGGACGTAGTGAGTTGGAACGTGATTCCAGAGCCTGCTTCTGCGGGTCTTTTGGCACTCTCGAGCCTGCTCCTGTTGCGCCGCCGCCGGGCTTGATCGGTGGATTTCAGCTATTTGAACAGATCCCTTGCTGTCGGCGGGGTGCTGGCTTTTACTCCGCCACATGCACGAAGAAATTAAGCTCACTCGCGAGGTCGCAGCCATTCAGATTCCCAGCGGAGACAGTCTCACGCTTCCGGCAGGGACGGCGGTTTTCATCACGCAGCGTCTTGGCGGAACTTTTACTGTCGCCACTTCCCAAGGTCTCGCGCGGATTTCCTCGCAGGATTCTGACGCACTCGGAGTCAATCCCGAGGAGGAGGAAAAAAAGCAGGCAGAAGCCATCCGGCTGAAAGACGCGCCATTAGAAGAGCAAGTCTGGAGCCGCCTCAAAGGAGTTTTCGATCCCGAAATTCCGGTGGACATCGTCAATCTCGGATTGGTCTATGACTGCGCGATCGAGGAGGCCGACGGTAAAAAAACGGTCGCAGTGAAAATGACTCTCACCGCGCCGGGTTGCGGCATGGGACCGGTCATCGCTGCGGACGCGCAGGCGAAAATCATGACCATCGACGGCATCGACGACGCCCGCGTCGAACTCGTCTGGGATCCGGCGTGGAATCAGGAAATGATCTCAGAAGAAGGCCGGATGATCCTCGGAATGGTCTGATGCCTCACTCGGCTGGTTTCCAAGTCTGGTCGATGTAGGCGATGATGGACGGGATCGCGACATCGAACATATTTGCGACCTCCTCATACGCCTCGCGTCCCATGCCGATGGGATCTGGGACATCAATGCCGATGCCCTCATTGGGGATTTCGGTAAATTCACAGACGAGATAAAATTTATCCGAATAAGCGGGAAAACGAGCTTCGAGCGTTTGCAAGTGACCTTGTGTCATTGCGAAAACGTGAGTTGCTTTCGCGAGAACGTCCTCCGTGACCATTCGGCTGGCGAAGTCGGTGAGGCCCGTGCCACGCCGTCCTAACAATGCGGCGGTTTCTGGATTGCAGGGTGCTCCCTTGGACGCAGCAACTCCGGCTGAACTCACCTCGTAATCGCCCATTTCCTTCACCGCGAGCCGGAAGAGTCCCTCTGCCATCGGGCTGCGGCAGGTATTTCCGGTGCAAACAAATAGCACATGCTTCTTCGAGTCAGACATCGCGGCGGACTGTGAGGGGCGATGGGTGCTTCGTCAAATCGCAATGGGGCAACGAGTGGAGTTGGAGAATTATTCGGAAAAATTTTAGCCGCAAAAAGGCGAAAGAAAGGCGCAAAAAATTTCTACTATTTTTGAGGTTCTTCGCTGAAGTTCTTTGTCCTTGGCAGGCGGATGCTGGTGGCTTGAATGGCGGCATCTTGTTCACATCACCTTACAATTTGCCTTTTGAACCATGGATCTGGTTGTTCCCGGTGTTTCTCCTCGGCGCCTGCATCGGCTCCTTCCTCAATGTGGTGATCTATCGGGTGCCGCTGGGCATGTCCGTGAATGAACCCAAGCGCTCATTCTGCCCGCTGTGCAAGAATCCGATTCCGATGTGGCTGAATTTCCCGCTCATCAGTTGGCTGTGGCTACGGGGGAAATGCAAAAATTGCCATGCGCCCATCGCTTTCCGTTACTTCGGCGTTGAGCTTCTAACGGCGGTGTTGTTTTGCGTGGTCTGGTGGCTGTTCGCCGCGCAGTCGTTGGCGGTCGTGCCGTGCCTTTGGGTGCTCATCGCCTTGCTGGTTTCGATCACTTTCATCGATGCAGAGCATTTGATCATTCCATCTAGTTTGACATGGGCAGGCTCGGCAGTCGGGCTGGCGGCGTGTGTGCTGTGGCCGCAATTACCCGTGCTCGGCAGCGAGTCTGGCAACTGGCTTGCAGGGCTGAAAAGCGGCGCAATCGGCTGGGTAGTCGGTTTTTTCGGACTCTGGGCCGTGGTGGAGTTAGGGAAACTGGCATTCGGGAAAAAGGCTCTCAAGTTTGATAAACCCGTCGCGTGGTCACTTCAGGAACCCGAGGGCGACCAAGATCCCATGCTCTTCATCATCGACGGCGAAGGCATCGCGTGGTGGGACATTTTCTCCCGCAAGTCTGACCGGCTGCTGGTGGAAACGACGAACATCAACGTCGATGGCAAGTCCGTCGGCGGCGGGCAGTTAGTGATTCGCGAGCTAGAAATCCAGTTGCCTGATGGGACGGTTCACCCTTTGGCGTCATTGAAATCTCTCGATGGCATGGCGATGGGAACGGTTATCCCGCGCGAGGCGATGGGCATGGGCGATGTGCATTTGTTAGGAATGATTGGCGCCTTCTTCGGCTGGACCGGAGTGTTTTTCTCGCTGTTTGCGGCGTCCATTTTCGCCATCGTCGCGGCCATCATCGGGCGCATCGGTTTTGGGAAACAGCTACCGTTTGGACCCTTTCTCGCGATGGGAGCAGTAGCATGGATGTTCGGCGCATGGCGGATCTGGGAGTGGTATATGAATTTCCTCAGCCCGCTGGGTGAACTCTAAAACACACGCCATGAGTGCGAAAAAATCAGACTCATGGCGCGACAGCGTTAGTCTCGCGAGAGCCATCCTCCATGATCGGGCGGAGCGGCGGAAATGGCTCTCGTATGCGGTGACGCTGCCGCTCGCGATGCTCGCCATCGGCTTGTGGGTGATCGACTCATGGATCTGGGCGAATCTCTGGCGCGTGCTTTTCTGGTGGGGTTCCTGCGCCGTGGTGACGTGTATCGTCATCCTCTTCGCGCTCTACGATGCGCTGGCTGTGATCCGCGAGGAGCGGACCAAGGCCAAGCGGGATGTCGATGAATGCTAGCGGTTTATCGAAATCTGGCGAGCTGCGCCTAAATTTTTCAAACGCTTCCCGAGACTTGCTGAGAGCGGAATCGCGGACGTAAATCTCAGTTTTCAACACCGATACGCGCACATCATCATGACTTGGCAAAAACTCATACTCGTTGTTTTCTTTGCGGCGATGTCTCCCAACAGCCAAGCCGCGGCACCGCGCCCCGTGATCTATCAGCTCATGGTTCGCACCTTCGGCAATACCAACGAGACCCGTAAAACCAACGGCACGCTGACTGAGAATGGTTGCGGGAAATTTCAGGACATCAACGAGGCCGCACTGACATCGCTGAAGGAAATGGGCTTCACTCACCTCTGGCTAACAGGCGTGCTCGAACAAGCGAGTGGCACCGCCTATCCGAATCGCCCCGCCGATGCTCCAGACATCCTCAAAGGCATCGCGGGCAGTCCCTACGCGATCAAAGATTACTTCGATGTCTGCCCTGACTACGCGGTGGAGCCAGACAAGCGGCTGGATGAATTCAAATCTCTGCTAGATCGCTGCCGTTCGCACGGCTTCAAGGTCATCATCGACTTCGTGCCGAACCACGTCGCTCGCTCTTACCACTCCGATGTGAATCCCGAGCACACCTTCGGGATAGGGGATAAACACGATGTTTTCTTTGATCGCGATAACCACTTCTACTACCTCGGCCCGCAGGACGCTGGTGGCGGTCCGCCGCTGAAACTTCCCACCGCCACGCTGCCCGGTTGCAACGGTTTGTTCGCTCCTGAAACCGACTTTGGTCGAGTGACCGGCAACAACGCCATTTCATGGTCGCCGGCTATCCATGACTGGTATGAAACCGTGAAACTCAACTACGGCCACGATTTCACCCAAGGTCGCGACACCTCTGCGCTTCCCGGACCCGATGCCGATCTAACTGCCGTGCCGAAAACATGGCGGACGATGGACGCGATCCTCGCCTATTGGCAGCAAATGGGCGTGAGTGGATTCCGCTGCGACATGGCGCACATGGTGCCGATGGAGTTCTGGCACTGGGCCGTGAAACGCGCTCAAACTCGCCAAGCAGACGTATTTTTCTCCGCAGAAGCCTACGATAACGACCCCGCAAAACTCACCGATGGCCACGTCCTCGACGCGCTTCTAGCCGCTGGCTTCGATGCCGTGTATGACGATCCCAGCTACGACATCCTCGAGGGCATTTACGACTCTGGAAAGTGGGCGAACGATCTCGATCCACTCACCTTCACAGGTCCGAGATTTCACCGATCTCTGCGCTACGCGGAAAATCACGATGAAGTCCGCATCGCCAGTCCCAAGGAATGGGGCGGGCACGGCATGAAGCTCGGACAACCCGTGAGTGCGGTTCTTTTCGCCATGGGGCGCGGCCCGGTGATGTTATACAGCGGCCAAGAAGTCGGCGAACCCGCCGCCGGAGTCGAGGGCTTCGGCGGCGATGATGCACGCACCAGCATCTTCGATTATTGGTCCATGCCGGAGTTCACGAAATGGGTCAACGGCGGGAAATACGACGGTGGAAAACTCAGTCCAGAACAGAAGTCGTTGCGCGATTGGTACGGTAAACTCATTCGCGCCACCCAAGCACCCGCCTTCACCGCAGGCGAGTTCTACGGCCTGAACCATGCCAACGCTAACAACTCTGACTATGGCCGCATCGGTTCCGAGACCGCTTCCGGTCACTGGCTCTATTCCTTCCTCCGCCACGATGTAAAATCAGGACAATCCTTCCTCGTCGTCGCCAATTTCCATCCATCCGAAACACTCGCGTCCGTTAAAATCCAGATCCCAGATGACGCATGGAAATTCATGGGCCGTGACGGAAACACAGTTTGGAATTTCACTAACCGTCTCGAATCCGCATGGAGCGGCAAGTCCACCGCAGGGGCGATCGCTGTCGGTGACTTGGCTGCGTGCAGCGCGTTGGTGTTAGAAATTTTGAAATAGCGCACGGGAAACGTCAGCATGAATTTCATCGGTCTTCTCGCTCTCTCCAGCTCAATCGCGATATTTTGGATCACTCATCGGGTGCTCACTCAGAAGCCACTGCGGCTGCGTATCCTAGTTTTGGGAGCGGCTTTAGTTTTATCAATTCCAGCTCTCCTTTTCTCTCTCTACTACTTCCATGTCATTCCTGAGAAAGCTTGGTTCTACAATCTGCGGTCTTGGTCAGGCTCAGAGTTCCTGGTCATCTTTTTAGGAGCTGCTGGAGGTGCGGCAGCGACAGTGTTACCTCGTTATTTATTAATACTTCCGCTTTTGGGTTCTGTCGGTATCGCCGTTGTTCCCTACTTGAAACCGTGGATCAATCCACTGGTTCTGCCGTCCTCAACAGAGAAATGGGATGGAGCCGCTTGCTTGCAATCCACGGCCTCAACATGTGGCCCTGCTTCTACAGCCAGTATTCTGCGGTGGCTAGGCATTGATGCTTCAGAGCATGAGATTGCACGAGCAGCATACACCTCAAATAGCGGAACCGAGGCTTGGTATTTGGCACGATACATCCGCAGTCGTGGCCTTGGCGTTAGGTTTGATTTTCAGCGGATTTTTTCACCATCAGGTGAATTTCCAGCGTTGGTTGGTGTTCGTGTCAGTGGATTTGGACACTTCATCGCTGTGCTGGAAATTGCTGAAAATCAGGTGACTTTTGTTGATCCTCTGACTGGTAAATCGAGCCTGCCACTTGCTGAGTTTTTGAGTCTCTACGAGTTCACCGGATTTCGGATGGTCGTATCGAAAGGGTAGAAATTTATCTTTCAAACACCAGCGGTGTGAATGTTTCCTTCACCGTATGGAAGTCCGTAAGCACAGTGAGCAAGTTCCTTTCACCACCAAGGACGGTTCGACGATCCGTAGTTTGTTGGATCTCTCGAACGCGCCAGTTTCAAACCAAAGTCTGGCAGAGGCGACGTTACCTGCTGGAGCTGCGACGGAACGGCACTTTCATCGAGTCAGTGAGGAAATTTATTTCCTAACGTCAGGTCGAGGTTTGATGGAAATGGATGGGATCGAGCGCGAGGTCGGGCCGGGCGATGCGATTCTGATTCCGCCCGGAGCATGGCATCAGATTCGCGCGATTGAGCCGCTTTGTTTTCTCTGTTGCTGTGCGCCGCCGTATTCGCATGAGGACACTTATTTTTCAGAGGATTGAGCGAGTGGCCTTCGGCGAACTCGGGAGATTGTATTTCGCAGAGTATCGTTTCATCACGGGACGTTCTTTGTCGCGTGGCGACGCAGGAGGGTAGTTGTGGACTCCAGTCCACGGATTGCATCGGCGAAGAATCGTGTCGCGTAGCGGCACAGCGACTGGGGCGAAACGGCTGAAAACCAATAGATTCCATTGCCACGACATGGCAAGAATGCGCTCAAAACGTGAGCGTGGGCTGAAGCCCAAGGCTAGTGCGAATACACATACATGAAATCAAGCAGTGAAAGTCTGAGTCATCCCGAGGCGGACCTGCGGTCCCAAACGAGAGTGAACCCGTTTCGGTTTACAACAACGGCGAGCCTTCGAACGATTGGCAAAGCCTGCCGCATGAGCGGCAACCGTTTCCTCCTACACCTCTCGTTCACGGGGGAGAAACGGATCGAATCGCAAGACGAGTCACAAGGCACGCCGCAGGGCGGAGTCATCAGCCCACTGTTAGTAAACAGTTATTTCGACTTCCTCGGCTACCGGTTCCAAAGAAGCAAGCAGGGAAAGATGATGCGATTCGTCCGGCCCAAAAACCTGCGTAAAATGCGCGAATCCATCAAGTCCCGGACGAGCCGGAACCATGGAAAGAGCATGGAAGCCATCGTGGCAGACCTCAATCAGACACTGCCCGGCTGGTTTGGTTACTTCAAAAACGTCAAAGCCAGCCAACTGGGAGAGATCGACGGCTGGATACGCATGAGATTGCGCTCCATCCTGAGAAAGCGGCGCGGTCTGGAAGGCCGAGGCCGTGGCAAAGATCACCAGCACTGGCCCAACCGCTACTTCGAAAAGTTCGGACTCTTCTGCCCGCTAGATGCCCGAGAAACAGAATACGCGAGCCTTCGTCACGGAGCAAACCACTGACTGGAGAGCCGGATGCAGGAGATCCGCCTGTCCGGTTCGGAGGGATGGACTGGGCGAAAGCTCCGTTCCTACCTCTATCCATCCATCGTCGTGATGCGGCGAATAGAATGCACAACTCATTGCTCGGTCACCTCAAGTGAGTCGGGAGAATGAGATCCCATTCAGTCGGTAAGAATCCTCTTGGTTGACTCATTCCCTAACGCAAGCCAGCCTACGCAAGCGAAATGCGGAGAAGTCCGTGCTCCAAGCGGGTCGTGTGGAAATCATGCGGCCTCTCCGGGGTTACCCCGGGGGATCGACAAACAAGGCATCACGAGGCGAGGGCGTGATCACGCTCCCGCGTGAGACCGCCCGCGCCGGACAGGACGCGTTGGCGCGCGGTGCTTCTCCGCATTCGCGAATTTTCCGATGTCTTCACAAGCCGATCACACCCGTCGCCTCGCCACCGCCCTCGCGGCGGGGCCGATGGAGGATCGCGAGGTGCTCTTGGCGCGAGCAAAGCCCTTGGTGGGTGACATGAGAAAGGCGCGTTGGCTGGTGTCGCTGGCGAGAAAACTCTGCCTTGAATTCGGCGAAGCCCCTCGGCCAACGGTGCGCCGCATCGCCGAGCGGATTCGGGCGCACCAAGGTTTCATCAACGCCTGGGCAGACGGTCGAGGCAGGATTTCCATCGGCCACGTCGTGCCGCAAATGGCTCCGGCGGCGGGTGCTCCGAGGACGTGGAAAATCCCGGAAATCACGACTTTGGGAGATCTAGCCGAAACCCTTCGACTCCACTTGGACGATCTCGGCTGGCTGATTTCGCGAAGTCCGGAGCACTATCGCCATCGCTGGCAGGTGAAGCCGAAGAGCGGGCGGTTCCGCCTGATCGAAAGTCCCAAAGTGCTGCTCAAGTTCGCGCAGCGGCAGGTTTTGCGGAAAATCCTCCACGCCATCCCGCCGCATGAGGCGGCGCGAGGTTTCCGGCAGGGATGCTCGGTCCGCGATTTTGTGGAGCCGCACACGGGAAAGAAATTGATCGTCCGCTTTGATTTGGAGGACTTTTTTCCGTCGATCACCGCCGCGAGGGTTCTGCAAATTTTCCTGACCGCCGGTTATCCCGAAACCGTCGCCCGCGCCTTGACTCGGCTGACGAACCACGTCGCACCGCCGTCGGTTTTGGAGGAAAAATCACTCGCTTGGCCGGAAAGCCGCCGACTCGCGACGCCCCATCTGCCGCAGGGAGCGCCGACTTCACCCGCCTTGGCGAATCTCAGCGCGTTCCGTCTCGACTGCCGCCTCGCGGGTCTAGCGAAAGCGGCGGGCGCGGCCTACACGCGCTATGCTGATGACCTGCTTTTCTCCGGCGATGAGGATTTCGCGCGGCAAGCGCGGCGTTTCCAAATCCAAGTCGGTGCGATCATCATTGAGGAAGGTTTTCGCCCGAATCACCACAAGACCCGCGTGCTGCGGCAGGGCCAAAAACAACATGCCGCCGGTCTCGTCTTGAACGAAAAACCCAACATCGACCGCCGCGAGTATGATCGACTCAAAGCGATCCTCACCAACTGTGTCCGTCACGGTCCGGCTTCGCAAAACCGAGAAAACCATCCCGAGTTCGCCGCCCATCTGGAAGGCAAGCTCGCGTGGGTGCGCTTCATTCATCCCGGAAAGGCCGTAAAACTCGGGACTATCTTTGAGCAGATCGACTGGAGTTAGAAAACGCGAGCTACGGATAATTCACTGGCCATGGACTGCTCCGACATGTCCCCGCAGTCCGAAGGACTCTACGCATCTCGGATGCATGGCTCACGAATCCTAAGAATTTCTTGCAGTTGAGACTCGTTCGCATTTAAATCCTGAGGTGAGTGAAATGAAGCCCAGTATTTGGTGGGGCGAGGGTAAGGATCTTCGCTGCGGGCGGATTGCGGGACGGGTGACTTCGGGCGGGTGGAAGTGGAAAATTTCCTCGGAAGGAGCGATTTGGCTTTGGCTGAATCGGGAGGGCGATGGCTTGGTCTGGGGCGAGAAGGATCGCTTCATTTTGAAACCGGGCATGTATGCGATGACGGGCGGCGGAAACCTAAGCGATTGGTCCTGCGTGCGTTATCCGGGTTCGCATTTGCTGGAGGTGGTGGTCATTTCTCGGGATTGGTTACGGGGTCGGTTGGGAAAAAGGCCGGAATGGCTGCATCCGGCCCTCGCAAAATGGCTGCAAGACGGCAGCTCCGTCGCCTTTTGCGGTCTGATGGGAATCTGGGAAAAAGAGCTTTCTGATGCACTCGCACGGGCAGCGATGGATGTGGGACCCGCTCGTTTGCTGGCCGAGGCACGCATCCTAGAGTGGGCGGCGGTGCGACTTTTTCGGGCGGGAAATAGTGATGGCAGCGGATTTTGTTCCGTGCTACGCGACCGAGATCCCGTGAAGCGCGCGATCCAACTTCTCGCCGAGCGACTCGACCAACCGCTCGATCTCAGTGCCGTCGCCCAGGAGGTCGGTGTCGCGCCGCATCATTTGTCGCGGCGAGTCAGTGTGGAAACTGGCATGACGCTCCAACGTCACTTGCGCCGCTTGCGGATCGAGCGAGCCTGCGAAGCGTTAGACTCGGGCAAAATGAACGTCACCGAGGTCGCGCTGGAAGTCGGCTATCAAAGTCTGAGTCATTTCGCGAAGGCGTTTCGGGAGGAAACAGGACAAGCTCCGGGTAAGTGGCTGGGGCGGAACCGGACGTGAATTGCCCCATGCGATCAGTCATAACAACGAATTAGAAATTCAACCGCAGATGAACACAGATGGACGCAGATAATGATGATGAAAAAACACGAAATCTTCATCTGTGCTCTTCATCTGCGGTTGAAAATTCTTAAACAGATTGGAAGCGCCTGAGTTAGCCGCCTAACGAGAAATGAAAAAGTTCGGGTCGTTTGCTTTCTGAGCTTGGACCGACCAGTGGCGCATGTCGCGGAGCATCTTTTCGTCGAGCAGTGTGACGTTGCCCCCGAGCATCGCGCAGACGGATTTTTCATTCCAGCGGAGATCGACAAAGCCGTGGTCATTGGCAGGTTTTTCTTTGGAGAAGCGGGCTGAGGACCACGTAGCGGACATCAGCTTGGGCGGGCGAATTTCAAAATAGCCTGGCTTGTCTTCAGCAGAACGAGCGGATGCGAAAACGATCAGCTTTTCAGGACTCGATGAGTCTGATAGGTGAGTGAGGTGGAATTTTCCAAACGCCTCGATCATCTTGGGTGACGGCGGCAAGGGGCTGCCCGTTCCGAAGTGCCCGCCGACGAGCGTCGCGTTTAGCCCGAGATTCGGATGGACGCTGACGAGGTAATCACGGTTCTCAGATTTCAGAGCTTTCTCGTTACCGTTGTAGAGCATGACGCCTTCGATCTTCGGAACGCTGGGCGCAAGCCGCCAAGGGTAGCGTGCATTCATCGGGTGGTGAAGCGGCTCGCCCTCGATGTTGGTTGCGCTGCTGTCAGTCTGATAGCCTGCTAGAACTTTGCCGTTATTCTCGGTGGCGTGGGAGAGGTAAGCGGTGATGAGATTGCGTGCCGCATTGATTTCCACAGCGCATTTGGCTTTTTCCATGGCGATCTGAACGCCTGTTAGTCCAAGCCCGCCGAGAGCGGCGACGATGGTGATGCTGACTAAAATTTCGATGAGAGTGAAACCGGAGTGATGCTGTTTCATGGCGTTTTGGTGAGAGCGAGGCGGTAGAAGCGGGTGGAAGCGGTGGTGATTTCTGAGAAGCTGCCGGGGCCATTCGCGGAGGCAGCGTGGGTGTGAATGGAAGTCCACGAATTTTCTGCGAGACTGCTAGATACTTGGAGCGTGTGCGTGATGCCCGCGTATTGCGGCCATCCCAGAGTGACGACGTTTCCAGCCCGAGATACGGTCAGCGGGAGATCAATTTCCGCCTGGACGCTCAACGATGGAGCGAGGCCGCCGAAGATCTGGTGATAGGGATCGTCCCGCGTGTACCAGGCGACGAATTCGCCGCCTTGCTGAGTAGCGGGATGCAGTGAGGTGAGCGAAAACCAGACGCGCCCGGCGGCGAGGCCATCGCGCAGGTAGGAGGAAACTCCGGGTAAGCTCGTGTCTATCGCGAAGGTGAAAACGGTATCGACCGGCACTGAGTCGCCGGGGCTAACAAGATCTGATTTTCCCACGGCCCACGGGATGGATTCAAATTGTCCGGTGACGTTGCTGCTGACATCACGCGAGGTTCCTAGCGTGTTGAAGCCGCGAGGAAATGCGTTGCGCGTTCCCGGAACCGACGAGCCGTAGGGTGATGTTTCCAGAAACGTGGCTGGCGTGTAGATGCCGCGAAACCCTGCACCGTGAAGCTCTAGCGGGCGTCCGAGATCCGAATCAGTTAGAGAAGCGGAAACGGTGGGAGTCGCGTAAGTTTGCCATGAGTCGTAGCTGGGATCGTAGGCGAAAAGTAGATTTTGGCTGATGGTCGCCATGACTTTCACCGAATGAATTCGATAGGTTTCCGGCGGTAATCCGGGTGGCACGGCGGAAGCGGTATCGAAGGCGAAGAGGAAAAATCCCCAACGGTCATCCAAGCCTGTGGAACCAGGAAGAGCACTGAAAGTCGAGGCTTGGGCGCGAGTTCCGGGAGTGCTGTTGGACGGATACATCCAGCGATCCTGCGAAGGCGCGGCGATCACCACCGGACTCCCTGCGGCCCCAACATGGACCGCAGAGAGCGTAACAAGCAGCATCAGAAAAAGATGTTTCATCGGCGACGGCGGAGGAAGGCGAGTGAGGCAAGCGAAAGCATGACTGCGGAAGTCGGCTCAGGGATGGCTTGGAGAAAGGAATCGCTGGTCGTTAGATTGAGCTCGTATTGGGTGAGGTGATTGTTCGGCACGCTGCCCCATCTGACTTCATAGGAAGTCACGCCAAGCCCGGTGAGATCCCATTGCCATGCTCGGTTCTGAGTGGGAAATGACTGCCCAGTCTGGAAGTTGAAGGTGAGATACTCGCCGTTGTTTTGCGCGAAATAGTTCGCGGCAAGCACTTGAGAACCGCCGTTGTAGTTCAGTATGGGAACGACTCCGATGCTCGTTCCGGCGTCGATTTGTAGGACGACTGTCGCGATTGAAGCGATGGGTGAACTGTCTGAAACGGAGAAAACTCCCGGACTGCCCGCGTCATAGATTGACGCGCTGGCAAAGTAGCCGTTGCCGGAGTTTTTCATAAAGCCAGCACTGCCTTGGGAGCCTGCGACGTTGGCGGCGATTGCGGCGGGCCAAGCGGCAGCAGCAGAGGGAAAACTGGTCGGATAGCCATTGGCTGCCCAATAAGGATTCGTGCTCCTGAGATTTTCCCATCCTGCGGTTTCTGTGTTTCCGGGAAGACTGATCGTAAAAGCTGCGAACAGAGGTGATGTGAAGGCGAACAGGCAAACGATTGGTTTCATGATAGGTTGATAGATTGGAAATTAACGTGAAGCGGATAGATACGGCGTGAGGGTTTCGACGACGATTTCAGGAGCGGGTTTGGCTTTCTCGAGTTCGGAGAATTTCTTTTTCAAACTCATGCCGTCTTTCTTCAGCTCGTAGGAAAAGCTCGGGCCGGGTTGTTGCCCGGCATCAATCCAGAAGTTTCGGATCGAGTTCCAAACCACGGCATTTTCCTGCCACCAATCGCTGGCCTTGGTGGCGAGGGCGTCGTCGGTGTGATTGTATTGGTTCAGGCCGGTCTCGCGTGAGAGGACGAGTTTTTTGCCGTCGCGATCCACGACTTTGCGGTTGTCTTGCGCGTGGACCCAGCCAGTGGGAGTGAGCGTGTGGCGGTTGGTGACGATCAGATAATCGTAGTCATCACGAACTTCGTATTCGCGGCGTGGGAGCGGGCGGCGGGTCGGCTCGCTGATCCATGAGGACTCACCAAGTTCGTGAGTCCACTTGCCGATGCCTTCGTAGCGCGGGGTATCATCGACGCTGGTGACGAGCTGGGACCAGCTCCCTTTGACCGCCTCGGCAGTTAGAGTGTCGCGTTCCCAGAGGTCCGTGCCATCGCTTCCGGCGTAGTCGAGGACGCGGGTGTCTTGCCAAGTCCAGACTTGCGCCCAGTGTTTGATGACGTGGGATTTTCCTTCTTCGCTGACGACGAGCAAGTGCTGGAGCGTGATGCGCTCGGGCGTGTCTTCGGCGATGGCGACGACTTCGATGGCTTCCTCGTGATAGGGTTTGCTGAGAGGTTTGTAGTCCGGGGCGATCGGATAGGTTTCCGCGAAGTCGAAGGTGACTTTGAAATTTCCGGCCATTTTGAGGATGGCTTGGCGATCTTGTTCAGGCGGCGATGCGAGCGCGGTGGAAAGTCCGGCCGCGAAAACGAGTGCGATGTGGCGTTGCATGACGCCGCGCACCGTGGGGCGTTTTTCGAAATCTCGCTAACGCCTGCTTGCGTGGGATGAGCGATGGGTTGCGTGCTCGTTTGATTCAATGTGCTGAAATGGAGCTGGGTAAATCTGGACTGCTCCCGACATGTCGGAGCTTTTCACTGGCCGACATGTCGGCCAGTGGAAAAGCGGGGACATGTCCCCGCACTCCGAAAGATGCGCCGGGTGGCGGAGATTTTTCTAACGTGCTCCTGCTTGTTTCAGCCGGGCGATGGCTTCGTCGAGGCGGCGGCGGGTGCTTGTTAGCTCGGCGTTTAGCTCGCGGATTTTTGTGTCGCGCTCGGCGATGGCGGTTTCCCAGAGTTTTGCCTGCTCTTGGTTAGATTGGGAAGCGGTTGCTGCGTTGGCGGCGTGGGCTTGGGTTTCGGCGGTGAGTTTGGCCAGAGCGGCTTCGGTTTGCTGGCGGGCGTAGACGGTGGACTCGATGGAGGCTTTGAGCTGGACGATGTCGTTTTCGAGGGCGGCAGAGCGTTTAATCTCGGCGTCGCGTTCGTCGTGGGCGGCGGCGAGTTGTTGGTTGAGTTTCCCGATCTGGGTGTCGAGGCCGCGCTCTTTGAGCCATTGCGCGAGGATGACGCCGGTGATGAGCAGGCAGCCGACAAGGTTGAGAAGTGGCAGAAAACGGCTGAGGGTCACGGCTGCGGATTTTTGGATTCGAAGCTGACTTTCTCGATCCCGGCGGCGCGGACGGCGTTGAGGACATCGAGGACGATTTTATGGCGCGAGTCGGCGTCGGCGGAGATTAGGACGCGGGTCTCGGTGGGCTCGGCTTCTTTTTCGAGGCGGGCGGTGATTTCTGAGAGGGTGATAATTTCCGCATCCCAGGTGATGACGCCGTTCGGGTCGATAGCGATTTGGAAGGGCGGCACTTTGGAATCGGCGACGCCGGTGGAGGCTTCGGGCAAATTGATCGGCACGCGGTTGAGCTGAGTCATGCTCAGGCTGACCATCATGAAACTCGCCAACAGGAAGAACATGATGTCGATGAGCGGGATGATCTCGATGCGTGCTTCATCGCCCTCTTCGTCGTGCGCGGTGGTGGTGAGTTTGATGGGCATGGTTGGGAGAAGACGCAAGATTCAAGACTTCAAGGCGCAAGAGAAGAGGAAGAGAGGAGATTTTCTAGTTCAATGATTTTATCCAAGAGCGGACGAGTATTGGTAGTCGGTCAATGATTTCCTTGCCGACAAGCACCTCATCGACAAAGCCCATCTGGACCATATCCACGATTCGGCACAGATAACTTTTCCCACAGTCCCACCAAGTGTAGCGGGCATCCAAGAACAAGTAGTGTAGAACCTGAATATTCTCGGAAACTTCTAATTCCTCAATTTCCATACCATCTAACAATGTCTCATAGACACCATCTGCCACCCGGCTGCCGAAAGTGGTGGTGTAGTAGTATTCTTTGATTTCCCAGATCGCTTTTGGATTGATGGGAGATGGGAATGCACCATCGACTCTGCGGGAGAGGGTCCGAAGTGGCACGCCGTTCTGGGTCACCGTGGTCAACTCTCGTGGATCATAATCGATCGTGTGACCATCGGAGTTTGCTTCAATCAGCATGTTGACGATGCCTGTAAGATAGGCAGGTGCACGCATTTTTCCCTTTTGCTTATTCATCGGCAACGGGCATTTGGGTTTTAGCTTTTTGTGGAGAGCGTCGAATTGCTTTTTTGCCTCCTTCGCGTCCATCAGAAGTGGCTCAACTTCATGATTTAGCGTGTTGGCGCGGTAAGTGAAGTATGCTCCGAGCAAGTCGAGTAGAGGCCGACCGTTAATTTTAGTCTTGAGAGCATCCGCACTCAATCCCAGGGAATCAAAGGCTGCCTTAATTTCGTCCGAAGTAGGCACTTTTACGGTTCCTTTGCCTCTTACGGTGTAACCGCATTTCTGGCTGACTGTCTTAGCAGCGGCCCAGAACGACTTCGGAAGTTTTACAAATTCAGGATTGGGTCTCATGCAGGTTGTCGGGCAGATTTTTGATCGCGTCATCGACTGAGACCCCGAGTTCACGAAAGATGGACAATGCTTCCAAGAAGGTAAGCAGTCGTTCTCCCGATTCGAATTTACTCACAAAGGACTGCGGGGCGTCGAGGCGCTGAGCAAGATCGGCTTGCCGGAGTCCTGCTGCTTTGCGAGAATTTCGCAGGAAGCGGCGAAGTGCCTGTTCTCCGGTGCTATGTGGGTCGCGATTCACGTATCCTTTTTTAGAATATCTTGACGAAAATCCCAAATTGGGATATTTACGAATATGCGCGTTCACGAAGACACTCCTGACCTGTTCTATGGCACGGCCTTTCAAGCGGTGCGTCCTTTCAAAACCCAACTTTTGAAATGGATCGGGAACAAGCAGCGATTCGCCCACGAGATTGCATCTTTTTTTCCTACCGACATTCGCGTCTATCGGGAGCCATTTATTGGAAGTGGTGCGATTTTGGCAGCACTCCAACCAACCAAGGCTGTTGCCTCCGACGTGTTTCGACCATTGGTTGAGATATGGAAGACTCTCCATCAAAATCCTGAATTATTGATTTCGTGGTATCGAGAGCGGTTCGAGCTGTATCATGAAAATGGTGGTGCTGATGGCTACAATAGGATTCGTGATTCTTACAATGCCTCGCCGAATGGTGCGGACCTTTTGTTTCTGTGTCGGAGTTGCTACGGCGGAGTCGTGCGTTTCAGAAAAGCGGATGGCTACATGTCCACGCCGTGCGGTGTACATGCTCCAATTTCTCCCACATCATTTGCGGAGAGAGTTGAAATCTGGCGCAGGAGGACGCTTGGGGCAGAGTTTAGATGCTGTGATTTCGCAGAGTCATTTCGTGATGCTTCCGCCGGAGACTTAATTTACTGTGATCCACCTTATGTCGACAGTCAGGCGATTCTCTATGGCGGGCAGGATTTCTCTTTGCCACGTCTTTTTGAAGAGATCGCCTTGGCCAAGGATCGTGGCGTAAGGGTGGCTTTGAGCATCGATGGCACGAAGAAATCAGGGAGTAAAATTTGTGAGTTGGATGTCCCTGATGATTTGTTTGAGGTTGAGGCTTTTGTAAATTGCGGTCGGTCAATGCTTCGGCGTTTTCAGCGTGGCGGAGAGACACTAGAAGACGAATTAGTCAGTGATCGGCTCCTTCTAACGTATCAAAAGAAGTGAGGTGAAGCTGAGATGAAAATTCTTAGTCTTGAGTCTTGGGTCTTGGAGTTTTGCGTCTTTCGAGAGCAAAGCTCTCGAGGTCGTGGCCGTGTTCTTTGGCGGATTTTACGAGGAGTTCGCTGTGGTTTATCCAGCGTTCTAACGAGGAACGAAGAAGCGAGACGCGCTTGCGGAAGAAGTTGTAGGGCAGCAGGCAAATCACAGCGATGGCGATGCCGCAGGCGGTGGCGATGAGTGCCTCGCCGATGCCGCCGGTGACTTTGGTGACGGCGAGCTGGTCGGTGCCGATGGCGGCGAATGATCCCATCAGGCCGGCGACGGTGCCGAAGAGTCCTAACAACGGAGCGAGGGTAATCATGGTGCTGAGAACCCACATGCGGGCTTCGGATTTCTCGATGAGCAGCGTGGCGTGGAGCTGCATGGCGGCAAGCATGGAGGTGTGAGCGTGGCTGATGCCTTCGCGAAGATTGGCGAGGTAGGGTTCTTCTGAGCGGTCGGCGAGTTTCCAAGCGGTGGGAAAATCTCCGGTGCCGAGGGCTTCGCGGGCTTTTTCCTGAAGGGCGGGCCGGATTTTTGTCTGGAGTGCGGACCACCAAATGATGCGGTCTAGGATGACGCAAAGCGCTAGCAGGAACGAGGCGAGGATGGGCCACATGACCCAGCCGCCTTCGATGAATTTTTCGACGACGATGTTGGCGAGCACGGGGTTCATTCGAGTTTAAATGGGAAGGGCTGAAGGCGAGTCATCACGCCGCCGGGAGGAAATTTCCAAGTCCGAACTGCGCCGAGGGCGGCGTTGTCGAGCAACGGCCAACCGGAGGATTTGTGAACGGAAGCAGAGGTGACGCGGCCATTTTCATCCACGGTGAAACGGACGACTACGGTCCCAGTTTGGTTATTGCGGCGGGAGTAGGGCGGGTAGGAGGGCTTGGGCATCCGGCCAGCGGCGATGCGGGCGGCGTCGGACATGCCGCTGCCGCCGTTGCGTCCGCCATTGCCGAGTTTTCCTTTGGATTCGGCCTTGCCCTGGGGTGAACCGCCGGTCGCGCTGGTGGGCATTTCCGAGCGGGTGGCAACCTTGTTACTCGGTCTCGGGACGGCGAGTGGTTTGGTTGGGGTGGCAGCGGGTGTCTCGGCGGGTTTGGTGACGGGAGGAGGTAAATCGGGGATTTCCGGCAGCGGCGTGATGTCGGCGGTTTCCGGCATCTCGGGCGGGGTGGGCAAAGTTTCCTCTGGCGCGAGTGGGACTTCGATTTCCTCGGCATCGCCCGTGCTGCCGGTCTCGGTTTGCTGGACTGGAGGGATGAATTCCTCGGTGATGACGATGGATTCTAACTTGGCGAGAGCATCGGTTTTTTCAACCGGGCTGATGATCTCCCGCGCGGCAGGGACGATGATTCCAAACGTGCCAAAACCGGCGACGCTGAGCCAGGTGGCCAGCGTGCCGATATTGATCGCGTAGAGAATTGGAGACATGGAATTGCGCCTTTGCGCGGCACAAGTGAGATTCGCTCGCGACGATCACAAGGAAAATTTCCTCCTCCGCAACCGACTGGTAGCAGTTAAAACTGCGTTTCAAATCCTGCATAGACCATCCGGGGCGCGTTGGCGCGTGGGCCTTCGGGGATGCGGCTGACAATGCCACGCTCGTCGAAGAGGTTGTGGATGCCCGCGAGGAGTTTGAAATTCTCGTTAAGCTGGTAGTAGCCGGAGAGTCCGAAGATCAGCAGTGGATCGATTTTCCCGTCGCGGCTGGTCTGGGTGCCAGCGCGAACGTCGTCGTTGTAGCCGGTACCCCATGAGCTGCCGGAGTAGGTGGCGTCGAAGTTGGCACCCCATTTTTCGGCGACGTAGCCGATGCCTGCGGCGAGTCTCCACTCGGGGACGTAGGGGATTTCGTTGCCGTCGCGGCCACCGGCGTAGATGCCATCGCCGCCACCTGCTAGGCCGGGCGTAGTTCCTTCAAATGTCGCACGGGTCCAAGTGGCAGAGACGTAGAGCGGGATGCCTGCGGAGAGCCCGGCGGAACGTCCAGCGTCGTATTGGGCGATGGATTCGAGGCCGAAAACATGGGCGGCTCCGGCGTTGAGCGTCGGGTCGCTGCCGACTCCGGTGTCGGTGGAAATCAAGTTGTCGAAGTCGGTGAAAAATCCAGTGAGTTCGAGGTTCAGATCATCGCGGCGATGGCGGATGCCCAGTTCGTAGCCGATAGATTCTTCTTCGTCGATGCCACCGAAATAATCGCTCGCACCCGGTGAGCTGACGCCGCGAAAAACACCGCCGAACAGTGAGTTGTGTTCGTTGAGTTCGTAGTTCGCGCCGATCCCGCCCATGACGAGATTTTCGTCGCCGTCCTGTCGGGTGGTGGAAGCAGGCGTGGCCGTCGAGGCGATGGCGTTGGTGGTTTTCCGTTCGTCGAGTTCGAGCCATTCGTAGCGGATGCCGGGGCGAAGGGTGAGTGCGCCGACTTTGATTTCGTCCTCCAGATAGAGCGCGGTGGCGAAAATTTCCTCCAAGCGGTTGTCTTGTCCTTCGCGGGTGCGACCAGCGAAATTGAAGTTTCCGGCACCGTTGGCGTTGTAGGTATCCAGCCAGTGATCGCGCTCCGCGTAGTCGTAGTGGAGTCTCAATCCGGCGGCGAGATCGTGGCTGATTTTACCAGTCTCGAAACGGAAATTCGCCTGATTTTGCCAGCCGTAGGATTCGTAGCGGCGGTTGTTTGCCTTCACTGCGGTTTTGCCAGCCGCGGTGCCTTGGAGCACGCCGAGTTCGTCGGTGAAGCCGTTTGCCGGGGCGAGGACTTCGTGGATGCTGCGTGAGGTTCCAGCCGCGCCGGTGACTTTATCAAGCTTGTACCAATTCCGTTTGAAATAGCCGTAGTAGATCGCGCTTTCGAGGCGGAGTTCGTCGGATGGCTCGGCGATCCATTTCAGGTAGGTCCGGTAGTGGTCGCTGTCGAAATTGTCGTAACGCGTGGCGGCATAGCGGCGGTCTTCATCGCGAGCCAGGTCGGGTTCGGTGAGGCCGACGTAGGTTTCATCTGCCTCGAAGGAAGTGTAGCCCGCCTTGAACTCGATGCGTTGTTTGAGCGCGGTGTTCGGCTCGAATGACAGCTTGAGCATCGGCTCGACGAGGGAAAATCCGGTATTCTGGGATGTGTCGTCGATTTCACGGAAACCATCACTGCGACCACCGTGGAGTTCGAGCAGGTAGCCGAATTTCCCCAGCTCGGTTTGCTGGGTGTCACCGAAATAGGTGTGGGCGAAAACGGTGTTGTCGGTGCCATAGGTGGCTTTTGCGTAGAACTTCGACTCGTCAGGAATCTCGGTGGAAAGGTAGTTAATCACGCCGCCCGTCGTCTGCGGGCCGTAGCGGACTTGCGATGAGCCTTTCAGGATTTCCACCCCGGACATCCGGGCGATTCGCGGCGTGTAGTAAGCTGCGGGACCGGCGTAAGGTGCTGGCGATGTGAGGATACCGTCCTCCATCACGGTGACTTTTTCACTGCGAGTGCCATCCGCACCGCGCAGGGAAATGTTCGGGAAATTTCCGTAGCCGTCCTCCTCGCGGGCATAGACGCCGGGGACTTTCGCCAGCACTTGATTGACGTTCGTGTTGTTCGCGGCGCGGATTTCTTTCTCGGTGACAAAGGCGGCGGAGCCAGTTTGCGTGAAGACGTTTTCTTGGCTGCCTAGCACGGTCATGGGCGCGAGTTCTTGAACAAAGTCCTGAGCCAGAGATGGGGCGGTCGGGCAAATCAGCGCCACGAGGAGCGCGGCGGCGGGGCGAGTGGTGCGGTGTTTCATAAAAGATAAATGCTAATGAGAACTAATCTCAACTGCCGGGAGAAAAATGCTTTCCTGAGCCTGCGTCAATCGTTTCTAAAAAATTTTCTTAAATTTTTACCAGACGCCGCACGAGGCATCCCGCGTCCTCTCGCCCAAAAAATCAAATTTCCTCAAACCCACTGGAAGCCTGTCTCGCTCTCCAGCACCAGAACTCGCGCTGTGCTGGAGTGTGGAAAGCGGAGTAGCTTGGACTTGTGCTCGCAAGCGCGTCGTGGCGGCGGATTGCATCCGCCAAGCCCATCATTACGGAAATTGTCGCGTCTGGGGGTTCCATTGGTTTTTGCGAGTTTGGGCATGGCGGATACAATCCGCCGCAACGATCCCGTCCCGATACATTCAAGTTGCTCGGGAGAAATGATGATGCGCGGCACGATCTTTTGGGACTCCGACGGGAGTTTCAAACGGCGCGAGTGGAGTTTTGGGACTCGGGAGTTTTCGTCCAGAGCGTCAGGACAGACTACTTTTTCGCCGCTGGCAGGTTACTTGGACCCCTTCTTGTGCTCAGTTTCCGTCACCTCGCGCTTGCGAGTGGGTTTTGAATTTCCTAGCAGCATCTGCACTTCCATCGCGTTGAGAGCTGCCCAAGCACCTGGCTCCAGATCGCCCAGCCACAGCGCGCCGATTCGCACGCGCAGCAGCTTGGTCACTTGGTAGCCGAGCGTCTCGAACATCACGCGGATCTGGCGTTTCGCGCCGTGGTCGAGCACGACTTTCAGGCGACGGGGCGAGAGGCGTTCGATGGCTTTTGCTTTGAGTTTCCCTTCGTCAGTGAAGACGCCTTCGAGAAATTGGTCCAAGTGCGCGTTCTCAAACGCTTGGTTCGCGGTGACGAGATATTCCTTTTCCACGGACTTCGACGGGTGCATCAACTGCTGCGAAAGATCGCCATCGTTGGTCAAAATCAGCAGCCCTTCCGAGTCCATGTCCAGCCGCCCGACGTGATGGAGCGAGTGAAGCGAGGCGGGTAGCATCGAGTAAATCGTGGCCCGCCCGAGCTCGTCTTCACGGGTGCAAACAAAGCCGCGCGGCTTGTGAAACGCGATGATCATCGTCTCGCGAGGTGCCACCCGTTTGCCGTCCATCTTCACGTGATCTGCGGGTGAAATGCGGGTGCCCATGTTCACACACGGCGTGCCATTCACCTCCACGCGGCCCGCTTTGATGAGTTCGTCACAAGCGCGGCGCGACCCCACGCCGCAGGACGCGAGGTATTTATTGAGGCGAGTGCCGTCTGAAGTAGCCATGGGGATAAAAATACAAAACGCGCGAAACCCAGTGGGATTCGCGCATTTTTAAAAATCCAAGCGATGTGAGGATCAACCCTCGCCCTTGGTTTTCGGCAGGCCGACAGGAGAACGACCGGCTTTCCACTCGCCACGCTCCTTGAGCAGTTTCACGCGCTCGAAGCGTTTGAGGACGGAACGTTTGCCGCCGACGGTGGCGCTGGACTTGAGGCTATTGTGCTTGGACATCTCGGAAGAAGGTTAAAATTCGAAGGAGGCGGAAGCTAGGGACGAGTTTTCCCGCTGGCAACCCGAAAAAGGGGAAATTTTTTGAAAGCGAGATCTTCGAGTTTTTCCAATTTCCACGAGTTCTCCAGCTCTGCGTTTGCAAGAAGCATTCTACTTTTCGCGTCCTTGACAGCTCTTGGACAGGCACACCATTTTTCTGCCTTCACTTCCACCACCAGCCAAACCCAATCACCGAATGAAACATCGCATTCCACTATTCGCCGCAATCCTATCAAGCCTATGTCCGCTCGCGAAAGGCGCGGAAACTACGGACCCGCTCTATGACATCGTCGTTTATGGCGACTCGTCCGGCGCGGTGGTCGCGGCGAGCGATGCCATGCGCCAAGGGCGTTCCGTCATCCTCGTCAATCCCACGGGCTTCCCGGGCGGCATGAGTGCCAGCGGGCTGGGCGCGACGGATTTCATGGGCAAACAGGGCAGCTTCGGGGGAATCGCTGCGGAGTTTTACAAGCATGTGGCTGCATCTTACGGTCAGGAATTTGTCCGTAGCTTTGAGCCGCACGTCGGACGTCAGGCGTTTGAGAAAATCCTCGCTGAGTCAAAAGTGCAGGTGATTTACAACGAAATGCTCGACCGCACTCCGGGCAAAGGCGTGAAAATGAACGGCAAACGCATCGAGTCGATCACCACGCTCAGCGGCAAAACTTATCAGGGAAAAATGTTTATCGATGCCACTTACGTCGGTGACCTCATGGCGGCGGCGGGCGTGAGTTACACCGTCGGCCGCGAGCCGGAGAGCCAATATGGCGAAAATCTCGCAGGTGTTCGCCGTGGCGATACCAAACCACGAGTTCACTACACTCAAGGCGACAAAGATCACTACATCAAAGACGTGGACCCCTTCATCAAACCCGGCGATCCTAGCAGCGGACTGCTGCCATCCATGAATCGCGTGGAAGGTCTCACCAACGGCCAAGGCGACAGGAAAATCCAAGCCTACAACTACCGCGTCTGTCTAACCACCGACCCCGCGCTACGCATTCCCATCGATAAACCCGCTGGCTATCACGAGCTGGATCACGAACTCCTGCTCCGCAATTTTGACGCAGGTGACACCCGGCTTCCGGCACTGATCGAGCCGCTCGCAGGCTCTGGCTCCAAGGTCGATTGGAACAACATGCACGCCATCGGCTCGGATCACCCCGGCGCGAACTGGGAGTATCCAGAAGCCAGCTACGAGAAACGTCGTGAAATCGAGAAGGAGCATGAAACCTACATTCGCGGCTTTCTCTGGACGCTTTCGAACAACGAGCGCGTCCCCGAAGCGATCCGCAAGAGGGCATCCACCTACGGCCTACCCAAAGATGAATTCACGAACAACGGCGGCTGGCCCTGGATGATTTACATCCGCGAGGCCCGCCGGATGGTTGCTGACTACGTGATGAATCAGCACGATTGCGAAGGCAAACGCTCCGCTCCAGATCCAGTCGCGCTCGGCTCCTTCGGCATGGACTCGCATGTGGTGCAGCATTTCGTCACCGAGGCCGGACTCGCACAAAATGACGGCGTGATCTGGCGCGTGCCACCGCGGCCTTATGGCATTTCCTACCGCTCTATCGTTCCGCGCAAGAGCGAGTGCGAAAACCTATTCGCCCCCATCTGCCTCTCCACTTCGCACGTCGCTCACGGCTCTATCAGAATGGAACCCGTGTTCATGGCTCTCTCCCAAAGCTCATCCATCGCCGCAGGAATGGCCATTGATAGCGGCGTCGCCGTGCAAGATCTCCCATACCCAGCCCTTCGTGAAAAACTCGAAGCCGCCAAACAAATCGTGCGTCCCGAGGCATACAAGAAAACGGCGAGTCCCAAGAAGACTCCTGATAAGAAAGATCCATGAAAGTAGCCATCACGCTACTTGGCACATTTGCTTCGCTTGCATTTCAAGTCGTTGCCCAGAACGACACTTCATTACTCAGCAGACCTAACATCGTTCTCATCATGGCCGATGATCTCGGCTACGGCACTCTAGGCTGCTACGGCGGGAAGGAAATCAAGACGCCTCACATCGATCAACTCGCCGCAGACGGTCAAAGGTTCACCGACTTTCACAGCAACGGCGTGATGTGTTCGCCCACGCGCGCAGCTCTGCTAACAGGACGCTATCCACAGCGATGCTCGTGGGTGCCGGATGAAGAGCTATCGCCCGTTTTCCGTGAACAACGCCGCAAGAACTTGGCCCAACGCTGGGCCTGGGGAATTTCTGCGAGCGAACTCACCATCGCTGAAGTTCTCCAACAGGTGGGCTATCACACGGGAATCATCGGCAAATGGCATCTCGGCTACGACGCGAAGTTTCACCCGATGAATCAGGGCTTCGACGAGTTCCGAGGCTTCATCGGTGGCAATGTCGATTATCACACCCACGTCGCAGGATACGGGCTGAAACAACTGGATTGGTGGAACCACCGACAAGTCGAGAACGAGTCAGGCTACGCCACGGACTTACTCACCAAGTATGCCACGGATTTCATTTCGCAGCACAAAGAGAAACCCTTCTTCCTCTACCTTTCACACGCCGCCCCTCATGCGCCATGGCAAAGGAAAGACCCTAACAAGAAAATGTCTCAGGCGGAAACCTACCATGAGATGATCGCGCATCTGGACCAATCCGTCGGCAGCATCACCGAGGCCTTGCGGAAACATCATCTTAGCTCAAAAACTTTGGTGATTTTCTGCTCCGACAACGGCCAAGCCGCGCCGCGTGGCGTTTCCGCGAATGGTCGGTTGAAAGGCAAAAAGGGAAACATGCTAGAAGGCGGGCATCGCGTCCCCATGATCGCTTCATGGCCCGGTGTGATTCCCGTAGGAACGACTAACGACCAAACCGTGATGAGCATGGATTTCTTCCCGACCTTCACCAAGCTCGCTGGCGCAACGATCCCGCAGGACCATGCGCTCGACGGCAGCGATCTCATGCCGCTTTTGAGCGATCCAAAGCAAAGCTCAGATCGAGTTCTACATTGGCTCTTCGGCGAGTCATGGGCCGTGCGCGATGGACCATGGAAGTTGAGCGGCAGGGCGCAGAACGCTCTCTCGCTCGTGAATTTAGAAACCGATCTGGAAGAGAACACCAATCTCCTCAAAGAGCATCCAGAGCGTGTTCTGGAACTCAAGAAACTGCACCAGCAATGGATCAAGTCCGTTGGAAACCGATAGAAACCCCATGAAACTTTCACTCATCACGTTACTGGTCTCGCAGACCTTCGTGGCTCTTGCGCACGCCAAACCCAACATCGCCATCATCCTCGCCGATGATCTCGGAGTCGAATGCCTATCAACCTACGGCGGCACTTCGCTCAAAACTCCGAACATCGACAAGCTCGCCGCAGAGGGGATGAGATTCACTCGTTGTTTCTCAAATCCGTTCTGCTCGCCCTCCCGCGCCTCGTTGCTGACAGGCCGCTATCCCTTTAAAAACGGCTTAAAAACCGTCCTCGATACCAAGGCGAAGGAAGATGTCTATCTCCACCCCGAGCAGCCGAGTTTCGCGCGACAACTCAGGCACGCTGGCTACGCAACGGAGATCGTCGGCAAGTGGCACATCGCGCTGGAGCACAAACAAAACACCATCAACGCACTCGGCTTCGACCACTATCAGACTTGGCGAATCTTCGACGACGAGGGACAGAAAACGACGCGCTTCTGGAACCCACACCTCATCCGCAATGGCACGGTAATCGCCGATCAAATCAAAGATCGCTACGGCCCCGATGTGGATCTCGAGTTCCATTTGGATTTCATCAAATCCAGCGTGAAAAAGCAGCAGCCTTTCCTCGCATACTACTCCACCTGCCTGCCGCATTTCCCATGGGAGCCCACGCCGGACAGCAAAGATAATAGCTATCGAGAACCCGTAATCGGCAAGAAGGGCGATCCCAAATACTTCCCTGAAATGATGGCCTACCTCGACAAGCAAATCGGCCAAATCATGCAAACGCTCGCAGACTTGGGCATCGCCGATAACACCATCGTCATTTTTCTAGCAGACAACGGCACTGACCAAAATCTCACCACCACCTGGGGCGACGGCAAAAAAATTCAAGGCGGCAAAGGCACCATGACCGATCGCGGCACCCACGTTCCACTCATCGTCCGCTGGCCTGGCCACATCCAGCCTGACTCCAAGTGTGACGATCTCATTGATTTCTCCGATTTGTTTCCAACGATTTGCGAGCTAACAGGCTCTCCATTACCCGAGGCAAAAATCCACGGCAGGAGCTTCGCGCCGCAACTTCTCGGCAAACCCGGAACCCCGCGCGAGTGGGTTCATATCCAGCACGAAGGCGCGAGACAGGTCCGCAACAACAACTACATGCTCGATAACAAAAACCAGCTCCGCTGTGTCGTCGAGCTTTGGGAAAAGCCGGCGAAAGCGAACGAAAACAAAAATCCCGAGAAAGAAGCCGCCGCCCGCAAGTCGCTGCAAGCGGTGTTCGATGACTTAGGAAAGTGAAACCGTAGCCCGAGCCAGTGCCTCTTTCACCGCTCCGCCAACGTGCCTTCGGTGACACCGAGTTTCTCCAGTGCCTCCACTTGGTCTAGCAGCTCGAAGCAATCTGACTTGCCGCTGAGAAGATCTTGGTAAGCGCGGATCGTTTTCGCCGCGTCCTCGCTCTCGTCTAGCAGCTCGATACGAAAACGGGAAAGCCCGGCAGCGCGAAGATGCTCAAAGTAACGCGCTCCCGTCTGCGCCTTGCCATTGAACAACGTGTTCCGACAGCCCACATCAGCCTGTAACCGATGAAGCTGCCCGACGCGGTCACGGAGGTGAACGACGTGAGTTTCGCACGGTCGACCGCAATCTTTGTAAGTTGTGCCGCTGCTCAAAAAGGTGCAAAAAACGCAGTGCTCCATGTGAAACATCGGCATGTGCTGGTGCAGCGTCAGTTCAAACCAAGCGGGTGGCGCACCACCTAACAACTCAAGCACTTGGCCGATGTTAAGATCGTAGGAAATGGTGAGATGATCGAGTCCCGCGTTTTCCATCAGCAGTTTCGCGGTGATCGGGTTGGCGACGTTGAGGGAGAAATCACCGATTTTTTTCAGGTCACAGCGGTCCTTGTAATGATGGAGTGCCGCGAGATTGCGGAGGAGTAAGCC